>DXBO01000133.1 GCA_019116485.1 Candidatus Gemmiger excrementavium
TACGCCGGCTTCGGCTTCACCAACTGGACCAACGACGTCTGCATGGACCTGCAGCTGCAGCCCGACGGCACCCACAACGTCACGGTGCGCGACGGCGGCGGCATCAACTCGGGCAGCCTGAGCATCACCTCGGCCTGCGAAAGCCCCATCAACCTGCTGAAGTTCTACGACCAGTGGTACATCCCTGAAAACACCATGCAGCTGCAGTACGGCCCCATCGGCACCTACTTCACCGAGCAGGACGAGAACGGCCTGTGGCAGAGTGTCACCGACGAGGAAGCCCAGGAAAAATTCGGCAAGAGCGCGGGCGAGCTCAAGAGCGAGCTGGAAGTGGCCGGTCCGAAGCTGATCCTCTCCGACTATTACGCCAACGTCTTTGAGATGGAACCCCGCGCCCAGGAGCGCCTGAACGACCTGTACGATTACTGGATGCAGTTTGTGGACGACACCACCACTTACCCCGTGGACTGCGTCTTTACCCAGGAGGAACTGGACACCATCGACCGCTACCGCGTGGACTTTGAGGGCTTCGTGGCCGAACAGGAGGCCGCCTGGCTGCGCGACGGCGGCATCACCGACGAGACCTGGGCCGCCTACAAGGACAACCTGAACAGCTATGGAATGGAACAGCTGCTGGAGGTCTATCAGGCTGCCTACGATCGGTATGTTGAAACTGCCGGAGAGACATCCGTTGAACCCGCAACGGCTGAATCTGCTCAGTGACATCTCCTTTCTCCCCGGCCGGCGCCTTGCGGCGCCGGCCCTTGGAGGTTTTTCCCATCAGGCCATCTGAAAATCGCCCGCAGCTTTGGCGGATCAGAGGCACCCTGACATCAAAACAAACAAAGTGAGGATTTTCCCTATGCCGCGCAAAATGACAAAACTTGAAGCCGTCCGTGAATTTGAACACAAGGCGGCTGAAAGAATTTCAGCTTCCGACCGGCTTGGATTCCATTTGACGCCCCTTGTCGGTTGGATGAACGATCCCAACGGTTTCTGCTATTACGACGGCGCCTACCATCTGTTCTACCAGTACCATCCCTACAGCACCGTTTGGGGGCCCATGCATTGGGGCCACGCGGTCAGCACGGATTTGCTGCACTGGAACTATATGCCCTGTGCCCTGGCCCCGGACACGGTCGCCGATGCAGCCGGGTGCTTTTCCGGCAGCGCCGTGCCAATGCCGGATGGACGCCTGCTGCTGATGTACACCGGCGTACAGCCTGCCGGTACCGGCCACAAGGAGCTGCAGATGCAATGCATCGCTGCAGGCAACGGCAGAGATTTTTGCAAGGACCAGCACAATCCGGTCATTTCGACGGAACAACTGCCGGACGGGTTCCATGCGGTGGATTTCCGTGACCCGAAGATCTGGCAGGAAGGCGGCACCTACTACAGCGTGATCGCCTGCCGGCATGAGAAACATCAGGGAAGCGTCCTGCTGTTTGAAAGCGCGGACGGCCGCCAGTGGAAGTTTGTCTCAGTGCTGGACTCCAGCTGTGGAGAACTGGGCAAAATGTGGGAGTGCCCCGACTTTTTTGCGCTGGATGGTATGCAGGTGCTGCTGGTCAGCCCCCAGGAGATGAGAGCGACCGCTGACAGCGAGTTTCACGCCGGGGAGGGAACGGTGGCGCTGCTGGGGTTATATGACCCCGCCACCCACGCCTTCGCCCGTCAGAAGGTGCAGGCTGTTGATTACGGGCTGGATTTTTACGCGCCCCAGACGACCCTGGCGCCTGACGGACGGCGCATCATGGTGGCCTGGATGCAGAGCTGGGCCACCGTACCGGGAACACCATGCGCCGGCGGAAAGCCCTGGTTTGGCCGCATGACTCTGCCGCGGGAGTTGACCATCAAGGACGGGCGTCTGTATCAGACCCCTGTGCGGGAAATCGAAACGCTGTGGCAGGGTAAGACCGAACTCTCAGGCGTTGCTGTGGAGGAGCGGGCCGCTTTGCCGGGAATCAGCGGCCGCAGCCTGGATCTGACTGTACGGATTGATGTGGATGCCAGCCCCGAATGCCGCCGGTTTACGCTGCGGTTTGCTGAAGATGCAGCCCTGTACAACGAGATCCGATGCGACCTCGATCGGTGCGAGCTGGCCTTTGACCGCAGCCATGGCGGCAGCCGGCGAGATATCCCCCATACCCGGCATATCAAGGCTGCCCCCCAAAACGGAAAACTGACGTTGCGGCTGATCTTGGACAAAGATTGCGCTGAACTGTTCGTCAACAACGGCGAGAGGGTCCTTTCCGCCGTGTTGGATACGCCGCTTGAGGCACAGGGCATTACCTTCGGCGCGGACGGTGGGCCTGTAAACCTGGATATTGTACAATACACCCTGGCCTGAAGGAGAGGAAAATGCCATGCAAGAACAATGGGAGCACCGCTTGGCCCGGCATAAGGATGAGCTGGAATGGCTGTTCATGGAGCTGTACAACGACCGCGCTGCACTCGACGCGCTGGAAGCCGAGATGTTCGCCGCTTATGCCGGGCGCAGCGCGGAACTGCGGGCACTGGACGCGGATCGAGAGAAAGATCCTGACTGGTACCGCCGCGGTTCTATGCAGGGCATGACCATGTACACCGACCTGTTTGCCGGCAACCTCAAAAAGTTGGTAAAGAAGCTGGCTTATCTGCAGCAACAGGGGGTCACCTACCTGCACCTGATGCCTCTGCTCAAAATGCCGCACCCCTACAACGACGGGGGATACGCGGTGGAGGATTTCGACACCGTGGACCCGTCCCTGGGCACGAACGCCGACCTCGCCGCCCTGACGAAGCAGCTGCGCATGGCAGGCATCAGCCTCTGCCTGGATTTTGTGATGAACCACACCGCTGACACCCACCCTTGGGCTCTCCGCGCCAAGGCCGGTGACCCGGTGTACCAGAACTACTACTGCTGCTACCCGGACCGAACCATCCCCGATCTGTATGAGCAAACGGTGCCGCAGGTGTTTCCCAATACCGCGCCGGGTAATTTTACCTGGAACGAAGAAATGCAGCGGTGGGTGCTGACCACCTTCCACCCGTACCAGTGGGATCTCAATTACCGCAATCCGGCTGTGCTGGTGGAGATGGTCAAAAGCATGTTGAATCTGGCCAACCTGGGTGTCGAGGTACTGCGCATAGACGCGGTACCCTATATCTGGAAAACACTCGGGACGACCTGCCGCAACCTGCCGCAGGTGCATACCATTGTGCGCATGGTGCGCATGATTCTGGAATGCGTCTGTCCGGCAGTCATAATAAAGGGCGAGGTGGTCATGGCCCCACGGGAACTGGCCGCCTATTATGGCACGCCGGTAAAGCCTGAGTGCCATATGCTTTACAACGTCTCGGTAATGGTCAACCTGTGGGCGGCGCTGGCCACACGGGACACGCGCCTGCTCAAAGCACAGCTCGATGAGCTGAACGCCTTACCGGAACACTGCTGGTTCATCAACTATCTGCGCTGCCATGATGACATCGGCTGGGGGCTGGATGAGGACGAAGAACGCCGCCTGGGCATTGACCCGCAGCGGCACAAGGAATATCTTTATCGATTTTACGACGGGGAATACCCTGGCAGCTGGGCCAGGGGGGAACTGTATAATTACGATCCTGGTACCGGTGATGCACGAAGCTGCGGCACTACAGCCAGCCTGTGCGGCGTGGAAACGGCAGTGGAACACAAAAGTGACGCCGCAATGGACTTGGCCGTCAAGCGCATTTTGCTGCTGCACAGTGCGGTGTCCTTTTGCAAAGGGACGTTGATGCTCAACAGCGGTGATGAGATCGGCCAGCTCAATGGCTGGGATTACAAAGATGATCCGAACCGGGCCGATGACAGCCGCAACTTGCATCGCACGGTGTTCAACTGGCGCAAAGCCGTACTGCGCAGACGTCCCGGTACGTTACAAAACCGCATCTGGCAAGGGCTGGCCGAACTGCGCACCCTGCGCAGCGGCCCTTGCTTTGAACCCAATGCCAGCGTTACAACCTGGGGCGGCGATAACCCTGCCGTGCTGGCCATGGTTCGCCGCGGCGGCACGCACAGATTGACCGGTTTGTTCAATTTCAGTGAGCAGCCGCAGACCGTTCATCTTGACAGCCCGGCACTGCTGGGTGTGGATGCGGCCATTTACCTAAAGCCGTATGAAGTGAAATTCCTGTAAAGGTGGCAATTGCATAAAATCCTGTGCACCCTTTCCCGGGATGCGGCGGATATTTTGTACTGACATATCATCCTGGACCTCAGATGTGCAGGGCTCCAGAAACTCACAGGAATAACGGCAAACAAAGTGCAGATCCGCTATTCCTCTGCAATTCGCAAGATCCGCAATGCTTTGCTGCGGGAAAAGAAAGTCAAATGAAATTTGAGAAACTTATAGACCGCGCCAAGAGCCAGGAACCGGAAGCGGTCTTGGAACTGTTTGAGTGTTATCGCCCTATGATTGTTAGCGGTTCCTTTGATGAAGCGGGGCGATACGACCCGGACTTGCAGCAGGAGCTGTGCCACAGGTTCCTGATCGTACTGCAGAAATTCGACAAGAGCCGCGCACTGAACTGAGGCTCTTCTCCCATGCCAAGCAAAAGCACCTGTACAGAACGACCGCGATGGTGGTTCTTGTACAGGTGCTTTTGTTATGTAGGTCAGGCGCCCGGCAGGGCGCTCAACAAAATTTCTGTGTTTTCGGCAAACTGTTCGCTGAACGGTCTGTGGATGTCATAGTGCAGATAGCAAAGCTCCGCTATCAGGAACCAAATTTTACGTCTGGTATCTTCGCTCAGCGCCGCACCGGTCTGCTGCATCCAGATTGTGAGCCGCGGCGTCAGTTTCATCCAACGGATGGTATCTTCATCCGTGAAACTCCTGCCGAATTCCTCCAGCCACTCGCGGACGGTATGGGTCCGCTTATCCGATCCGCAGGTGATCGGCTGGCAGAAGTAGACGAGCTTATCTTTGGTGGTGATGTAGGCCCGCCCGAGTGGGAACAGGGCGCACACCGTCGGCTTGGCGGCGTGGATCTTACAGCCGTCCGGCCCGAGGAACGGGCAGGTATTGCGGTAAGCCTTGGGTTTCAGACGAATGATCGGAATCTGTGAATCGGGCCCGATATATCCTTCGCAGTATTCCTCCATGACCTGGCGCGGCGTTTTGTTCAGGAACTTGGCAATGCGGAACAGATCGCCCGGATTGAGCAAAATGTCCTCGCGATCTCGGCAGCAGCGGCCGCAGCGGTCACAGGAAAAGGCAAAGGTATCGTCGGGACCCAGCGCGGCGGCTTCCAGCTGCTGTGTGAGCTTTTCGGCATCCTTACAATTCATATTCATGGTGCTTTCCTCCCTAAATGAATCGGGAGGACGGCGTTTGCCATCCTCCCGGTCGTGGTTACGGTTCAATTTTCTTGTCTCTTGCTCAGTAAGTAATCATCAATGCCCTTGTACCTGGGGTCCCAGCGGATCTGGCGGACGGCAAAGCCCATGCTTTTGGCCAGTTCCAGCACCTTTTGGGCGCCTGCGGCCACATGGGGGTTCTGCAGCTTGTCCATGTCGAAGGCCTCGCACACATTGCGGCAGCCGAACCCTTTCAGGCAGGCCAGCGCATCCGGCAGGCTGCCCAACTGGTTGGCGCCAGCCACGGCCAGAAAGCTATGGCCGGACAAGCAGGCAGCTACAGTAGCCTTCAGCGGACCCTCGGTGATCCAGACGGTGGCATCGGCCGGGTTCCCGACAAAATGTACCGGCGAGCCGGAGGTGACGCCACCGTTTCGCTCGGCGCTGGACAGCCAGATATACTTGCCGCCCGATTCTCCCGGGTGATCCACGCGGATCTGGCATCCCTGGAGCAGCCCGCCCACCGAGAACACCGGGACAAAGTACCCGGTGCGCCGCGGTGTACAGGCCAGCGTCCAGCTGCCATCCTTGGCCCTGTAAAAGCCAGGCACGCCTTCCAATTGACATCCCATCTGCAGCAACTGCGCGGCCAGCGCACGGTAGCCGAACGCGGGCACGCTGCGGTAGAGGGATTGCTCGATCTGGTCATCGTTCAGCCCGCGCCGGTGCAGGTCGCTGTGATGGCTGTCCGCCAGCGGCAGCAGGGCCAGCAGGGTGCGGAAGGTCTGGTCGATGGCCAGGGCGTTGGCCCGCTTTGCCTCCCGGACCGCTGCTTTCGGCAGCAGCACCGGGACAGGCGCCATGCGGGGCGCTTCGTGCCGGCAGACCACCGAGAAGATCTCGGCGTTGGCCTGGGTGTTGGAGATGCCGAAGAATTTGGCGTACAGTTCCACCATCCCGCCGTGGGTGCGGCACCGGTTGCAGTTGAACACCTGCTTTTCAAAATTGATGTTCATCTTGCCTTTGGTGTCCCCGCAGAAGGGGCAGTCCACGTCGATCGAGAGGGCCCGGCGGCGACGGATCCGCAGCGGCAGCAAAGATACGACATCCCGCATCGTGTAGGGAAAGTTATGTTGGCTCACGTCGGACCCCTCCTTTGGCCGGCATCAGGCCGCGGCCCGGTCCAGCAGATACTTGGCGGCGGCGCGCAGCAGGTTGTTGCTGCCCTTGTAGCTGTCCACATACCAGTGCAGGCTGCCGGGCTTGGTCAGCGCCAGCTGCCCCAGGGTCTGGCCCCGGTAGCAGCCGCAGTCGATCATGACGGCCTTGGCCTTATCCAATGTCATGGCGGCATAGGCCTGTTCAAAGGACATACCGGGCGCCAAGGCAGGTTCCTGGACCGGCGGCGTTGCGGCCGCTGGTGCAGGTGCCGGTGCGGGACTGCGTCTTGCCGTCGGAGCGGTCGGTGCAGGCGCGGGAGCCGCAGCGGGTGTGGGGCCAACACCGGGCGCAGGTGCGGCGGCAACCGGCGCATCGGCCAGGGTGGCGTCCTCCGGTTCGGTCACGTCGCAGTCGCTGAACTGGGAGCCAAACCCGGCCTCAGCCAGGGCACGCCCGACTGCGGCAGTCTCGGCGCTCTCCACATAGCTTTCGCCGAACTTGTCCCCGGCCTTGAAAAATCGCTGCGCGGTGCCGCTGCCCACATACTGCTCCTCCGGGTCATCCTTGTTCAAATAAACGCGGGCCTCACAGATGGCGACTTCGGCGTTCAGGGCGTGGAAGATCTTCTTGATCTTGCCCAGCGGGTGCGCCAGACGGAACCACAGTTTGCGATACTTTACGTCCAAGTACAGTCCCTGTCCCTCCTCGGTGGAGGTGGCGCGCATATACTGCCTGGGGTCAAAGCCCTCCACATGGTTGAGGGCGGCCACGGCGGCGTTTTCGTCATACATTGGGGTGCGAATTGCATTCATGGTTAAGACACCTCTTTCTGTTCTGTTGTCATTTCGTGGAATTCCGGCTGGTTCGCCGCATCGTCTTTACAGGAAAATAGCGCCGACAACCGGTTTGCCAGCATCGAATTTCGCTGGTCGCTGCCATCTTTGTGGATGGCCATGTACAAAGCCTTCTTCTGCCCCACCAGGATCACCCGTTTCTTGGCGCGGGTGATGGCGGTGTAGACAAGATTCCGGCTCAGCAGCTTGTAAAAGCTTGGCAGCATGGGCAGGATCACCACCGCATACTCGCCGCCCTGACTCTTGTGAATGGTCAGGGCGTAGGCCAGCTGGATGTGGGCCATGTCGCGCTCGTCATACTCGACGGTGCGGCCGTCTCCAAAATCCAGCAGGGCGGTGATTTCTCCCTCTTCATTCTTGCGGATGCTGCGCACAACGCTGGTATCGCCGTTGCTGATCTCGCCCTGGTTCCTGGTCTGCACGATGCGGTCGCCCTCCCGGAACAGCGTGTCACCGATCTGCCACTCCTGCACGCAGAAGCGCGCCGGATTGACCAGATTCCGCAATACGGGGTTCAGACTTTTGACGCTGACCGCCCCGCGGGAGGCAAAGGGCGACAACACCTGCACCTGTTCAATGCCCACACGGGCGATCTCGTCCTGATACAGGCGCTGGATCATCGCGCTGGCCGCGGTTTCGTCGCTACAGGGCAGGAACTCGAAGTCGGGCCCTTCCAGCAGCGTAGCCCTGTTTTGTCGGATCAGCTGGGCGTTGAGGGCAATGCGGCTCGCGCCGCTCTGCCGGAACACCGTGTCCAGCTGGGTGACCGGCAGCACGCCGGAACGGATCAGGTCGCGGAAGACGTTGCCGGGCCCCACACTGGGCAGCTGGTCGGCATCGCCCACCAGCAGTATCTTGGCGCCGGGCCGGATACGCCGGAACAACTCTTCGGCCAGGAAAATATCCATCATCGAAGTCTCGTCCACCACCACAAAGTCAGCTGCCAGCGGCGCTAAGCCTTTGGTGTGGTAAGCGCCGCCCTCACCTTTGGCCACAAGGCCCAGCACGCTGTGCAGCGTCCCGGCAGGGTGGCCGGTGCTCTGCATCATACGGCGGGCAGCGCGGCCGGTGGGGGCGGCCTGAAGGATGGTTCCGCCTTCGAGCTTCTGGTAGACATCCAGAATCACCTTGAGGACGGTGGTTTTGCCGGTGCCCGGCCCGCCGGTGAGGATGGAAAACGGCTGCTGTAAACAGCAGCGCACCGCCTCGCACTGACGGGTGGAGAGCATCAGCCCCTGTTCTTTCTGGCTCTGCGCCAATACGGCGTCAAAATTGGGATACGCGCGCACCGGCTGCCGGGCCAACGCGGCCACCAGTTCCGCCGTGCGGGTTTCCGCTTCGTACAGCCGGCGGCGGTAGACCGCCTCGCCACAGACGCAGAGCGCCCGCTGCATGGCCAGTTCGTACACCTGCGCGGCAATATGGCTGTCAGAAATGTCAACGCTGGCGGCTCCTTCTTTCAGCAGCCGGGCTGCCTGGCGAATCAGGTCTTCCCTTGGCAGGTAGAGATGCCCGGCATGGCCGGCTTCCTCCAAGGTGTAGAGCAAGGCGCCCTGGATGCGCTGTGGATCGTCCGGCCGGACGTGCATCCGGCGGGCAATCTCATCCACGGTCTTGAAACCAAAGCCGTGAATGCGGCACAGGGCATAGGGCGAGGTCTTCAAAATCTGGATGGCCTGCCCGCCGTAGGCTTCGCGGATCTGCATACACTTGCGGACGCTGACCCCGAACGGCGCGAGGAAACTCACGATCTCCCGCAGGGCCTTGGCATCCTGATAGGTAGATACGATCCGCTCCAGCTTTTTGGCGGCAATGCCCTTGATGCCAAGCAGCCGCTCCGGTGTTTTGTCCAGCACCTGCAGTGTGTCCAGCCCAAAGGCGTCCACCAGCTGGCGGGCTGTCTTGGGGCCGATGCCCTTGATGAGCCCGGAGGACAGATACCCCAGAATCCCCGCCTCGGTGGCAGGTAAAATCTCCCGGTAGCTGTCCACCGCCAGCTGGGGGCCGTAGCGGCCTTTTTCCCAGTGCCCGTTCAGGTCCACCTCCACCGCACCGGTCTCCGGCAGCAGATAGCCGGTGGCCGTAAAGTGGATGTGCCCGTCCCGGCTGCCTGCCTTACGGGCGGTCGCGGGGACGGTCTCATCGCCGGTGCGGTAGGCGCAGATGCAGAAACCGCAGCTTTCGTCCTTGTAGATGGTTTTCTCGTAGGTGGCGATCATAACCCCACCTCCGGGCTCAACCCTCTGTTCAGCAAAAAAGCGTGTACGAGGGCGGCATTTTCCGGCTGGGTCACGATCAGCAGCCCTTTGCCAATGGCCAGCAGCAGTTCCTGCTGCATCTCCGGAGTCAGCGCTTCTCCGCAGACCAGGATGACGGTACAGAGCCCCATCAGCTCTTCGCGGAACCGAAGCGAGAGTCCGTATTGGCGCGGGTCGTCCAGGTCCAGCATCTCCGGCAGATAGGGCTGCGGCGCGATGGTCTTGCACTCGTAGAATTCCATCACGTCGGTGGCATACCGTTTGGCGCGCCTCTGGTTTTCGATCACCTCGCTGTCGAGGCAGTCCCGCAGCGGAGCGCAGATGTAAACCACTTGGGCGGACAGGACCTTTTTCAACATCAAGTCGATCATTTGGCTTCCTCCTTTACTTTGACAGAACAGGTCCGGCTCTCGCTGACCGTCGCGTAGGCGTCATACACCTCCGGCTGGTCGAGTTTGAGCTTTTCCAGGTTCTCTTTGGAAATGCTGTGGCGGTAGCGGGACGCATAGCTGACGGTGTAGGTGACGCGGTCTTTGGAGAGCGTCGCTCGCTCCGCAGTGCCCATCGCGTCCAAAACTGGGGCGAGGGCTTCCTTCATGCGTTTGTCAGCTTCCCGGCTTTTCTGGTCGAACTCCTGCTTGCGGGCTTTCAGCTGCACATAGCGGTGCAGATCGGCCGCCAGCGCAGGAGCCAGCACAACAGCCGGTTCCTCCGGGTCGGACGGCCCGTAATGCTTGCGCAGACTGGCCAGTACCAGGTCGCCGTCCTCGGTGTAGGGCGGTTCGACGCCCGCCTGGATATAGTCTTCCCAGAAATGCTGCTCGTTGCGGATCAGCTCCTCCTCCATGTCGAGGTCCCGCTCGATGTACCGCTTGACGAAACCGGATTCCGAGTTGGAAAACAGGCAGGCGATCCAGACAAAGTCGAGGTTCATCACCGCCATATAATGGCGGCACTGCAGCTCGTAGTTGTAGGGAATCGCGTTGTTCTCCCACTTGACCTTGTTGTTGGGGTGGGAGGTCTTGCATTCCAGGATGCCGTGTCGGCCGTCGTCGGTCTCGATGAAGTAGTCCACATCCGCCTGCATGAATGGGTACAGCGGATGCCGGTACATCATCTGGATCTGGTAGACGCGGTGGCCGGTCTGGCGGGCGAAGATCTCCGCCACCAGCGGCTCCAGCAAATGTCCCACCTGCAGCGTGACCCAGTTGGGTTCTTCCCGCGTGGCCGGGGCGATGCCGCGCTTGTCGTAGTAGAGGTCGCGGGTGGTGCAGAACGGCGAACAGCCCATGACGGCCGCGCTGTCGCTGCCGCCGATGCCTTTGCGCCGCCAGTCCAGCCAGTCTTCCTCCGCCATGCCGGCGGTGCTGACCAGCTCTACGGGCTTGTAGTCAAGATTCAACGCCATATCATTCACCTCACCATTTCAGCTCGCCGGGCAGGTCGTAGCTGCTCCAGTGCCCCTTCAGCGCACGGGCCAGATTTTCCTCCGTCTCGGCGATTTTGGAGCCGGTGGCGCCGTCCCGCTGCAAGTAGAACAGCACCTCCATCATGGCCTGGTAGACCCCGTGGGCGGTGTCCGGCTCGTCGCCGATCTGGGCGCGGTATTGCTCCACAGCCTCCATCGAAAGACGCTTGCCCACGCCCAGCTCCTTCAGTACCGCCTGCATCACGTTGGCCGGGTAGGCCAGCTCGATGTCCAGCAGTGCGGTCAAGGCGCCAAGGCTGGCTTCATACTGGGCAAACAGTTTGTCCAGGTTCTCATCGAATTGGGCCAGGTCGGCGTCTCCCTTGTGGTTTTCCCGGATGGGGCTGCCCAGCGGGATGATCTTGGCATCATGGCCTTCCAGCAGCATCGGGTAGAGGTTGGCCCCGCTGACGCCGGTGTTGGAAGTGGCCAGCCGCACGGCGGGCCGGATCGAGGTCTCCTCATCCAG
Source organism: Candidatus Gemmiger excrementavium (assembly GCA_019116485.1). Lineage (GTDB taxonomy): Bacteria > Bacillota > Clostridia > Oscillospirales > Ruminococcaceae > Gemmiger > Gemmiger excrementavium. The sequence continues at coordinate 11,530 of DXBO01000133.1, forward strand.
CAGGCCGTGGTGGGCCAGGGCTTGCCGGTAGGTCTCAACCAGGTCATCCTGGCCGGTCAGTTCCCAGATGGCGGTGACCATCTGGTGGTCGAACGACCCGCCCGCAAATTGGTACCCAGGGTAGCGAGTTGCCAGATAGCATACGGTATGTTCGAACAGTTCCGGGATCTCCAGCACCGCATAGTCGTTGGCGTCGCCGCCGTGGACCGCGGACACCTTCCCGTCGGAATACCACAGCAGGGTATCCCCGCGGGCAATGTGCAGGCAGCGGTTCAGCACCTCGGCCAGATGCGGTTTGCTCAGCTGGCCCAGGGCCGAGCCGCTGATGCGGGCACGGTCGAGGATCGTTTTGATCGCGCAGCTGCGCACCGGCAGAAGGTCATCCTGCGCCTTCAGCAGCAGGCGGGTGTGTTCCATCGTGTCGTCCAGCACGCCCGCCTGCCCCTGATGCTCGTATTGACGGCGCAGGGTCCGGGTAAGCGGGTCGTGTTCGTCCAGTGCGATGATTTCCAGTTCGCGGGCCGGCTGCCGCTCCCAGCGGGAGCGGTCCTGCATGGTGTGCAGGAAAGACAAGAATTCGGGTTCGCGGGCAAATGCTCTGGTAAAAGCATCCGCATAGGTCATGGTTTCATTCATTGTGGTTTCGCATCCTTTCTGTATGGATTTCTATTTCCAAAGGCAATCGCCGTTTGGACAAACAAAAAGGCGAGAACGATGGGAACGCGCAGCCCGAAAGCTGTGGTTCCATCCTTCTCGCCATGTGTTGGCAGCTGCGCCGCCAAAAGAAAAAGCCCTGTATCCGCTGCCGCACAGGCAGGCAACATACAGGGCTTACAAACTGGATCGGAGGGGAAAATCCCCACACTATGCCGCTGCGAAGGCAGTGGCATAAAAATCAATTACAGATACAGGATACCACAAGATGTGGTGGGTGTCAATGGCGTGGACCTCTTTATGAAGATGTGGCCGCTGCAAATCACGGGTACAGCCGCCGCCCTTGCTGGTAGACTGCATGGGTATAATATTCCAGGTGCAGGCCAATCTCAAAGCCGCCCTCGTCGGTAAAAATGGCAATGTCATCAGACTGGCAGAGAATTTCCTTCAAAAATCCCATGCTGCTGCACCCATCGAAATAGTAGACCGCCGAGATCCTTTCGAAGTGTTCCACGATTTTCACATCCAGCTGATATTCTTTGGAAAGCCGGATGGCTGTGGCAATAAACTTTTTTGCGCTGGCCTGGCGGGACGGCAACGGAATATAGGCCATGTTTTGATACAGTCGATTCAAAAAGCTGTCAAAGGAGGGCAGTGGGCCGCACGTTGCCATTTCCGTGTGGATCTCATCCACCCAGGTTTGCAGCTCTTCCGGGTCATCCTTTGGGTACCACGTTGCTGCGCACGCCGTACAGTTCGGCGATCGACGCGGTAGTATAGGATAATATAAAGCGTACTTTATTTTGTCCTAAAATCTTGCACCTGTCAATCTCTCTTGTGACCAATACCAGTTTGCGGCATATTACCTCTAAAGACGCAAGAGCAGAGAAAGGTATGCGAAACAAACACGGAGGGGCCACCGGGCCCTCCGTGTTCTATTTGTGGATCAATACCGCTCCTGGCGCATCATCCGGTCCTCGCACAGGCGGTGCGCTTCCTCGGCATCCTTGCAGATGCATTCAAACAGTGCACCGCGCTTGGGAGAAAGACCACAGCAAAAGGGGGAAAAGACTGCCATTTCTGGATAAGGGAGATCACCCGTCTATCCACATTCATGGGCCAAGGGCTGGAATGATTTCGGGCGGCCACTCATTTTGCCGGGGCGGGTGCTTGCCTGCGGCGTTTCAGGGCCAGCACACCGACCAGCAGCAAAACCGGGAAGCATATGGCGGCCAGGATGCCCGCCCGCAGGTCATCGTGCAGGCTGCTGGAGACCATGCCGGCCAGTGTGGGCCCGGCGGAGCAGCCCAGGTCGCCGGCCAGCGCCAGCAGGGCAAACATGGCGGTGCCGCCTTTCAGCGAGGCCGACGCCTTGCTGAAGGTGCCCGGCCACATGATGCCCACCGAAAAACCGCACACCGCACAGCCGACCAGCCCCAGCGCGGGCACCGGCACCAGCGCGATGCACAAATAGGCGGCGATGCACAGCAGGCAGCTGAATTTCATAAACCGATCCAGATCCAGCCGGTCGCCATACTTGCCGTAGAGCAGGCGGGATGTGCCCATCAGCAGGGCAAAAGCCATCGGCCCGGCCAGGTCGCCCACCGTCTTGCTGACGCCCAGCGCCTGCTCGGCGAAGGTGGAGGCCCACTGGCTGACGGCCTGCTCGCTGGCGCCGGCGCAGAGCATCATCACAAGAAAGACCCAGAACAGCCGGCGGCGCAGCAGCTGGCCCAGTGTCGGCCCCCGCTCGCCTTCCGCAGCCAGCGTCGGGATGGGGACCCTGGCAAACGCGATCCCGTTGGCGATGGGCAGTACCGCCCAGGCCAGCGTCAGCAGCTTCCAGTTCCCGGTGCCAAACAGCGCGAAAAAGGCGGTGGACAACAGCACCACACCCATGTGGCCCCAGCAGTAGAAGGAGTGCAGCAGGCTCATGGCGGCTTCCTTGTTGTCGGTGGGGCAGGCCTCGATGATGGGGCTGACCAGCACCTCGATCAGCCCGCCGCCGGTGGCGTAGATGCAGACCGCCGCCAGCAGGCCCCAAAACGGGTCGGGCAGCAGGTCGGGCAGGAAGGCCAGGCCAACCAGGCCCACGGCGGCGCAGCCGTGGGCCAGCAGCGCCGCCGCCCGGTATCCGATGCGGTCCACAAACCCGGTGGACAGCAGATCGACCGCCAGCTGCACCGCAAAATTGATGGTGATCAGGGCGGTGATCTGCGCCAGCGGGATGGAATACCGGTTTTGGAATGTCACAAACAGCAGCGGTGCAAAGCAGTTGACCACTGCTTGAACGATGTAGGCCACAAAGCAGGCATACATCGTTTTCTGGTAGGATGGTTTCATAAAGCTCCCTCTCTTCGCTGACAATACGATACACGCTTTCGCAGATAACAATATATCGCAGCGGCC
>DXBO01000134.1 GCA_019116485.1 Candidatus Gemmiger excrementavium
CGCACGGTAAGAGGGAAAAAAGACAAAAGTTTACAAAATAAAACAAAAAATTAATAATAAATCTTAAAAAGCCCTTTACAAAGAAAAAAGGTATGATATAATATAAATATGAACCGGGGAGCGCGGTTCAAAAGATAAGAAAAAATCCTAATCCAATCTGCACAACCAAACAATGGAGGCATACGATGGAACTGAAATACTATATTTGCGAACACTGCGGCAATATCATCACCAAGGTCCAGGATAAAGGCGTGCCCGTCTTCTGCTGCGGCCAGAAAATGACCGAACTGGTCCCCGGCACGGTGGAAGCCGCCCATGAAAAGCATATCCCCGTCTACACCGTGGAGAACGGCACCGTCCATGTGGCGGTGGGCAGCGTGGAGCATCCCATGGTGGATGCCCACTATATCCAGTGGATCACGCTGCAGACCAAGCAGGGCAGCCAGATCAAGTATCTGCAGCCCGGCCAGGCCCCCAAGGCTGACTTTGCCCTGACTGAGGGCGATGAGGTGGTGGCGGTGTTCGCCTACTGCAACCTCCACGGCCTGTGGAAAGCCTGATCCCTACCAAACGATACGCATAAAGGAGAGTTATACCCATGGAAAAGTTTGCCTGCCCCTGTGGCTATGTTTATGATCCCGCTCTGGGCGATCCCGACAACGGCATCGCCCCCGGCACCCCCTGGGAGGATGTTCCCGCTGATTGGGTCTGCCCCGTCTGCGGCCTGGGCAAGGATGCCTTTACCCCCGAGGGCTGAAAAAAGTTACCAAACCGCAGGGCGGATGCACCGTACAGGGCATCTGCCCTGCGGTTCTTTTTGGGAAAATCCACAAAACGGCCCCCACAATTTTAGGCGAGCTGCCCATTGCGCAAACGTGTCAAGGACCTTTATACTTATAGAAAAGAAAGTTTTTTTCAAAAAGGGGGGGCGGAAAAGGCGTGCTGATGGAGAATTTCTGGCAGATGCTGCGGGAAAAGCGCCCTGAACTCACCCGCTCAGGGCGGCTGGTGGCGGATTATCTGCTGCAAAATCCCCAGGGGGCCCAGAACCTGTCCATCTCCCAGCTGGCCCAGGTGTGTCAGGTGGCCGAGGCCACCATCTTCCGGTTCTGCCGGGCGCTGGGGTTTGAGGGCTACCACGAGATGAAGATCGCCATTGCCCAGGCCAATGCCATGGTCAGCCCGCTGCCCACCCGGCTGGAACCCGGGGCGGACACAGCCACCCTTTACCGCTATGCGTCGGAGTCTGTGGTGGAGATGCTGTCCGCCATGCGGGGGGCGCTGGAACTGGCGGCGGTGGACCAGGCCGCCGCGTTGTTGAAAAACGCCCGGCAGGTGTATTGCCTGGGGCAAGGCAGCGGGCAGATTCTGGCCAAAGATATCTGGTCCCGGTTCGCTTCGCTGTCCAACAAATTCCGCACAGCGGGGGACACCCACATGCAGGCGGTGGCTGCCAGCCTGATGGGGCCGGAAGACACGGTGCTGTTTGTCTCCTACTCCGGCCTGGTGCGGGACACACTGGAGACGCTGCGCCTGGCCCGGGGCAGCGGCGCCCGGGTGATTCTGCTGACTTACTGCCCGGATACCCCGGCCAATGCCCTGGCCGATGTGGTGCTGCGCTGCGGCGGGGGCGAGAACCCGCTGGATATGCTGGGCATGCCGGCCAAGATCGCTGTGCTGTTTGCCGCCAATGTGCTGGTGCTGCGCTATATGATGGACAACCCCGAACAGGTGGAACGGGCCCGGCACCGCACAGGCCGTGCCCTGGGGGAAAAATCCCTGTGAAAGGATAGAAAGCGATAAGAACCAGTCTGCCGCCAGCCGGAACCTTCCGGCTGGCGGCAGACTGGTTCTTAGTGGCGGCAGGTCCACCACAGAAAGCGCAGATTGGTGGAAAGATACCGCCCCAGCAGGCGGCGGGGGTCCTGCAGCAGGCGGTACAGCCATTCCAGGCTGCACCGCTGCATCCACTGGGGTGCCCGGCGGATGTTGCCGGCCTCGTAGTCAAAGGCGGCGCCCACGCCGATCATCAGTGCCTGCACGGCGCCCTGGTGGTCGGCCATCCAACGCTCCTGTTTGGGGGCGCCCAGTCCCACCCATACCAGGTCCGGTTTGGCGGCGTTGATCCGGGCCACCATGGCGGCGTCCTCCTCGGGGGTCAGGGCGCGGAACGGGGGCGAGACCATCCCCGCGATCACGGCACCGGGATAGGCGGTTTCGATCTTGCGGCGCAGCAGGTCCAGCGTTTCCGGGGTGGAACCGTAGAAAAAGTGGCGGCAGGGGGTCTTGGCGCTGTCCTGCAGCAGTTCCCGCATCAGGTCGGGCCCGGTGACCCGGGCGGCGTTGGAAAAGCCCTTGCGGCGGCTGTACTGGGACAGGGGCCCCCCGTCCGGCAGGGCCAGCACCGCCCCGTTCTGTACGGCCCGGTAGGCCGCGTCGCGGGAGGCGGTGACGGTGGTGTGCACGTTGGCCACGCAGATATAACGCCCGCGCCAGGTCTGTAAGTTCCGGGCGATCAGGGCCTTGGTCTTTTCCATATCGGTCACGGCGATGTGTACACCCATGATATCACAGGTGGGCAGCGGCTGGTGTTCCTTCTCCATGGGGGCCTCCGTTGTGTTGACAAAATGCTGTGTCCTTATCATACCATCGCGCCGGTCATTTTTCAATGCGCAGGGCAAAAACCGCGCCCTTCCGGTGGGGGAGGGCGCGGCGGTTCATTCGATCTTCATCATGCGGTAACCCACACCGATGTGGGTCTGGATGTACTGGGGGGAACCGGGGGCGGATTCCAGTTTTTTGCGCAGGGTGGCCATGAACACCCGCAGGGAGGCCACGTCGTTTTCCCAGCTGGTGCCCCAGACCTTCTGGGTGATGTAGGTGTGGGTCAGCACCTTGCCGCAGTTGCGGGCCATCAGGCAGAGCAGCTTGTACTCAATGGGGGTCAGGTGCAGCTCCTTGTCCCCCAAAAAAGCGCAGCCTGCCGCAAAATCGATGCGCAGCTGTCCGTTGATGAACACCGGGCTGCCGCTGCTGGGCAGGGCGGCCAGCCGCCGCAGGGTCACCCGCAGCCGGGCCAGCAGTTCTTCCACCGAGAAGGGTTTGGTCAGGTAGTCGTCAGCGCCGGAGTCCAGGGCCTCGATCTTGTCGGCATCCTCGCTGCGGGCGCTGAGCACGATGATGGGCATGTCGGACCAGCTGCGCACCCGGCGGATGATCTCCACCCCGTCCAGGTCGGGCAGCCCCAGGTCCAGCAGCAGAATATCCGGGTTGGCGGTGGCGGCTTCCCGCAGGGCTTCCTCGCCGTTGCAGGCCAGGGTGAAGCGGTAGTCGTGGGCTTTCAGGGTGGTGGCGATCAGATTGCGGATGGGGGCGTCATCCTCCACCACCAGGATCAGCGGTTTATTCATGCAGCGTTACCTCCCCCAGGGGCACGGTAAAGGTGAACACACAGCCGTGGGGCGTGTTGTCGGTCAGTTCGATGTGTCCGCCGTGGGCCTCCACGATGGTGCGGCACAGGGCCAGCCCTACCCCCAGGCTGCGGCGGCTGTCCGCCACGGGGTGTTCGCCGGTGTAAAACATTTCAAAGATATGGGGCTTGCGGTCATCGGAAATACCGGGCCCTTCGTCCGCCACCGACAGGGCGACGAACTGCCCCCGGGGCAGGGCCGATAGCACGATGGCCGCGCCGGGGGGCGTGTATTTTACCGCATTGTCGATGAGATTGATGAGTACCTGTACGATCAGCCGGGCGTCCATGCGGGCCAGCAGCAGTTCATCGGGCAGTTCCACCCGGATGGGGTGGGTGTCGGCGGCGCGGCGGGTATGGCGCAGCGCTTCCTCGATCACCTCGCCTACCAATTCGGTGGAAAGGCGCAGGTTCATCCGCCCGTCCTCGATGCGGGTGATGGACAGAAGATTTTCCACCAGGTTGATGAGCCAGATGGAATCGTCGTAAATGTCGGAAAAAATCTGCCGCCGGGCTTCGTCGTCCAGCCGCTGGTCGTTGGCCAGCAGGTTGGCCGCGTTGCCTGAAATGGAGGTCAGCGGGGTACGCAGATCGTGAGAGATGGCCCGCAGCAAATCGGCCCGCAGCTGCTCGTTTTTGGCCAGCAGGGCGGCGCGCTCCTTCTCCTGGATATTGTGCATGTTCTGGATGGAGAGGGTGACCGTGATGATGGATACGATCAGCATGACGGCCAGGGTGACCGGGGCGCCTTTATCGTAGGCGTGCAGGGTCAGCCGCGGGTCAGTGAAAAAGAAGTTGTACAGCAGCACGCTGGCCACCGAGCTGAGTACGCCGCAGAAATAACTGCGGGTGAACAGCGAAGTCAGCAGCGCCCCCAGCACATACACCGAAATGATGTTGGCCTTGGTAAAGGCAAACATCCAGAAAATATTGCCGATACCGGTGCCCGCCGTCAGGATCAGCAGGGTCACGCCCAGGTCCTGCCAGCGGGGCACCAGCTGCCCGCGCAGTGCCCGGGGTGTTTCGTTGTGTGTCATGCCGTCACCGCCTTTGTACCATCATAGCACAAAGCGGCTGCAAACACCAGGGGGCGGCTCAATCCTGGCGCCAGCGTTTGATCCGGGCGGCCCGTTCCCGGCGGGAACGCCGGAGAAACCGGTCAAACCGGGTGCAGGCCAGCCAGGCGAATGCACCCGCGCCCAGGACGCAAAGAATCAGCAGAAAATCTCTCATGGGGGTGCGCCTTCCTTTCCATCAGACATGGAAGCAGCGCTTCAGCGAAGGGTACTCGCCCAGGGCCAGCACGGTGCCCGAAGCGGGCAGCACCGTGTAGGAGGAAATGTTGGCGTCCATCACGCCGTCATGTTTGAGGGCCAGCAGGTTGATGTTATACTTTTTGCGGATGTCGATGTCGCCCACGCTTTTGCCCGCCCAGCTGTCCGGGATGGGCACCTCCACAATGGCGTTTTTGGCGTCCAGCTCAATATAGTCCAGCAGATGGTCGGAGCCGTAGCGGTAGGCCGCCCACTTGGCCAGCTGTTTTTCAGGGTAGAGGATTTCGTCGGCGCCGTTGCGCAGCAAAAACTTGGCCTGCACATCCCGTTCCGCCCGGGACACCACCAGCTGGGCGCCCAGTTCTTTCAGCAGGGAGGTGGTCTCCAGCGAACTCTGGAAATCCCCGCTGATGGCCACGATGCAGACATCAAAGTTGCGCACGCCCAGCGCCTTGAGAAATTCCGGGTTGGTGCTGTCCCCGATCTGGGCGTTGGTCACAATGTCCAGAATCTCGTTGACCCGTTCCTCGTTTTCATCCACGGCCATGATCTGATGGCCCTGTTCATTCAGGTGCATGGCAATGTGCCGCCCAAAACGGCCCAGCCCGATAAGAAGAAAAGATTTCATGGTATGGTTTCCTTTCCTTTACCCCACAGTGATGCGTTCCTGGGGCAGTTTGCTGTTGGCCTTGGAAAAACCGGACAGCGCCGCGTAGATCAGCGTCAGACCGCCCACCCGGCCAATGAACATCAGTGCGATGAGAATCCCCTGGGATACCAAGCCCAATCCGGGGGTCAGCCCCAGGGACAGGCCCACGGTGCCTATGGCGGAAGCGGTCTCGAACAGGCAGGCCGAAAGGGGCAGCCCCTCCATGGCGCTGATGAGGAATCCCCCGGTGAGAAAGAGGGTCAGGTACAAAAACAGGATGGTGGCGGCGTTGCACACCGTCTTGTTGTCGATGCGGCGCCCGAAAAACCGGGCTTCGGCCCGCCGGCAGAACACGGCAATGGCGTTGGCAAACAACACGGCGGCGGTAGTGGTTTTCATACCGCCGGCAGTGGACCCCGGCGAACCGCCGATGAGCATGAGCAGAATGGTCAGCCCCTGACCCACGCCGGACAGGGCGTTCAGGTCGGCGGTGTTGAACCCTGCCGTGCGGGGCGTCACCGACTGGAACAGGGCGGCCAGCACCCGCTCGCCGCCGTGCAGGTCCCCGAACTCTCCAAAATAGAACCACAGTGCCGGCACCGCGATGAGCAGCGCCGTGGTACTCAGGATCACCTTGCTCTGCATGCGGTAGCGGTGCAGCCGCAGCTTGTTGGCGCGAATGTCGTCCCAGGTCAGGAACCCGATGCCGCCGATGACGATCAGCGCCATGATAGTCAGGTTGATGACCGGGTCCGCCCGGTAGCCGGTCAGCGAAACATATTTCCCTTCCGGCGAGCCCAGCAGGTCAAATCCCGCGTTGCAGAAAGCGGATATCGAGTGAAACACCGCCATCCAGATGCCCCGCGGCCCGTAATCCCGGCAAAAGACCGGCAGCATGCACAAGGCGCCTGCCAATTCCAGCAGAAAGGACGCCCGCAGTACAAAGCCGGTCAGCCGCACGATACCCCCCACCTTGGGGGCGGCGATGGCTTCCTGCATGGTGCCCCGCTGCATCAGCGAAATCTTGCGCCCTGCCAGCAGGGAAATGCTGGCCGCCACCGTGATGACCCCCAATCCGCCGATCTGGATCAGCGTCAGGATCACGGCCTGGCCGAACCAGGACCAGTGGGTGGCGGTGTCCTGCACCACCAGGCCGGTAACGCATACCGCCGAAGTGGCGGTGAACAGTGCTTCATGGAAGGGTGTCACGGAAAAATCCCGTGCCGCAAAGGGCAGCATCAGCAGCAGGCTGCCCCCCAGTATGACCGCTGCAAACAGCAGAATGATGGTCTGAAAGGTCGTCAGATGCGGGCGACGAAACCCCTGCATGGTCTGATCTCTCCTTACTATCAGGATGGGGTTGGTATACCCCCGGGAATGCCCGTTTATGTTACCCTTTATTATAACCCGCTATCCTTTAAAAGGGTGTAAATATCCACCCTGGCCGCATTAAGACTGTATTAAGAAAAAAACCGGGCGCCGCAGCGCCCGGTCCCGGACGGAAAACAAAAAACAGACACCGCCAATTGGGCGGTGTCTGGCCGGGGGGTCAGCGGTCCACAACAGGGACCGGGTCGTCACAGCGTTTATCCAGGTCGTTCAGGTATTGTTCGGTCTCCCGCACCACCACGCCGGACAGCAGCAGTACGGCGATCAGGTTGGGTATGGCCATCAGGGCGTTCAGGGTATCGGCCACCGTCCACACCAGGTTCAGCGCCACCACAGGGGAGATCAGCGCCACCGCCACATACACGATGCGGTAGAAGATCAGGCCTTTTTCACCGGTCAGATACTCCAGGCAGCGCTCGCCGTAGTAGGACCAGCCCAGCACGGTGGAAAAGGCGAAGGAGATGATGCCCACCACCAGGATCACCGGCCCGATCACCGGAATCTGGTCAAAGGCCAGGGTGGTCAGGATGCCGCCGTCGGTGATGGCGCCCATGTCGATATCGGGGTTTTTCATGATGCTGGACACCAGCACCAGGCCGGTCATCAGGCAGACCACCACGGTGTCCCAGAAAGTGCCGCTGGCGGAAACCAGGGCCTGCCGCACCGGGTTGCGGGTCTGGGCCGCCGCCGCCACAATGGGCGCCGAACCCATGCCGGACTCATTGGAAAACAGCCCCCGGGCAATGCCGTACCGCATGGCCAGCATAATGCCGCCGCCGGTCAGGCCGCCTGCCGCGGCCCCCGGCGTAAAAGCCAGCCGCAGGATGGTGGTCACGGCGGCCCACAGATAGTCATGGTTGTACACCAGAATGGCCAGGCAGCCCAGGATGTAAAAGCCTGCCATAAAGGGGACCAGCTTTTCGCACACGGTGGAGATGGCCTGGATGCCGCCAAAGATGACCAGCGCCGTCAGGGTGGCCACCACCAGGCCCACCACCCATTCCGGCACGCCCAGGTTGGCCTTGCACACAGTGGCGATGGCGTTGACCTGGGTGGCGCAGCCGATGCCGAAGGACGCCAGGGAGCCGAACAGGGCAAACAGGACCCCCAGCCATTTCAGGTGCAGGCCCCGTTCCAGGGCATACATGGCGCCGCCCTGCATGCGGCCATCCTTGGTTTTCACACGGTATTTCACGGCGATGAGGGACTCGGCATATTTGGTGGCGATGCCGAAGATGCCGGTAAACCAGCACCAGAACACCGCGCCGGGCCCGCCCAGGGCGATGGAGGTGCCCACGCCGATGATGTTGCCGGTGCCGATGGTGGAAGCCAGCGCCGTGGTCAGGGTGGCGAACTGAGAAACCTCCCCCTCGGTGTCGGGGTCCGCCGTCACCGACAGGCGGATGGCGGTCAGCAGTTTGCGCTGGATGCCCTTGGTGCGGACGGTCAGGAACAGATGGGTGCCCAGCAGAAGCAGCATAGTGGGCCAGGCCCACACCCACTGGTTGGTGACGTTGATGAAGTTGACGATGGCTTCCGGCATGATCGATTCTCCCCTTGTTCACAGGCCGCCCTGCACGCAAAAAAGCGGCCCGACTGGTATCTTTCTTAATACAGTATGATACACCGCCCTTTCCTATCCCGTCAAGTGCGGGGAGCTTTGCGCGGCGGGGCGGTTTGTGGTACAATGGCGGCAGAACCGGCCCGGTTTCTCCGGGCGGAAAGGGGACCGCCATGTCTGTGAACTATATCCTGACCGGCCGGCCGCTGGGGGGCAAGTCCGCCCTGGCCGCCTGGCTGTGCAGCCGTCTGCCCCGGCCCGCGGCGGGGGTACGCACGGTCTGCATCGGCCGCTGCGAGGCCGGACCGCTGTTCGGTCTGCAGGATCTGACCACCGGCCGGGTGGAGCCTGTGAACCGGGCGGAGGGGCGGGGGATAGAATCGCTGCCCGCCGCCTTTGAAAGTTTCGGCTGCCGGGCGCTGCAGGCTGCCCGGGACAGCGCTGCCCCCACTGTACTGGTGGACGAGTTGGGCTGCGGGGAAGGGGCCTGCCCCGGCTACCTGGCGGCCCTGAACGCCCTGCTGGATGGTCCCGCCACTGTGGTGGCCGTTGCTGCCAAGGAGGACCGCCCCCACCTGAATGCCCTGCGGGCCCGCCAGGGTGACGTGCAGATCGATCTGGACGACACCACCCCGGAAGCGGTGCGCGCCGCCCTGGCCCCGGCGCTGCCCGCGCCGCTGCATCCGGGGGTCAGCGTGCGGCTGTACGGGGCGGAAAAATGTTTTGGACCCGGCCCCATGGAACTGCTGGAACGGGTGGGGCGCACCGGGTCGCTGCACAAAGCGGCGGCGGCCATGGGCATGGCCTATTCCAAAGCGTGGAAACTGCTGGGGGCGCTGGAACAGCAGTGGGGCTTTGCCATACTGCAGCGCAGCCCCGGCGGGGCCGGGGGCGGCGGTTCGCTGCTGACCCCCGCCGCCTGGGACCTGCTGGATCGCTACCGGGCCCTGCAATGGGAGACCGCCTGCGCTGCCGACCAGGCTTTTGCCCGACATTTTGCGGATTTTGTTCCTGCGCCCGGCACCAAAGATGAGTAAAATGTATAACATCATAAAAATATAACAGATTGTATTGATCTTGCCCGCGGGCTGCTCAGGCACTGTGGTCGATACGACGCAAAAACGCCCCGCCGTCCGGCGGGTTTTTTGTTGTTTTGCCGTATTTTTCGGCCGGGCGCCGCCAAATATTGACAGAAAACGGTACTCTGCTGCTATAATAAAAAGAAGTTTTGTTTCGGGCGGGGCGTGGTGCGCCCCGCCCCCACCCTGTGAGGGGAGAAAGGCGGCAAAAGTTTATGACAGAGATCAAGACCGGGGTCGGCAGCGGCGTGCCGGCCTACGAGTTCAAGGGCAAACTGGGCCTGGCCCAGGCCATCCCGCTGGGGCTTCAGCATGTGCTGGCCATGTTTGTGGGCAACCTGACGCCCATTCTTATCATTACCAGCGCCTGTGCGGCGGGCGGCGGGGCCGAGGAATTTGCCCGGATCCAGGTGGCCCTTTTGCAGAACGCCATGCTGGTGGCGGGTATCGTCACGCTGGTACAGCTGTTCTCGGTGGGGCCCATCGGCGGCCAGGTGCCCATCATCATGGGCACCAGCTCCGGCTTTATCGGCGTGTTCCAGAGCGTCAACCAGATCATGGGCGGCGGCATCCTCAGCTACGGCGCCATCATGGGCGCGTCCATCGTGGGCGGCTTGTTTGAGACGGTGCTGGGCGCCTTCCTCAAACCGCTGCGGCGGTTTTTCCCGGCGGTGGTCACCGGCACCGTGGTCATGTCCATCGGCCTGTCCCTCATCAGCGTGGGCGTGGGGTCTTTCGGCGGCGGCACCTCGGCGCCGGACTACGGTTCGCTGGAAAATCTGCTCATCGCCCTGGTGGTCATGATCATCATCCTGGTGTTCAAGCATGGCACCAAAGGGCTGGCCAGTTCCTCCTGCATCCTCATCGGCATCGTCTGCGGCTATATCATCTGTGCGCTGCTGCCGTTGTTCCTCTCTCCCACCGGCGTTACCGCCGACGGGGTGGAATATACCAAGGCCTGGGTGCTCAACTGGAACAAGGTGGCGGAGGCCTCCTGGTTCGCGGTGCCCCAGCTGCTGCCTGTCAAGCCGGTGTTTGACCTGCGGGCCATCCTGCCGGTGGGGGTTATGTTCATCGTCACCGCTGTGGAAACGGTGGGCGATATCTCCGGCGTGACCGAGGGCGGCATGGACCGGGAAGCCACCGACAAGGAACTGTCCGGCGGCATTATCTGTGACGGCCTGGGTTCCAGCTTCGCGGCACTGTTCGGCGTGCTGCCCAACACCAGCTTCAGCCAGAATGTGGGTCTGGTCACCATGACCAAGATCGTCAACCGCACGGCCCTGGCCTGCGGTGCCATCTTCCTGGTATTGTGCGGCCTGCTGCCCAAACTGGCGGCGCTGGTCTCCATCATGCCCCAGAGCGTGCTGGGCGGCGCGGCGGTCATCATGTTCTCCTCCATCGTCATGAGCGGCATCCAGCTCATCACCAGCGAAAAACTCACCCCCCGCAACATGACCATCGTCTCGGTGGCGCTGGGCCTGGGCTACGGCATGGGCTCCAACACTGCGGTGCTGGCGGGCCTGCCCCAGCTGGTGCAGCTGATCTTCGGCGGTTCCGGCATTGTGCCGGCGGCGCTGGTAGCTATCCTGCTCAATGTGCTTATGCCCAAAGACGAACCGGAAACGATTGCACAAAACACCGAAAAAGCGTAAAATTTTATGCTTTTTTCGCCCCGCCGCCCCGGCGGGGCTTTTTCTTTGCGTCGTTCCATGGTATACTGGGGGCAAATAAGCAACTTATTGGTGAACGGAGGTACCCACCTTGCTGACAATCAAGCGATATGTGCGGCCCCAGACTCTGGAGGAAGCCTACACCCTGTGCCAGAAACGGGCCAACGTGGTGCTGGGCGGAATGCTGTGGCTGAAAATGCAGGACCGCACGGTGGACACAGCCATTGATCTGTGCGATCTGGGGCTGGACACCATTGAGGAAACCCCCGAGGCGTTCCGCATCGGGGCCATGGTGCCCTTGCGCACCCTGGAACAGCACCCCGGCCTGGCCGCCCTGACCCATGGCGCCATGGCCCGCAGTGTGGAACATATTGTGGGCGTGCAGTTCCGCAATCTGGCCACCGTGGGCGGCAGCCTCTATGGCCGTTTTGGTTTTTCCGACGTGCTGACCTTGCTGCTGGCCCTGGACGCTGTGGTGGAACTGCACCACGGCGGCGCGGTGCCCCTGGCGGACTATGCCGCGGCCCCCTATGAGCGGGACATCCTGACCCATGTGGTCATCCCCAAACAGCCGGGGGCGGTGGCTTATCAGAGCCAGCGCAACATTTCCACCGATTTCCCGGTACTTACCTGCGCTGTGGCGCTGCGGGCGGACGGTGTGCGCTGTGCCGTCGGTGCCCGCCCCATGAAAGCCCGGTTGTATCAGGGGGACCCGGCTCTGCTGGCCGGGGGCATCACCCCGGAAAGCGCTGCTGCCTTTGCCGTAAGCATCGCTGCCGAAGCTGCTTTCGGCAGCAATTCCCGCGCCGGGGCGGACTACCGCCGCGCCATCTGCAAGGTGCTGGTGCGCCGCGCCCTGCTTGCCTGTAAGGAGGATGCCTGATGGAGATTCAACTCAAACTCAATGGCCGCCCGGTGCAGGCCAGCGTGGAGGCCGACACCCTGCTCATCGACTTTGTGCGGGCCCACGGCTGTGCCAGCGTCAAGCGCGGGTGCGAGACTGCCAACTGCGGCCTGTGCACCGTGCTGCTGGATGGTAAACCGGTACTCTCCTGCTCAGTGCTGGCGGCCCGGGCCGCCGGGCACGAGGTGCAGACCCTGGAAGGGCTGCAGCAGGAAGCCCAGGAATTTGTGGCCTTTATCGCCGACCAGGGGGCCGAGCAGTGCGGTTTCTGCAACCCCGGCTATGTGATGAACACTATCGCCCTGCTGCGGGAGAATCCCGACCCCACCGACGACGAAATCCGCGCCTATCTGGCGGGCAACCTCTGCCGCTGCTCGGGGTACGAGGGGCAGCTGCGGGGAATCCGGGCTTTTCTGAACGCCCGCAACGGGAAGGAGGGAAAGTGACATGGCCGAACTGAAAACCGTGGGCAAGCCCGCCCGCAAAAAGGACGCCATGAACCTGCTGCTGGGCAAGCCAGCCTTTGTGGAGGATGTCACCCCCCGGGACTGCCTGGTGGTAAAGATTCTGCGCAGTCCCCACGCCCATGCGCTGATCCGTTCCATCAACACCGATATTGCTATGAAGGTCCCCGGCATGGTGGCCATTTATACCTATAAAGATGTGCCCAACAAGCGGTTTACCACCGCCGGGCAGACCTACCCGGAACCCTCCCCCCATGATCGGCTGATTCTCGATCAGCGGGTGCGCTTTGTGGGGGACGCCGTGGCGATCCTGGCCGGGGAGACCGAAAAGGCTGTGCGCAAGGCCATGAAGCTCATCAAGGTGGACTACGAGGTATTGCCTGCTGTGCTGGACCCTCACACCGCCAAGGACAACCCCGTCCTCGTCCACCCCGAGGACAACTGGGAAGCCCTGTGCCCGGTGGGGGCCGACAATCAACGCAACCTCTGCGCCAGTGAGACCTGCGCCGACGGCGATGTGGAGACCGTGCTGGCCGACTGCGACGTGGTCATCGACCATGTGTGGCATACCAAGCCCTGCCAGCAGGCCATGATGGAGACCTTCCGCACCTATACCGAGATCGACCCCTTCGGGCGGCTGCATGTCATCAGCTCCACCCAGATCGTCTTCCATGTGCGGCGCATCCTGGCCCTGGCGCTGGACATCCCCAAATCCAAAATCCATGTGGAAAAACCCCGCATCGGCGGTGGCTTCGGCGCCAAGCAGAGCGTCGTGGCGGAAATTTACCCCGCCTTTGTCACTTGGAAGACCGGCCGCCCCGCCCGCCTGGTCTACACCCGGCAGGAATGCCAGATCGCGGGCAGCCCCCGGCACGAGATGGAAGTCCATGTGCGGCTGGGCGCCGACAACAGCGGCAAAATCCGTGCGCTGGACGTGTTCACTCTGTCCAACACCGGCGCCTACAGCGAGCATGGCCCCACCACAGTGGGCCTGTCGGGGCACAAGTCCATCCCGCTGTATACCGGCGGGCTGGAGGCTTTCCGTTTCGGCTACGATGTGGTCTACACCAACGTGCAGGCTGCCGGTGCCTACCGCGGCTACGGCGCTACCCAGGGCATCTTTGCGGTGGAAAGCGCCGTCAATGAGCTGGCGGACCGGCTGGGCGTCGACCCGGTGAAACTGCGGGAACAGAACATGGTGCGGCAGGGCATGACTATGCCCGCCTACTACAACGAACCCGCCAACGCCTGCGCCCTGGACCGCTGCATGGCCCGCTGCAAAGAAATTTTCGACTGGGACGCCAAATTCCCCGTGCGGGATATGGGCAACGGCAAAGTGCGCGCCGCCGGTGTGGCCATGGCCATGCAGGGGTCGGGCATCTCCGGCGTGGATGTGGGCTCCGCCACCGTCAAACTCAGCGACGACGGCTTCTACAACCTGACCATCGGCGCCGCCGACATGGGCACCGGCTGCGATACCATTCTGGCCCAGATGGTGGCCGAGTGCATGGACTGCGACCTGGACAACGTGGCGGTGTTCGGCGCCGACTCCGACGCCTCGCCCTACGACTCCGGCTCCTACGCCTCTTCCACCACCTATGTCACCGGCAAAGCGGTGGAAAAGGCCTGCACCCAGCTCAAAGAGCAACTGTGCGCCCTGGCCGCTGACGCCCTGGGCTGTGAGCCGGGGGATGTGGAATTTGCAGGCAAGGCGGTACGCTGCCTGGATGGCAGGGGAGAGATCAGCCTGGCCGACCTGGCCGTCAAATCCCAGTGCGCCAACACCACGGCGGTGCAGGCTACCGCCAGCCATTCCTCGCCCATTTCGCCGCCGCCTTTCATGGTGGGCATGGCCGAAATTGAACTGGACAAGGAAACCGGCAGCGTCACCGTGCTGGATTACAAGGCCGTGGTGGACTGCGGTACACCGGTCAACCCCAACCTGGCCCGCATCCAGACAGAGGGCGGCATCGTCCAGGGCATCGGTATGGCACTGTTTGAGGATGTGACCTACGATGCAAAGGGCCGTATCATCGAGGATTCCCTCATGCAGTACAAAATTCCCACCCGGCTGGACATGGGGCACCTGCAGGTGGAGTTTGAGTCCAGCTATGAGCCCACGGGTCCCTTCGGCGCCAAGTCTATCGGAGAGATCGTCATCAACACCCCGTCCCCGGCCATCGCCCAGGCGGTGTTCCGGGCCACCGGGTTGTGGTTCCGGGAACTGCCCATCACGCCGGAGAAAATCCTCATGGGCCTGCAGGCTAAAGGGAAATGACCCATATGATCTATCTGGCGGCGGGGGCGTCCCGCCGGTTCGGCGCCGACAAACTGCTGGCAGAATATAACGGGAAACCGCTGTTTTTGCACGGCCTGCAAACGCTGGCCGCCGCCTGCGCCGGGCGCACCGACGCCCGGCTGTGGGTGGTCACCAATACCCCGGCCATCGCCGGAGCCGCCCGGACCCTGGGCGCCGGGGCGGTGCCCAGCCCCCACAGTGAACAGGGGCAGAGCTACAGCATCCGTGCCGGGCTGGACGCGGCGGCACCGCTGGAAGCGGGGGATTTCCTGCTGTTTGCGGTGGCCGACCAGCCTCGTCTGCGCCCCCAAACGGTGGGCCGCTTTCTGGACCTGGCTGTGCCAGGCACCTGGGCCGCCACAGCGGTGTGCGGTGACCGGGTGGGCAACCCGGGGCTGTTCTGTGCGGCGCTGGCCCCGGAACTGCGGGCTCTGCAGGGGGACCGGGGTGGCCGGGCTGTGCTGAACCGCCGCCCGGACCGGCTGCTGCGGGTGCCCTGTGCTCCCGAGGAACTGCAGGACATCGACACCCCCGCCGACCTGCCGTAAAGATAAACAAAACCGCCCCGCATCGCAGTAAAACGATGCGGGGCGGTAATTTTACAGGGAAAAAAGAACTCTCAGCGCGGCCCGCCCACAAAGAACAGCGCCACGGTGCCGGGGCCGCTGTGGGCGCCGATGACCGGGCCGATGGTGCCGATGCATACCCGCTTGACGCCGTAAGCCTTGATCTTGTCGGCCACATACTGGCAGTCTTCCAGGCAATCGCCGTGGCTCACAAAGACCGTCAGGTCGCTGTAATTTTTGTCGGCACTCTGGGCAAAGTGCTTTACCAGGCTGTCCAGACTGGCCCGGCGGCCACGCACTTTCTCCATGGCCACCAGGTGGCCCTCGGTGTCCACGTGCAGCACCGGTTTGATGCCCAGCAGCGTGCCGGCTACGGCGGCGGCACCGCTGAGGCGCCCGCCCCGTTTCAGGAACATCAGGTCGTTGACAGTGAACCAGGCGCAGAACCGCTGGGTGTTCTCGGTGGCAAAGGCGGCTACTTCGTCCAGGCTGGCGCCGCTTTTGCGCATCATGGCCAGGGTGTAGGCGAACAGACCTTCGCCCATGCTGGCCTGCAGGCTGTCGATGCTGACGATGCGGCGGCCGGGAAATTTCTCCAGCAAATCTTCGGCGGCTACCTTGCTGGCCTGGTAAGTGCCGGACAACCCGCTGGAAAATGCCAGGTACAGGATGTCCTGCCCTTGCTCCAGATAGGGGGTGAACGCCTCCTCGTAGTCGGTGATGGCCACCTGGCTGGTGGTGGACATGCTGCCCGCCCGCAGCTTGTCGTAAAATGCCCGGGGGCTCATCTCCCGGTTGTCGGGGTAGTTGCGGTAGCTCTGGCCGTCCACCGTAAAACGCATGGGCAGGATATGGATATCCATTTCTTCCACCAGCTCCGGCGTAAGGTCGCAGGTGGATTCACTGAACAGAACGTAGTTTTGCATTGGGCATGGCTCCTTGTCTGCATACAGCGGGGCACCGCTGTGGAAAGTTTCACAACATTATCATTATCATACCGTGTTTTGCCCACAAAATCAATCGTTTATAGCAAGAAAATCGCCGTTTGCACCCTGCGCCGGAATGTGGTACTATAAAACGAAAACAAGGACAAAGACAAGGGGGCATCCCGTATGGAACAGCGCATCGTCACCGCCGCGCAGATGAAAGCCATCGAGCGCTCCGCCAACGAGGCGGGCCTTTTGTATATCCAGATGATGGAAAATGCCGGCCGTGCCGTCTACGCCGAACTTAAACGGCGGTTGATTGCGCCGGGGCGGCTGCTGGTAGTGGCCGGCAAGGGCAATAACGGAGGCGACGGCTTTGTCATCGCCCGGGTGGCTGCCAAGGACGGCTGGCAGGTACAAGTCCTGCTGGCGGAAGGCGAACCCCAAACGCCCGATGCCATCACCAATCGTGCTCTGCTGGGGGACCTGCCTGTGACGGTGCTGCCCGCCGACGCAGCACCGGCCCCCGATGCTTTCGACGTGGTGGTGGACGCTTTGTACGGCACCGGTTTCCACGGTGAACTGCGTCCCGCCGGGCAAAAAGCCTGCGCGCTGATGAATGCCGCCCGGGCGGCGGGGGCGCTGCTGCTGGCGGTGGATCTGCCCAGCGGCCTCAACGCCGACACCGGTGAAGCGGCCCCCGGTGCCGTGCAGGCGGACTGCACGGTGGCGCTGGACAGCCTGAAACCTGCCCATGCCGCACCGGGCACCGCCGCCTGCTGTGGCCAGGTGATAACGGCGGACATCGGCATTCCAGAATCCTGCCATGACAACTGAAAACCGGGCGGCTGACTGCTGCCCCAAAGGAGAGAAAACCTACCTATGACCCTGTTCCAAGCCGTATATAACCTGCTATGGGGGGACCTGGTGCAAATTCCGCTGCCGGGGGGCAGTACCCTGAGCCTTTCGCTGCTGGTGCTGATCCTGGTCCCGGCGGGGGTGTACTTTACGGTGCGCACCCGGTTCCTGCCTTTCCGCCTGTTCCCGGAAATGCTGCGCGTCACGCTGGAAAACAACCGTCGCCCCGACGGTGAAGCCCTGTCCGGCCTGCAGGCGCTCATCGTCTCCACGGCCTGCCGGGTGGGTATGGGCAACCTGGTGGGGGTGGTGGCGGCCATCTCGGCGGGCGGCGCCGGGGCGGTGTTCTGGATGTGGCTCATGGCGCTGCTGGGCTCTTCCACCGCTTTTATTGAATCCACCCTGGCCCAGCTGTACAAGCAGAAAGACCCGCTCTACGGCGGCTACCGGGGCGGCCCGGCCTACTACCTTCATGCGCTGTTCGTGCCCAAAGGCAGCCGCCGCAAACATTCGGTGGTGGCGGTTTTGTTTGCGCTGTCGGGGCTGATCTGCTGGTGCGGCATCAGTCAGGTCACCAGCAATTCCATCTCGGCGGCTTTTTACAATGCCTTTTCCATTCCGCCGCTGGTCTCCACCATTGTGCTGGTGGCGGTGGCGGCGGTCATTGTGCTGCGCAAGCGTGCCACCGTGCGGGTGCTGGATGTGATGGTGCCGGCCATGGCGGCCTGCTATTTCTTTATCACCCTGTTCATCATCGTCCGAAACGCCGGGCAGCTGCCGGAGGTGTTCAGCCGTATCTTTGCCGAGGCTTTCGGTCTGCGGCAGGCGGTGGCGGGCGGCATCGGTGCGGTCATCATGAACGGCGCCAAGCGGGGGCTTTTTTCCAACGAGGCCGGTTCCGGCTCGGCGCCTTGTGCCGCTGCGGCGGCCCAGGTCAGCCACCCGGCCAAGGTGGGGTTGCTGCAGGCGCTGGGCGTGTTTATCGACACGCTGGTCATCTGCAGCTGTTCGGCTATGATTATGCTGCTGACCCCGGCGGAACTCACCGACGGGCTGCAGGGCATGGACCTGCTGCAAACGGCCATGGGGTATCATCTGGGGAACTTCGGTGTGGTGCTCATCGCGGTGATTCTGTGGATGTTCAGCCTGTCCACCTTTCTGGGCATCCTGTTTTATGCCCGTTCTAACGTGGCCTATCTTTTTGGGGACCACCCGGGGGCCCAGCTGGCCTACAAGCTGCTGGCCCTGGTCATGCTGTTCATCGGCGGTCTGGCCGCCTACCAGTTTGTGTGGGACCTGGGCGACGTGGGCGTGGGCCTGATGACGGTGTTCAACATGATCGCCCTGTTCCCGCTGGCCCCCAAGGCGCTGGCTGCCCTGCGGGACTACGAACAACAATATCTGCATAAGTCCTGACTGTGTCGTCGCGCCCCGGGCGGGGGATATTTCCCCCGCCCGGGGCGGTTTTGTTTGGCGGCTGCATGGCGGCAGCAGGAACTTTTCCGGGGCGGAGTACCCCCTGTATAAAAAATATGATATACGAAGCCCCCTATGCGACGCTGACCATCGCGGACCCAGGTGCTACCGGGCTGCCCGCGGGCGATCACGAGTTCCGGTTCTCCTTTGATGCGGAAGGTAAGGTAGAGAAATTTTACCTGCAGGGCGGCGACCTGGAGGATGACGTGGCGCAGGACATGGGGCTGGAACCCGGCGCCTGGATGGTGCTGGGCACCCTGGATGTGAGCAATGAGTCCCGGGACAATGTGCAGCTGATTTCTGCCACCCGCGTGGTGGGGCGCAAACAGGACGCCCTGGGCTGGACGGTGGGGGTGGTACGGGCCTTTGCCATAACCGAGCGCCGCACCTACGACGGGGAGAGCAATCTGGTGGAATACGCCATGACCTCCTGCGAGGAACTGCCGGGAGAATGGCCGACAGCGCTGGACCGGTACGAATGGTACACACAGCTCCCGACGGGCAACTGCCTGAGCGAGGAAGAGCTGCAATCGGTGTGCGACAAGTTGAACGATTTCTTCGCCCGGCTGCGGGACGGTACCTACACCGGGCAATGGGTGGATGACCCGGTACAGGCGGCGCTGTCGGTCTGGGATGCGGCCCGCCCGGTGCCGGTGGCGGTGACGCCGGAAGTGCTGCGCAGCGATGAGCAGGTGGAGTACAACCCGCATTGTACCCGCATCTGGGTGCCCCTGCCCGACGGCTGCTGGGCGGTGTGCACGCTTGCGCAGGACGGCTCCTTGGACCTGATTTTGAATTTCAGTTTTGCCCTGGCGGCGCCGACCAATCGTTGAAAACCCGGTACATGCCCAATACGACCGTGCGGTGTCTCGCTGCACGGTTGTTTTTTTGCACAGAACATGATACACTAAAGCATACCCTGACCCAAAGGAGACTACTATGCAAAACACTTTTGCCCTGCGGGGCAACCTTGTATACACCCCCGCCTGCGGGGAACTGGCGCTGCACCCCCACAGCTATCTGGTCTGTGAGAACGGCGCCCTCGCGGGCATTTTTGACACCCTGCCCGCGCGTTATGCGGGCATCCCGGTGGAGGATCACGGCGACAAACTGATCCTGCCCGGCCTCGTCGATCTGCACGCCCACGCCGGGCAGTTTGCCTACCGGGGCCTGGGCATGGACCTGGAACTGCTGGACTGGCTGGAACAAAACGCCTTCCCCGAGGAAAGCAAATTTGCCGACCCGCACTATGCCGAGGCCGCCTACCGCCTGTTTGCCGATGCCCTGACCCGCAGCGCCACCACCCGCTTTTGCCTGTTTGCCACGCTGCACCGCCCGGCCACCCTGCGCCTGATGGCGCTGCTGGAAGCCGCCGGGCTGCGCGGTTTTGTGGGCAAGGTCAACATGGACCGCAACAGCCCCGACACCCTGCGGGAGACCACGGCGGAATCCCTGGCAGAGACCTGCCGCTGGCTGGAGGAAAGCGCAGACTTTGCCCATGTGCGCCCCATGCTGACGCCCCGGTTCATCCCCAGCTGTACCGACGAGATGATGGCCGGGCTGGGCCGCCTGCAGCGGGAGTTCGGCGCGCCTATGCAGTCCCACCTGTCGGAAAATCTCTCCGAGATCGCCTGGGTGGCCGAGCTCTGCCCCGGCACCCGGTTCTACGGCGAAGCCTACGCCCGGCACGGGCTGTTCGGCGGGGCCTGCCCCACCGTCATGGCCCACTGCGTCTGGAGCGGGGAAGAGGAGCGCGCCCTGATGAAAGAAAACGGCGTTTTCATCGCCCACTGCCCCCAGTCCAACATGAACGTGTCCTCCGGCATTGCGCCGGTGCGGCAGTTCCTGCGGGAAGGCCAGCACGTGGGCCTGGGCAGCGATGTGGCGGGCGGCGCCCACCTGTCCATCTTCCGCGCCATGACTGACGCCATCCAGGCCTCCAAACTGCGGTGGCGGCTGGTGGACCAGGACCTGCCCGCCCTGACCATGCCGGAAGCCCTGTATATGGCCACCAAGGGCGGCGGGGCGTTCTTCGGCAAGGTGGGCAGCTTTGAGCCCGGCTATGAGCTGGATGCCGTCGTGCTGGACGACGCCGCCCTGCCCACCACCCGTCCCTGCACGCTGGCCGAGCGGGTGGAACGGGTGGTCTACCTGTCCGACGGGCAGCCCTGCGCCAAGTATGTGGCAGGCCGCCGCCTGTTCTGATACGCCGTACAAAGAGCAAGCCGCCCGGAAAGGCTGTCGGCCTTTCCGGGCGGTGATTGTTTCCGTGCTTATTCCGCGGCCCATTCCAGCGTCTGCCGGGGGGCGCAGCCCCATTCCTTGAAGTCGGAAAACAGGCATTCCATGCGGCGGGGCCATACCCGGATCAGATGCATGGGGCTTTGCAGCTTTTCCAGAAATGCCCTGGAGAGTTTCTTGTACTCGGCGTGGGCCAGATACGCGGGTGAGAACGGCTCCACCAGTTCGGCCCGGCCGGTCACCTGCACGCCGTGCAGGCTGGCAAATCCGGTGTAGGGGTCAAAGACGGCCAGGCAGACGTTGGGGTTCTGCGCCAGGGCCCGGAATTTCTGCCCGCCCTCGGAAAACATCCAGAAACATCCGTCGTGCCAGCTGTACTCAATGGGTGTGCAGCGCACAAAATCTCCGGCCCCGGTGGCCAGGGCGCAGGTGTTGTGGGCCTGCAGGTACTGTTCCACCAGCGGGCGCAGCCGGGCCGCGTCCAGCCGGGCGCTGCGGGCGTCCTTTTCCTGCCAGTAACGGGCGGCGGCATCCAGGGTCTCGCCGGTATAGTAGGGGGATGCCATAGACAGTCACCTCTTTCCCTTTTTCTTTATTGTACGCCCGGGCCGGGGGCAGGTCAAGGCCGGGCATTGCCTTTTAAAGGTGTGCTGCATTATAATAAAGGCAAAGATTTTACCTGAAGGAAGGGAACCGCATGGAACTGAAAAGAGTCTGGATGTCCCGCGACGCCGCCCGCAAAAGCCACTTTGCGCTGCACGCGGTGGGCGGCGTTGTGGGGATCGTGGCGCTGGTCATGGCGCTGACGGTGGGCGGCGTCTTTCTGGCCGCACGCATGGGTCTGCCGCAGCAGCTCTCGTTGCTGGCGCTGGTGGCGGCCGTCACGGTGCTGGGCGTGGCGCTGGGCCTGGGGCTGGGGCGGCGCACCGCGGGGGAGGCCACGGTGTTTTTTCTCACTACCGACGACCGGTTGTTTGTGCTGGATGTACGGACGATCGCCCGCTTCGGGCAGGGCGAAATGGGCTACCTGACCGGCGCCGGCAACACCCAGAAACTGCTGCGGGCCCTGGCGGAACATCCCCGGCTGCCGGGCCTGGCCGATGAAGTGTACCGGGTAACGGCGATGCAGGAGTATCCCGCGGATTGGTCGGTGCAGTTTCTGGCCCGCCGCCCGGGCCGGGCACCCGTACCGCGCACCTGCCTGGTGGCGAAGGCGTGCCCCGACGGGGACCTGCTGCTGCGGGAACTGGAGCGCCGCCTGACGGTGGACAATCCGCTGGAACCGGCGCCGCTGAGCTGCCCCCGGTCTGTGCTGTTCAGCGGGGCGGCGCTGGCCGGGGCTGTGGCACTGTGCGTGCTCAGCCACCCGGCGGTGGGCAGGTTGCCGCAGGTGGCCTATTTCCCCTGCCTGGGGGCGGCCTTGCTGGCGGCCTGGCTGTTCGGGTACTTTTGGCTCCGGCACCGGCGGGGAGAATGACCGCTGCCCGTAAAACAGGCAGAAATGGCGGGTTTGGTTGGTGGCATGCCGCCCCCCGCGTGCGGTATACTGGAACCCGGACACCGAAAGCAGGAGGGAATTGCCATGAGTTTAGGAAACAGCCTGTACCACGCCCGCAAAAAGAGCGGTCTGTCCCAGGAAAATGTAGCCGAAAAATTGGGGGTCAGCCGTCAGACCATCTCCAAATGGGAGACCGACGAGACGCTGCCGGACATCCGCCAGTCCAAAAGGCTGGCCGTACTCTACCACATGACCCTGGATGAACTGATCGAATACGATTTTGATGAACAGCAGGCCCGGCAGATGATCGACGGCGTAAGTGAAGAAGCCCAGGCAAAGGTGGACTGGAACAAGGTATGGAGCCAGAAATA
This sequence comes from Candidatus Gemmiger excrementavium, assembly GCA_019116485.1. Taxonomy (GTDB): domain Bacteria; phylum Bacillota; class Clostridia; order Oscillospirales; family Ruminococcaceae; genus Gemmiger; species Gemmiger excrementavium. Next base: position 22,698 of record DXBO01000134.1, read on the forward strand.
CCCGGTGCTGGCCGCCTATCCGGCTACGGTGCGCACCGGCGACTATGCCCCCACACTGCGGGAACTGCTGGCCCGGCTGCGGCGGGAGTACGGCTACAATGATACGGACGCCTTGCTGGTGCTGAAAGATATGTTGGCAAAAGTATGGAAAGGGGAGCTGTAAAACGCAGACTTATACCCGGGAGCAGCTGACCGAGGCCCTGCGGCAGATCGACTCCACCCTGCACAAACTGCGGGAAACTGTCAAAACGTTGCAGGGCAAGGAAAACCCTGCCCGATACAAATCCCAGCTGACGTTGGCCAACCGGCGCATTGAGGCCTTTTCTCTGGCGGGGGAACTGATCCGGCGGGAACTGGCCGGGTATGATGCGGCGCAGACACCCTCTGCAAACCAGTGACAGAAAGCCCGGCTGGCAAAAAGGTTCCGGGACCGGCGCTGCCGGTCCCGGATTTTGCATGCTGTTTTACGGGCGGGGATTGCCTTGCAGCCAGGCGTCCGCCTCGGCCCGGCTGTGGAACACCACGATCTGCTTTTTACCCTGCCAGGGCGCCAGCAGCCGGTACAGTTCCGGCAGCTGCTCTCTGGGAAAATCCTCGATCCACTGGCGGAATTCCGGGTCAAACTCCCGTTCTGTCCAGGGCAGGTCCTCCCGCACGGTGCCGATGCGGGCCGCCGCCCCGGCCAGACAGACCGGCAGGGGATAGTCCAGCAAAAACACGGTATCGCAGTATTCCAGGCGGGGCGGCAGGGTGCGCTGGTAGTTGCCGTCCAGAATCCAGCGCGGCTGTTTCAGAAGTTCCGCCAGCCGGGCGTCAAATTCCAGGCGGGAAATGTGGCTGCCATCTGCCTGGTGCCAGATTCGGTCCAGATAATACAGGGGCAGCCCGGTACGGTCCCGCAGGGCGCGGGCAAAGGTGCTTTTGCCCGCGCCGGGGCAGCCGACCACGATCACACGTTCCATACAAACCTCTTTTCGGCGGCCCGGAGGTCCGGGCCAGAAGGGAAATGCACTGTACAGGGCGGTTGTGTGCCCATTATAGCAAAGGCGGGGCGGCGGCATCAAGTAGGAGTGCCGTCTGCTGGCCCCAGCGAAATGAAAATTTTTTTCAGATTCCGGCGCATGCCTCCTGCCGCCGCCGCATAGGCTGGCTCAGGGGGTGTTTGTTATGTGGGAGTTTCTCGGCCTTTTTCTGCAGGCGGCTGCCGGGCAGATTCTGTATCTGGCGCTGCATCTGGAAAACGGTTCCTTTCCCCGTCCGCTGCCGCCCGCCAAAGAGCAGGCGGCTTTTGCAGCGCTGCGGGCGGGCGGTCCGGGGGCGGCGGACGCACGGGATCAGCTGATCCGCCACAACCTGCGCCTGGTGGCCCATGTGGCCAAGAAATACTATGCGGCTTCCGCCGCCCAGGACGATCTGATTTCCATCGGCACTATCGGTCTTATCAAGGCAGTGGACACCTACGATCCCGTCCGCGCCAGCAAGTTTGCCAGCTATGCCAGCCGCTGCATTGAAAACGAACTGCGTATGGAACTGCGCCGCACCCGGCGGGAAGGTCCCCATGCCTCGCTGCAGGAACCACTGGAAGGCAGCAACGGCCAATTGACCCTGGCCGATACCCTGCCTGATGACTCCGCCATGGAAGAGGACTGCGAGCGCCGGGCCGATGCCGCCCGCCTGCGCCGCCTGGTGGAAGAACTGCCGGGGCGGGAACGCCGGCTGCTGACGCTGCGCTACGGCCTGGAAGGCTGCCCGCCCCAGACCCAGCAACAAGCCGCTGAGCGGCTGGGCATCAGCCGCAGTTATGTATCCCGCCTGGAGAAACGGGCGCTGGGGCGGCTGGCGGAACGGTGGAAAGGATAAGGCGGAAAAAACAGAAACAGCCAGGGAAATATCGACAAAAAGCAAGGGAAAAAGCGGCGGAAAATTGCGGTTTCGCTGAATGAAAATTTTTTTCAAAAAAGTGGTGTTTGGCTCTTGATTTCCTACTATTTTTATAGTAAAATGCCCGCTGCACCAGGCAAGAAAAAAGTACCGGTTCCCCGCGGGTGCCGGGCGCAAAGCTCTGCGGCAGCGCGTCCAAGCGGGGCGGATATCGTCCACATCGACAAAAGAAAGGAAGACACGACGTGAAAAAAGCCATCGCCACCTTGCTGAGCTTCTGCATGATGTTCAGCATCCTGGCACAAGGCCCTGTCGCCTATGCTCAGGAAGCCTTCTCCGCGCATGCGGAACAGGCATATGCGGCAGCCTCCCCCGAAACGGGCGCCATGACGGAGGAAGAAGAAATACCCGATACGCTCTCTCAGGAGAGCGAGGTGCAGGCGGCAGCCGCCACGGTGGAGACCGCCGCCCCCGTTCTGCTGGATGTCGATACACCGGCCAATATCTCGGCTGTGGAAGTAATCCTGCAGGACCCCGAAGAACTGTTTACAGTACAGCTGCTCAGCGCCAGCGGAGAGCGGCTGAACTTTGAAAAGGCCGCGTCCAAAGACGGCCTGATTACCCTGCGCGCTGCCAACCTGCCCAACGGCGACTACACCCTGACCGTTACCGGCGAGCGCTTTGCCACCTATACCCAGCACCTGACCCTGCAGGACCGGGTGTACGCCCTGCAGCTGTACAAGGGGTTCCTGGCCGGGTATACCTATGAGACGGGCAGCGTGCACCCCGGCGTGCTGCGCCTGGGCGATGTGACCGGTGACGGCATCATCGACCAGCGCGACGCCCAGGCGGTGATCGACGCTTTCGGCACTGCGGCGCCGCAGGCCCGGTATGACCTGAACGGCGACGGCGCGGTGGACCTGACCGACCTGCAGATCATCGCGGCCAACATCAATGAACCCCGCGAACTGACGGCTGCGGTGTCTACCAGCATCCCGGCGGCGGCTGCTGCTCCCGCCACGGCGGAGGGCACTACCGCCGAGTTCAAAGATGAGGCTGTAAAGCTCAAAACCGAAACAGCCATCAGCGAGGACAACCCTGCGGTCATCAACTTTGATTTTGCCGCCCAGGGCGGTGAAAGCGGTGTCGCCATGGAGGCCATCTCCCTTCAGACTCCCACGCAGAGCGAAAACGCGGTGACCGCTGCCACCATCACGGTGGAATATGTGGAAGACGGGCAGACCAAGACCAAGGAATTTGCCGTGGAAACGGCGAAAGCCCGTGCCGCCGGTGTGGCGGTAATCCAGCCGGACGGCTCGGTTGTCATTGACTTCGGCAAGCAGATCGCCGTCAAAAAGGTCAGCATCAAGGTCACCGCTACCGCCGACAACACCAACCTGGCCGAGATCACCAAGGTGGAATTCCTCAACGATATGGAAAGCCGTATCCCGGCTCCCACCATGGACATTCCCGGAAATCTCCTGGCGGAACCGGCCAACCGTTCCTTTACGCTGACCTGGGACGCCGCGGTGAACGTTACGGGCTATGAAGTGCTTATCACCCTGGGGGATAAGCAGCAGGCCATGCGCACCACCGTCAATCAGCTCACCGTCACCCGTTTTGACGGTGAAAAACTGGAAAACGGCACGGAATACACGGTAAAGGTCCAGTCTGTCAACGGCGAGTGGAGCAGCGGCTACGGCGAGGCCGTCAAGGTGGTGCCCAAGGTGGATGAACTGCCCCCGGCACCCGATGGTCTGCGCCTGACCGGGCGGTTCCAGCGCATCGAAGCCTCCTGGGACAAGATGAAGGACACCGATACCTACAACCTTTATTACCGCAAAGCCAATGATACCGGGGCGGAGTTTACCAAGATCGAGGGCATTGCCGCCAACGGCTACACCATCCAGGGGCTGCAGAACAACGTGACCTACGAAGTGTACGTCACCGGCGTCAACGACCTGGGCGAAGGTCCGGCATCTCTGACTGCCAAGGCGGCCACCACTGGCATCACGCCTGTCAAAATGCCGCTGTACAAGCTCATCAACACCCTGGGTGATCCCGGCCAGCCCACGGCCCACATCACCAGCATCATCCATGAAACGGGATACATGAAGGACAGCCCGCTGGATTCCGGCAACAGCGCCTGGGGTGCGGCGGACAACGACTTTGGTTCCTGGTACGGCCTGAACGACTGGGACGACGGCGCCGCCTACCCTGACAACGGCGGCATCCGCGTGACCTTTGACCAGGCCTACCATATCGGCAGCATCTCGCTGACCCAGGCCGAGGAGCGCGGTTACTACGGCAAGGTCCGTGTGTATGCCCGCAACGACGGCGGGGAATACCTGGTGCCCGGCGTCAGCATAGTCAAGCATGCCGACGAGAACGGCCATGGCTATTACACCATCAAGATCCCCGGCGGTGTGACCACCGATTATCTGCGGGTGTGTGTGGGCTACCTGTACTGGAACAGCCCGGTCTCCATTGCGGAGATGCGCTTCTACCGCTATGACAGCCTGGAGGACGATATTCTGGCGCTGTATGCCGACGATTTGCATCTCGCACTGCGGGAAGGTGTGAACGAGCAGACCATTGCGGACCTGCAGACCCGCCTGGATACCCCCGACGAGGCCAGCGGCCAGCTGCACCCTGACCGGGTGAACCTGCAGCGGGAACTGGACAACGCCCGCGGCCTGCTGGATGCAAACCTGCAGACTGCCGTACAGATCCACACCGGCATCACCGCCCAGAAGGACGGTCACCTGGGCTTTACCGGCCTGAACGCCTGGCAGCCCCTGGGTGTGACCGCCTATGCCAACGAGGAACTGGTCCTCTATGTGGGCGGCAACTCCGGCGCTACCGGCGCCAATGCTTCGCTGCAGCTCATCTTCTCTCAGTACAATGCCGAGTACGGGCAGGTGGTCTCCAAAGCGTATCCCCTCCAGATCGGCCGCAATGAGGTCCTGGTCCCCGACCTGGTCAGCTTTGACGCCGAACACGGCGGTGCCCTGTATGTGCAGTACACCGGCAACAACGCCGCCGATCAGTATTCCGTCCGCGTCAGCGGCGGTACGGCCATCCCGGTGCTGGACCTGTACGGTATCGACGATGCCGGCGAGCGCCTGGCCCGTGTGACCGCCTATGTGCAGCAGCTGGAGGCCCGCGCCGCGGAGCTGGAAACCCTGCACAACGAACTGCACAGCAGTTCCGGCCTGAGCGCGGTGGACCACGCCTACAACCCCGAGGAGTGCATCTTCAACACCACGGATATCCTGTTGGACCAGATGATGCTTTCGGTGCCCGCCACCCAGGTGCTGGCCGGTCTGGACAGCGGTTCCACCGCCGATAAAGCGGCCAGACTGCTCAATTCCATGGACGCCATGGACCAGATGATGGTGCTGTTCTACCAGCACAAGGGCCTGACCAACCTGGAAGGTGCGGGTGACCGCAACCGTCTGCCTGCCCAGCACCTGAACATCCGCTACATGCGCATGTTCGCCGGGGCTTTCATGTACGCTGCGGGCAACCACATCGGCATCGGCTGGGATTCTGTACTCGGCCTGGCCCAGGGCAACCCTGTGGTGCTGAACGAAGCGGGCAACTATCTCAGCGGTGAATATTTCGGCTGGGGCATTGCCCACGAGATCGGCCACAACATCAACCAGGGCAGCTATGCCGTGGCGGAAGTCACCAACAACTACTTCTCCCAGATTTCCCAGGCCAGAGAGGGCGTACGTTTTGGCTATGACGCCATCTACCGCAAGGTTACCAGCGGTGCCCTGGGCGCGGCGGACGATGTGTTCACCCAGCTGGGCATGTACTGGCAGCTGCACCTGGCCTATGACCGCGGTTACGAATACCAGATTTATGACAGCTATGGTCAGCTGTTCGAAAGCCGCTTCTTTGCCCGTGTGGACACCTACGCCCGCACGCCTTCCGCGGCGCCTGCGCCGGGCGGCCTGCAGCTGAGCCTGGGCGGCGACGCCAACCAGAACCTGATGCGCCTGGCCAGTGCCGCGGCCCAGCGGGACCTGACGGAATTCTTTGGCCGCTGGGGTCTGGTGCCCGACACCACCACGGCTGCCTATATGGCGCAGTTTGAGCCGGAGACCCGGGCTATCTACTATACCAACGACGCCGCCCGCGATTATGCCTTTACCCACGGCGACGCCGCCAGCTTTGCCGGTCAGGCCGTGCTCACCGGCGGCACCACCGCTGTGGTGGACGGCAAGACCCCCAACCAGGTCAACCTGACGCTGGCGGCTGACGCCGACAGCGAGCTGGTCCTGGGGTACGAGATCAGCCGCATCACCTGGCAGAACGGCAAAGCCACCACCCAGGTCGTGGGCTTTACCACCAACAATACCTATACCGATACCATCACCACCGTCAACAACCGTACCGTGGCCTACCAGGTCACGGCGGTGGACAAGTTCCTGAACCGCTCCCAGAGCATGACCCTGCCGGCGGTCAAGATCAGCCATGACGGCAGTTACGAAAAATCCCTGTGGACTGTGACCACCAACATGGTGTCGGATCAGGATACCACCCACGAGGCCGTTGAAAAGGACCCCTGCGCTCCGCAGCCGGTCTCGGCCATCAGCCGCATCATCGACAACAACAAGAATACCACCTACACCGGCAGGGCGACTTCCGGCAAGGCCACCATTACGGTGGACTTCCACAAAACGCTGGCCGCCACCGGTTTCAAGTACACTGTGACCGAAGGCACGCCCATCCAGAGATATGAGGTGCAGATCAGCACCGACGGCACCTGGAAGACGCTGGCCACCGGTACCTTTACCGGGGACGAGGTCAACACCGTCTACTTCCGCAACGAGAACAACGACCCCTGGGTCTGCACCTATGATGCGGACCAGCTGCGCCTCATCGTCACGGCGCCCACCGGCACCGATATTTCCATCAGCGAACTGGATGTGCTGGGCCCCACCGGCGACAATGTGGAACTGCTGGCGGACGGTATCGGCACCCTGCAAGATGCTTATACCTTTGATGCCGACGCCGGAGAGGCGGGGGTGATCCCCGCGGGCTCCCTGCTCTTCACGGGCAGCTACAAGGGCAACCCGGCCTACAACGTGGTGCTGCTCTACGACCAGAACGGCAGTATCGTGGGCGGCGTGGATGCCGAGGGCAACCTGGTGGCCCACCAGATCATTCTGGCCGAAGTGCCTGAACAGGGGGAACTGGGTGAAGTCAGCGAGGGCAGCTGGGTCTACTGGATCGAACCCGATGCCCTGGAAGGGATGAAACTGCCTGAGACGGTGTGTGCCGAGATTTACCGTGTGGACAATGCCACCACCAACGAGGGCCAGCGCCTGACCGGCGATACCCTGCCGGTGACGCTGCCCGGTGAACTGCCCAACATCACCCTGACCGGCGATTCCGCCCATTGACAGACAAGGAGACCTACCATGAAAAAACAACTGGCCACCCTGCTGCTGGCCGCTGCCCTGACGCTGTGGGCTCTGCCCGCGTCGGCCCAGGCCGCCCGGGAGGGCGTACAGCTGGAGACCAGCGGCGGCAGTACGGTTGTCACGCTGACACTGCCCCAGGAAACGGTGCAACAGGGCGTTACCTCGCTGCAGCTGAGCTTTGACGTACAGGGCGGCGATGTGAAGTTCGACTTTGCGGATACCCTGCCCGCAACGGTAAAAGAATACCGCTGCAACGACAATACGCTGACGCTTTATCTTTCCGGCCGTGACACACTGCTGGACAGCGGCACCGAAAGTGTACGCCTGGGTGAGATCAGCGTTGCCAAAGCCACCCAGAACGAGGTCACCGTCACCTTTGACCCGGACTCCCTGCAGCTGCTCAACGCGGCCAACGGTACGGTGGTGGCCGATGCCCTGCCCGAGACCCTGGCGGTGATGCCCGCAAACGGGGCACCGGACAACGACCAGGACGGGGACCAGAGTGGAAATCAGGGCAGTACCGGCGGCAGCCAGAACGGCGGCACGGGTACGGCCCCGACAGAGACCCGGAAACCGGAATCCCCGGTGGAGCCCACCGCAACGCCGGTGCCGGATGCAGCCGCCACCCTGATCAGCCCGGTGGGCGGTACAACCCATACCCCTGCCGCTACCCGCAAACCTGCCGCGGCCTCCCAGGCCGACGGTGAGGTCCCGGTCCCCGGCACCATCCCTGCCCCCAGCGCTCAGCCGGAAACCACAACCGCGCCGCAGGCAACGCCGGAAACGGCGCCTGCCACAGCGGAAAGCGCTGCCCAACAGAATGGCGAGGGCGGGCTGCCTATCCTGCCCATTGCGGCAGGGGTGGTGGTCCTGGCAATCATCGCCGTGGTGGTGATCCGCCGCCTCTTCTTCTGATCCCCAACCCCAAAAGCGGGCGGTAAAAGGCCGCCCGGCAAGCAAAATGTAAAGCAGGCGCCTGCATCTTACGATGCAGGCGCCTGTCTTTTTGTGTGGTTCAGCCCGGGGTGTCCAGCCCGTAGTCCCGCAGGCAGCGGCGAATCCCCTCCGCCGTGGTGTCAAACACTACGCCGCCCCGGCGGGCTTTGGCGCAGTCCATGGCCAGGCTGCGCTGCCGGTCTCCCGGTTCCAGGGCGGGGCTGATATGCAATGCCGTGCAGAAAGCCCGGGCCGTTTCGTACATGGTCAGCGTGTTTTCACTGCCGAAGTTATATACGCCCCCCGGCAGCTCCAGGGCGGGCAGCAGGTTTTCCACCGCCTGGCGCACATAGGTCACGCCCCGGTATTCCCGGCGGGAAAACACGGCGGTTTTGCCCTGCAGCGCGGCTTGCAGCAGGTTCAGCGGCAGGTTCCCCCGGACAGGCAGCCCGTACCCCGGTAAATCGTACAGCCAGGTGGCCCGCAGATGCACGCTGTCCGGGCAAAGGGCCAGCGCCCGCTCCTCGGCCTCCCGCTTGTGGCGGCCATAGACGTTGGCGGGGTGCAGGGGCGTGTCCTCCCCAAAGGGGCCGTCCCCCGGCAGGCCGGCATAGACCTGGTCGGAACTGAAGCTGACCAGCTTGGCGCCGGTGTGCCGGGCGGCGTCCGCCAGCCACACCGGAAGTTCCACGTTGGCCCGGTAGGATTCCTGGGGGTGGGCTTCGCTGTAGCCGGTGTCTGAAATGGCTGCCGTGTGCAGGATGACCTCGGGCCGGGCCCGGGCCAACAGTTCTTCTATCTCCTGTGGGCCGGCGGTGCGCAGCAGGCCGGGGGCCACAGGCAGCAGGGTCAGCCGGTCTGCCAGCTGCTGCAATACGCGGGCGCCTACAAAACCGCCCGCCCCGGTAAGCAGTACTCGTTTCATATCCAGTCTCCTGTTTCGGCATGCAGCCCCGGCACAAGGCCGCTGAGGGGGCTGTTTGCATTGTGAATGCGCTTGGCAAAGGCAAAGTTTTCCATGCATGCGCAGTGGAAAGGCAAAGAGGATAAAGATAGTGTATCGCATACAGGCAGGAATTGCAATTGCCGTCTGCAAAGGCGGTGCGGCATACGCCGGTACAGAGGGGCTGCCTTGCGGGAAAACGCCGTGGCCCCGCCGCCCGATGCGGGTCGAAAAAGAGCGAAAAGTCCATGCGGGAATTGCAAAAGATACGGCAAAAAATGTATGGAAAGTATAAATAAACAATGGGATGGAATCGCTTGACTCGAAAATATTTCTATTCTATGCAGAAATAAAATACGCGATATAACGCGCAAATGATGGACTATTACAAACTTGTGAAACAAATATGAACAAATGTTAAAAATTATCTGTTTACTAGGAAAAGTATCGCAGTTTTGTCCTGAAATGCATTGACATTTCGACCAAAAGCAGATACTATCTAAGTACTATGATGGTAAGGGAGAGTAGAGTGCCGTGCATCTGACGAAAAGCGAACAGCAGATCATGGAAATTTTCTGGCAGGCCGACCACCCGATGGCACAGACCGAGGTGGTTTCTACCTGCGTGGACCGCAAATGGAAAGAACGCTCGATTTTTTCCATGCTCAACAGCCTGATGGAAAAAGGCGTCCTGCAGGAGGTCGGTTTTGTGCGCAGCGGTAAGACCTACGCGCGCACCTTTGAGCCGGCCATGTCCCAGGCAGAGTACCTGGCCGCGGTGGTGGCGGAACAGCTGCCCGACTGCCAGCTGCCCGCGCTGCTCACGGCGCTGCTGCACCGGGTGGAACTGACCCCGGCGCTGCAGAAAGAGCTGCGCAGTGCCCTGCGGGAAACCGCACAGTGATACCGCACACGAAAATGACCGGCCCCGCCGTTGCAGGCGGGGCCGGTCATTTTTTGCGCTTTGTACAGGAGAAGGCTCAGCCGATCATGCCGCTGTCGGCAATGGCCTGCACAGCACTGCGGATTTGTTCCACCGGCATAGTCAGGGCAAAGCGGACATAGCCCTCGCCGCTGGGGCCGAAGCTGGACCCCGGGGTGCAGATGACATTGGCTTTTTCAATGAGCTGCAGGCAGAAGTCCATGCTGCTGGCGTACCCTTCGGGGATGGGGGCCCACACGAACATACTGCCGTGGCTGTCGGGCACGTTCCAGCCGATGCTGCGCAGACCGCCGCACAGGGCGTCCCGGCGGCGCTGATACTCGGCGCACTGGCGTTTTACGCCGTCCAGCGGGCCGGTCATGGCGGCGATGGCCGCTTTCTGGATGGGCAAAAACATGCCGAAGTCGATCTGGGTGCGCAGCTTTTTGCAGGCAGCCACCACATCGGGGCGGCCTACCAGAAAACTCACGCGGGCACCGGTGACGTTGAAACTCTTGCTCAGGCTGAAAAACTCCACGGCACAGTCGGCGGCGCCGGGGGTGTTGAACACGCTGCCGCCGTGGGCACCGTCAAAGATGATATCGCTGTAGGCGTTGTCATGGACCAGCAGGATGTCGTAAGTACGGCAGAAATCCACGATCTCGGCGTAGAGTTCCGGCGTGCCGATGCTGCCCACCGGGTTGGCGGGCAGGCTGACCAGCATAAGTTTCGCGGCCCGGGCTATCTCTTCGGGGATGGATTTCACGTCGGGCAAAAAGTTGTTTTCTTTGGTCAGGCGGTAGTACCAGGGTTTGGCCCCGCCCAGCGAGGTGCCGGTCATGAACACCGGGTAGCAGGGGTCGGGCAGCAGCACCAGGTCACCGTCATTGCACAGCGCCAGGCCCAGGTGGCCGATGCCGTCCTGGCTGCCGGAAAAGCTCATCACCTGGTCGGGGGTGAGGCCCGCCACGCCGAACCGGCGCTGGTAGTAGTCGCAGACTGCCTGCAGCAGCTCCGGCAGGTCCCGCAGACTGTATTTCCAGTTCTCATCCTGCTGCGCCGCGTCCAGCAGCGCCTGTTTGATGTGGGGCGCCGGCGGAAAATCCGGCGTGCCCACGCTTAAATTGTACAAATGGCGGCCTTCAGCCTCCAGGGCGACCTTCTTGTCGTTGAGTGCGGCAAAGATCTCGGGGCCAAACAGCTCCAGCCGATGGGAAAATTCCATGCCAAAACCTCATTTCCTTTGATGGAGTACCGCTTTATTATACGCTTGCCGTGCCCGCCTTGCAAGCCCTGTCCCATCGTGCTATGATAAGGGGAAAAGAAGGAAAGGACGGCAAACAACCATGGACAAGCGCAACCGGGCCGCACTGGCCTACCTGCTGGCAGGGATTTCGGCGGCGGGGCGGGCCCTGCTGGCCATGCCGGAATCGACCCAGCTGCAGGAACTTTCCCTTACGGCGCTGGCGGTGGTGGGGTATCTGCTGCTGTGCCGCCGCACGGTGTGGCCCCTGGTGTGCGGCGGGGGGCAGCTGGTACTGGAGCTGGTGCTGTGCGGCAGCCAGAACGGCGGTGTGTGGGTATGGCTGAACCCCGCCCTGCGGGCGGTGGACCTGTGGCTGTTGCTGGGGGCTTCGGTGCTGATGCTGGGGGTGGCCGGGCAGCCCCGGCGGGCCATGCCTGTGGCGGCGTCGGTGCCGCTGGCGGTGTATACGGTGACCCACTTTCTGCCGGGGGCGGCGCTGGCGGCGTCGGTCTCTTTTGTGGTGTTCAGTGTGGCACTTTTGTGGTATGCCGTGCTGATGCTGCGGGCGTATAATGCAGCCCGGATCACAAAGCAATAAGGGTACAATTTCCGGGAACGGGCGGTTGTGCAGCCGCCCGTTTTGTGTTATACTGTCAATAACTGTTACATTGTGATTGCAGGAAAGAAGGATGTGCGCATGATTCCTTTCAACGTGCCCCCCTGCGTGGGCGATGAGATGAAATATATCCAGGAGGCGGTGGCCTCCCATAAAATCTGCGGCGACGGTGCTTTTACCAAAAAGTGCAACGCCTGGCTGGAAGACCGCTTCGGCGCCCAGAAAGTGCTGCTGACCACCAGCGGCACCACCGCCCTGGACATGGCCATGCTGCTGTGTGACCTGCAGCCCGGGGACGAGGTGATCCTGCCCAGCTTTACCTTCTCCAGCACGGCCACGTCGGCGGTGCTGGCAGGGGCCAAACTGGTGTTTGTGGACATCCGCCCCGACACCATGAACATTGATGAGACCAAGATCGAGGCCGCCATCACCGACAGGACCAAAGTCATCATGGTCGTGCACTACGCGGGCGTGGCCTGTGAAATGGACACCATCCTGGACATTGCCCGCCGCCACAACCTGATGGTGGTGGAGGACGCCGCCCAGGGCGTTATGAGCAGCTACAAGGGCAAGGCGCTGGGCACGTTGGGCGATTTCGGCTGTTATTCCTTCCATGAGACTAAAAACTACTCCATGGGCGAGGGCGGCGCGCTGGTCATCAACAACCCTGCCTACAACGAGCGGGCCGAGATCCTGCGGGAAAAAGGCACCAACCGGGCCAAGTTCTTCCGCGGCCAGGTGGACAAGTACACCTGGGTGGATTTCGGCGACAGCTACCTGCCCAGCGAACTTAACGCCGCTTATCTGTGGGCCCAGCTGCTTCACGCAGACGACATCAACCATGACCGTATGGCCAGCTGGGATGCCTACCGGGCCGCATTCCAGCCCCTGGCCGATGCCGGCAAAGTGGAACTGCCCACGATCCCGGCAGACTGTGTGCACAATGCCCACATGTTCTACCTCAAGTGCAAGGACCTGGAGGAGCGCACCGCGCTGATCCAGTATCTCAAGGAGCAGGGGGTTATGGCGGTGTTCCACTACATCCCGCTGCACTCCGCCCCGGCGGGCCTGAAATTCGGCCGCTTTGACGGCGAGGACCGCTATACCACCCGGGAGAGCGAGCGCCTGGTCCGTCTGCCGCTGTACTACGGCCTGACCCCGGCAGACCGCAATAAGGTGATCGAGCATGTCCTTGGGTTCTATAACCGGTAATCCCCGCCGGCGGGCCGCTTTGACCGCACTGGCGGTGCTGGTTGGGGCGCTGATTTTTCTGCTGGGGTACGAATGGATCGTCTACCAGGTGCCCCCGTGGCAGATCTATCTGCCCGCCAGTTCCTGGAGCGACGAGGTGCTGTACAGCAAGCAGCTGGCGGCGGTGGTGCAGTATGGTGCGCCCCAGGGGTATTTCGGTTTCAATGAGTCCCATGCCGAGATCGGCACCTTTGCAGCCTGGGGCCCCATGGTGTTTCTGTTGTATGCCATTCCCGGCTTTGTGCTGCGGGGGGACAATGCCTTTTTGTGGTGCAACCTGTTTTTTGTGCTGGCAGGGTGGCTGGTCTTTGTGCGGGCCGCCCGGCTCAGTGTGCCGCGGCAGCTGCTGTTTGCCGCGGCGCTGGCCTGCCTGAACGCGCCGGTGCGGTATATCTTTTCTGCCATGCAGGAACCGCTGCACTACGGGCTGGTGCTGGCGGTCCTCGGCACCGGGCTCTTGGTGCGCCGCACGGGGCGCAAAGGGGCCTGGGCGGCGCTGTGCGCCCTGTGTGCTGCCGCCACGCTGGTGCGGCCCTATAACATCGCCCTGTGGCTCTATCCGCTGGCATTGGCCTGGCCCCGGCGCGGCGCACTGCTGCGCTGCCTGGCGGGGGCAGGGGCATCGCTGGCGGGCACCCTGGTGCTTATGAGCAAGTTCTATGCGCCCTATTTCTTTACCAATGTGGACCTGACGCCGGTCTCGATGCTGGCCCGGCTGCAGGTACTGTCTGCCTGCAAGTATACCGCCCGCAAGCTGCTCACCGCCCTGGAGCAGGTAGGGCAGGAGGCGGTGGCGGCGCTGCAGGGGGACGGCGGGGGCTACTACCTGGTGTTTCTGCTGCTGCTGACCGTCACGGCGGTTTCCTTCGCATGGGCTTTGTACCGTAAGGCTCCCTGCTTCTGGAAAGGCTGTGCCCTGGGCACCTCGCTGGTGGTCTTTGCGGCGCTGATGCTGATGTACCGCACCACCGAGGCTTCCCGCCATACGCTGGTGCTGGACCTGCTGCTGCTGGCCACCCTGCTGCTGGAGAGCCCCCGCCCTGCCGCCGGTACGACGGCTGGCCTGGCGGTGCTGACCGCGGCGGGTATAGTGGCCCTGACCGCCAACGGCGGTTTCGGCGTGCCGGGTTACCGCCCGGCCATTGCCGGGGAGGTGGAGGCCCTGCAGGCGGCGCTGACCCGGAGCCAGGCCCAGGTGCAGGGGGACGATCCTTGGGACCGCACCATTGCCTATTCTTTCCTGGATGATGCCCATGCCGGTATGCTGTATGCCGCGCCCACCGGTATGGGGGTGCAGTTTGACGAGAACAGCTACCTGGCCGATACATCGCATTCCATCTATTCCCGCTATATCATGACGGGGCCGGGCAGTGCGGTGGAGCAGCGGCTGCTGGCCGAAGGCTGGGAGCTGCTGTACCAGGGGGAATATTGTACCGTATATGAGCGCCCCTGAGGGGAGAGAGAGGGAGAGATGACTATGCAGGAACTGCCCCGGATCACCGGTGACCGCGTGGCGCTGCGCCCCATCACCGACGCGGATACCGACCATATCGTCGCATGGCGCAACACACCTTCGGTGATGCAGAATTTTATTTTCCGCCAGACCTTCACGCCGGAGATGCACCGGAACTGGCTGACCACCAAGGTGGCCACCGGCCAGGTGGTGCAGTATATCATAGAGGATAAGGCCGATGGCCGCCCGGTGGGGTCGGTCTATTACCGGGACATTGACCCGGCCAACCACAGTGCCGAGTACGGTATCTTCATCGGGGAAGAGAACGCCCGGGGCAAGGGCTTCGGCACCGAGACGGCACGCCTGTTCACCGAGTTTGGTTTCACCGTACTGGGGCTGCACCGCATCAGCCTGCGCCTGCTGGCCGAGAATCTGCCCGCCCGCCGCAGCTACGAAAAGGCAGGTTTTGCGGAAGAAGGGCTCTTCCGGGATATGGTGCTGCTGGATGGCCGCTATCGCGACGTGGTTTTTATGGCCAAACTGGCGCCGTGATCCAGCCGAAAGGGGAGGAAACGTTGGAAAAAGTAAAGAAACTGCTGCAAAAGACCCCCAACGCGCTGCTCTGCGTCTTGGGGGCGGCCCTGTTTCTGCTGGTATTTTACAAGCTGGCCTATCGCACCCCGCTGGGGGAAATCTGGCTGGTTCCCAGCATGGATAACGATGAGGTCATTTACAACCGGCAGGTGGTCAGCATTCTTACCCATGGCGGACCCCAGGGGTATTTCGGTTACGAGGAGACCCATGCCAATATCGGCCGCTATGGCACCTGGGGACCGCTGCTTATCTGGGTGTACGCATTGCCCGGCTTTTTGTTCGGCAGCAGCGTGAACACCGTGCTGTGGTGCAATGTGTTGTTTGCCATTGCAGGGCTGGCGGTTTTTGTCTTTGCTGCTCGTCTGCCCCTGTGGCAAGCGGCTGTGTTTGCCCTGGCCTACGTCTGTGTGTGGGCGCCCATTGACTTTATTTTTTCCGGCTCATCAGAGTCGCTGCACTATGCCCTGGCGCTGATTATTGTGGGGTCGTCGGCGGCACTGGCCCGGCGCAACGCCCCGGGCTGGCTGGCGGTGGCGGCTGTGGCCTGTGCCCTGGAAACGATCTTTCGTCCCTATGCGCTGCTGTTCTGGGCTTTCCCGCTGGCGGCGGTATGGGCCCGGCGGCGGTATCGCTGGCTGTGCGCTGGCGGCGCGGCGGCCAGCTTTGCCTTTGCCTTGTTCTCGATGACGCAGTTGTCGGCGCCTTACTTCAGCGGCGGCGGCATGGACTTTACGGGGTTCCGCTTGCTTGCCGGCGGGCAGTTGGCGGAAGCCGTACACTATGAACTGCAGCGTGCGGCGGAATTGCTGCGTGTCCTGTGGGTAGGGGACCTGGGGCCCACGCTGCAGGGAAATCCGCAGTATGTAGGGGTCAGCTGCGTGATCTTTCTCGTACTGGTCCTGGTTACGGTGGGCTGCCTTGTCTGGGACCTGACGCACAAAAGGCCCCGGCGGTGGAAGACCATTGCCCTTGGCTGTACCGTCGTGATCGCCATGGTGCTGCTGTTCATGTACAACATCGCTCCCCGCCACCTGACGTTGCTCTGCATGCTGCTGCTGGGGTCTCTGGCGGTGGAAAACGCCCCCCAGTCGGCGGTATGGCTGCCGGTGCTGGCGGTTCTGCTGCTGCCCATGAATGTGGAGCGCAGCAGTATGCCCTGCTATAATGCAGAGATCGCCGAGCAGATCACTGCGGTGGAAACTGCCCTGACCGAGAGTGTGACTGCCCGGGACAGCGACGATCCCTGGGATTCCACCCTGGCCTACGCCTATGCCGACGATGTGTTCCACGGCTACCTCTATGCGGTGCCCGCCGGGATGGGCATTGAGTTTGACAACAACACCTATCTTGCCGACCCGGCCAACCCCATCTATTCCCGCTACGCCATGGTCAACCACGGCACCGACGCCGAAGCGCGGCTTTTGGCCGACGGCTGGCAGGAACTGGTCTCCACCAAGGACCTGGTGGTGTATGAACGGCCCGAGGCCGGGCAATAAGAGGGGAGATACAACATGCAGAAAATTTCCTATGTGATCCCATGCTACCGCTCCGCACATACGCTGGAAGCCGTGGTGGCCGAGATCACCGCCACCATGGCCGGGCTGGCCCGGTATGACTATGAGGTCGTGCTGGTCAACGACTGCTCGCCGGATGATACCATCGGCACCATCCGCCGGCTGGTGGCTGCCGACCCCCATGTGCAGGGGGTGGACCTGGCCAAGAACTTCGGCCAGCATGCGGCGCTGATGGCAGGGTTCCACCAGTGCAGCGGCGACATCATTGTCTGCCTGGACGACGACGGCCAGACCCCTGCCGATGAGGTGGGCAAACTGCTGGACAAGATCGAGGCGGGGTACGACGTGGTATATGCCCGGTACGACACCAAAAGGCAGGCGGGATGGCGCAACCTGGGCAGCTGGGTCAACAGCAAAATGACCGAGATCATGCTGGGCAAAGCCCCCGACCTGGTGGTGAACAGCTATTTCGCGGCCCGGCGCTTCGTGGTGGAAGAGATGATCCGCTATGAGCACTGCTACCCCTATGTGATCGGTCTGGTGCTGCGTACCACCAAAAACATCTGCAACGTGCCGGTGCACCACCGCCAGCGGGAGGAGGGCCGCTCCGGCTACACGCTGCGCAAGCTGCTGGGGTTGTGGATGAATGGCTTTACCTCTTTCTCGGTCAAGCCGCTGCGCATCGCCACCTATTTCGGCACGCTGTCCGCTCTGGCGGGTTTCCTCTACCTGATCTTTATCGTCATCAACCATTTTACCCGTCATACGGCTCCCCTTGGCTGGGCCTCCACCACGGCACTGCTGCTGTTGCTGGGCGGGGTGATCCTGATTGTGCTGGGGCTCATTGGCGAGTATGTGGGCCGCATCTATATGTGCGCCAACGCCGCGCCTCAATATGTGGCCCGGGAATATCTGCACCATGAGGAGGAAAAACGGTGAAACAGGCGAAATGGTTCCTGATACTGCACATCTTTTTGGGAATCTATGCGCTCAGCAGTGTGTGCAGCAAACTGGCAGCCCGGCAGCCTTTTCTCAGCCTGCCGTTTCTGCTGCTGTACGGCGGTATGCTGCTGGCGCTGGTGGTCTATGCTTTTGGCTGGCAGCAGGTCATCAAGCACCTGCCGCTGACCACCGCTTACGCCAACAAGGCCGTTACCGTGGTGTGGGGGATTCTGTTGGGGCTGCTGCTCTTTGACGAGACGGTCACCCCCCGGCAGATTGTGGGCGCGGTCATCATCATCGTCGGCATTGTGCTGTTCGTGCGGGCCGACCACGAAGAGGAGGACCGCTCATGACACAGGCACAGCTTCCCTATGTGCTGCTCTATCTGTGCAGTACCTTTCTGGCCTCGGTGTCCCAGGTGCTTCTGAAGAAGGCTGCCCTGCGGGAACACAAATCTTTGTTGGCCGAATACACCGACTGGCGGGTCATCCTGGGCTACGGTCTGTTTGTGGGGTGTTCTCTGCTGACTATGCTGGCCTACAAAGGGGTGCCGCTGAACATCGGCCCCGTGCTGGAAGCCACCGGCTATCTGTATGTGACGGTGTTCGGTGTTACCATCTTCCACGAAAAGATGAACCCCAAAAAAATCGGCGCCCTGGCCCTGATCCTGCTGGGCATCCTGGTCTACGCCCTGTAAAAATGCAAAAATCATGCCCCCGACAACTTTTGTCGGGGGCATGATTGATTTGCGGGGGATTACCACCATTCGGGCAGGCGCTGGCGGCGGTTCAGGGATTGCTGGGAGCGCAGCGGCGCGGTCTCCTGCTCCACCACGGTGGCCAGGGCATCCAGGGCCAGGGCCAGCAGGATGCCGAACACCACGTCGATGGCACTGTGCTGCTTGAGCAGCATGGTGGAAGCGATGATGGCCAGACACAGTGCCGAGGCGACAGGGCGCATCCACCGGCGGCGGGGGGCGTCAAAGCAACGGCAGCGGTAGTAGGCCAGCATCAGCGTTACCGAGTTGAAAACATGGATGGAGGGGCATACGTTGGTGGAGGTGTCGCTGCGGTAGAGCTGGCGCACTGCGATGGCAAAGATATCGTTGCCAGGCACCACCCGGGGGCGCAGCATGACGCCGTTGGGCACTACCAGGCAGAACAGCAGGGCCAGCGTCATGCCGGTGAACAGCGGCAGGCACAGACGCCAGAAATCCCGCCGGGGCGCCCGCCACAACAGATAAAACAGTGTGAAAGGAATCCACGGGAACCACAGCGCATAGGGCACAATGGCATATTTGCAGAATGGGATCAAATCATCCAGCCGGCAGTGCAGCCACAGATCCGGCGGGATATGGCTGTTCTCCAGCAGAAAGAAGAAACTCAGGTAAAAGACCAGGTACAATCCCATGAAATACACGGGATGGCGCATACACCAGCTACGCATGGAAAACTCCTTTGCAACGATGCGGAAATGTACTTTGGCGATGCCCCATTATACGCCTGGAGGCATGCCGGACGCAAGCGGAAAACACGACAAGAAACGCCGGGAAAGTGCGCGGGATTTTGTACGCAATGGCGGTCAATTGTCGGTTTTACGTCGTTCTATTCAATATAACGAGCGGCAGGCGCGAAATTTTGCAATCTTTGTAAAATTTTTTTCGGGGCGGCTGCAAAGCGGCATGGCAAAAGGCCCTGCACAAGCAGGGCCTTTGGATATGCGGAAATATTCAGGCGGCGCGGCGGTGCAGGTGCAGCGCCCAGGCGGCGCTGCTCAGCAGGCAGAGGGCTGAGAGTACCTCAAACACCCGCCAGAGCGCCGGGGACTGCCAGGCTACGGCGATGGTGCCGCTGTACCCGGCGGGGATGGTCAGTACCACCCGCATGTTCTCGCCGCTGGTCATAGTCACCGGGGCGCCGGTGGCGGTATCGGAGGCTGTATAATGCCCGTAGTTGAAGATGGGCAGCGAGATGTCGGTCTCGCCGCCGGCGTTCTCTACGCTGACCAGCGCCACACCGTTTTGTTTTTCATAGCCGGTCAGGGTCAGGTCCTCGCTGCCGGGTTTGGGCTGCGCCCAGATGGTCTCGTAAATGCTGGTGCCGTCGATCATGTATTCTCCCACGCCTACGTTCCGGGTGTCGTTCTGGCTGATGGTGTTCCAGGACGCCTGGGAACAGGGCAGCAGCTGCATCTGGAAGACGATCACGCCCACCGCCGTGCAGACGGCCAGGGCCAGGACGGCCAGCCGGGACGTAGAGGGACGCCAGTTTTGCAGCAGCTGAAGGGCTGCCAGGGCAGCGGTGCAGAACAGCAGACAGGCAAAGGCTAAGAAACGCCAGGGATACTGGAAGGTGGCTGCAAATTTGGCCAAGGTATGCCCCAACCAGTTTTCTGCAAAATCCCAAGGAAAAACCTGCAGCGAAAGTACGACCGCCAACAGTCCCAGACCGGTGGCGCTGCGCAGCACCGCCAGGGGACGCCGGTCAGTCCAGCACTCCCGCCGCGCTATGCAGAACAGCGCCAGGGCCAGCCCCAGCAGCAGGGCCGGTCCTGGCGTTAGGCTCATGTCAGTGGTAGTGCCGGTGAATGTGCCTCCGAAACCAGGCCCCAAGGGATTGAGCAACTGCATCAGGTAGAGGCCTTCCCTCTGGGGTTTGCCCACCAGTTCATTGTTTACCTGTAAGTTCAGTGACACGGCGGTAGACAGGAAAGGCAACAGAAACCAAGCACTCAACCCCAAGGACAGGGCGGCGGCTTTAGCCCAAGCCAGCAGGCGAGCGGGACGCAACGTGCGGCGCAGCCGCAGTAGGCAGAACACCAACAGAAATACCGCCGTTAATTCTGTGGAGATTAGGTGGCTCTGCACCAAGGCTGCCATGCCGAAGGCCAGCGGCGCCCAGTGGACAAAGCGGGGTTTTTCCTCCGTATACAAGTTGTAGACGCCCAGCAGCACCAGCGGCAGAAAGCTGATGGCGGTGTATTCGCCCACGGCAGCCCGGAAGTAGACGCAGACCAGCCGGTAGGCGGAAAGGGTGTACAGCGCCGCGCCCAGCAGCCCCAGGCGGCGGCTGGCGGTGATTTTGGCAAAACAGGCGTAACTGCACAGGCAGGCGGCCAGCGTTACCGCAAATACGTAGGCCTGGTAGCAGGTGCGCAGGGGCAGCCAAAGATTGTACAGCAGGGCGGGCAATGTCAGAAATAGCTCGCAATAGCACAGAGGATTGGCGTACCCGTACCCGTTCAGTGTGGAGGTGGCCATGCGCACCGGGAATTGCCCATAGGAAAGTTCCGCCGCCATAGCGGTGATACGCTGCAGGTGATAGCACAAGTCGTGGCCGTAGTACAGCAGGTTGGAAAACAGCGGCAGACAGGCCGCCGCCGTGATACCCAGCAGTGCCAGCGGCAGCCGCAATGCCCGGCGGCGGGCGGCGCCGGCGGCATCCACCCGGGCAAAGAGCAGCCAGTACACAAAATCCACTGCCGCAAAGAACAGGGCAAAACACAGCAGCCGGGTCAGCCGGTAGACAGGCTGCTCTGTCAATTGGATGGAATACAGATAGAGCTGGCCTTCCTTGTAGGCCAGGGTGGCGGTCAGGTCGCTGATCCGCGCACCGAAGCCCACCCACAGCCGGGTGGAAACGGTGCGGTGGCCATCGTCCAGCGTCAGCTCGTCGGCGTTGACGGCGGAAGGGTTCCCTGCCGAGGAAAAACGCAGGGAACCGGCGCTCTGCAATACACTGAAAGTGGGAACGTCCGGCGTCTGGCAGGAAAAATAGTTTACCGTCACCTCATAAGCGCCGGAAGGCAGTGCCGCCCCGGCGGTAGAAAAGGTGATCTCCTTGTCGGTCTGGAAAGAACCGTCGTTCCAAATCTGCAGGGAGCCGCCGTCCTCACTCAGGGCAGCGATGTCGGCAAATTCGTTGGCAAAATCCTGGGGGGCCAAGGCCAATGTGGCAGGAGCGCCGAACAGACCGGCCACCAGTGCGGCCAGCAGGACCACCTGCAGAGCCAGCACCAGGGCAAACCCCTTGTTGCGGCGCAAATAGGCGATACATTGTTGCATGATTTCTGTCCTCATCCTCCTGTGGTTCAGCCGTCCCAGATCATGACCTTGGCATTGAGGATGGAGGAATCCTCCACCATAGCGATGTAGTCGCCTTTCTCGTTGCGCTCGGTCCTGTCACAGTCCAGCAGGCAGATGGCCCGGGCCTCCTCACTGCCGTCCTCCAGCCGCACGGTGTATTTGATCACGGCGTTGTCCGGCACCAGGGCGCCCTGTACATACACCTGCAGGGTATCCAGCAGTTCAGCGCTGCTGTCCTGGGCACGGCCGCACCAGGCCAGATCATAGCCGCCGTAGTTCCGGTAGGTCTGGTAGCCGTATACGCTGCCGTTCAGGTCGGCAGGCACCTCCCCTGCGCCCATCACCTGGGCATGGAGTTCCCGGGCCGCAAACCGGCTGAAAAAGTTGCTTTCCGCGTCGGGGTTGCTGCCCCACACGTTTTCGTTGCACAGGATCAGGTCATCGGCGGTCACGGCATCCGCCAGACCGGCCTGGATGGTGTCGGCAAAAAAGTAGTAATTGTCCAGATTCTGGGCGTGGTGGGCCCGCAGACAGGCCCGGGTATAGGCGCCGTTGGCACACAGTGCCACAGCCAGCGCCCCGGCCAGCCCCAGTCGCAGCAGTACCGAAGGAGCCGCAGGCAGGCGGGCCAGGGCGGCGCACAGCAGTGCCGCCAGGGCGGCCACCAGCAGGGCCAGGCCGACGGAACTGGCCGCCGCAGGGATATAACCCCATTTCCAGGTGATGGCCTCCGGCTGCTGGTAACGCTCCGAGCAGGCCAGCAGCAGGGCGGGGCCCGCCCACAGCAAAAGGCCCAGCCCGGCCAGGCCGCCCAGGGCCCGGGACGAGGGTTTGACCAGGGGCACTGCGAAGCAGAGCAGCAGCCCGGCGGCCAGACCCAGGGCCAGGGGCCAGATCTTGTCGCCGCCGGTGATGACGCCGGGGTCTTCGCCCAGCATCAGCGGATTCAGGAAAGGAAGCGAGGCCGCCATCTGCTGTACCCAGACCCGGCCGATCTCAGCAAAATTCAGCGACAGGGCGTTGCCTGTGGAACCGCTGCCCCCGGAGGAAGCCAGATGGAACACCAGTGCCACCGCTGTGCCGCCCAGCACCGGGGCGCAGCCCCGCAGACCACGCACTACGCTGCGCCGCAGCACCGCCCATACCACCAGGGCCAAAACCCCGTACATGTAGCCGATCTCATAGGTCCCGCAGGAGAGGAAAGCCAGCAGGGCGGCACCCACGGCCCAGCGCTTGTGGCCGGTATCCTGGCCGCGCAGCAGGCACAGCCAGGCGGCCATGGCCCAGAACAGGGCTTTCTGGGGTACAGCGTAGTAGCTGTACATGCCCTCGTTGAAAATGGGGGCCAGGCCCAGGGCCAGGGCAAAAGCCCCCAGCCCCAAGGCGCCGCTTCGGCTGAGCCGTGTGGTCAGCAGACTTACCAGAAAAGCCGCTGCCGCCGTGACGCCGATAATGTACAGCCGGTAACTGCTCAGGCTGCCGAAAAACAGCAGCGACACCGCCGACGGATAGTGAAACGGGAAGAAACGCACCTGTTCCAGGGTGAAGTAACTCAGCCGCCAGCGCAGGTCCTGCAGCAGATACTGCCAGAAGGGCATGCGCTGCAGATCATACAGCCAGCCGTTGATGGTCAGGCGGTCATCGCCCTCCAGCGGCACACTGATGGTCACCCGCAGGTACATCACGCCGGCAGCCAGTACCAGCAGGTATCCGGCTGCCAGCAGCAGCCAGCGGTAGCGGCGGCAAAAGGTGGAGATTTGTTTCATCAAAAGGGGCCTCCTCGCCAGTAAAAAATGCCGGAATTACCTTATTATAGCACGGCGGGGCACCGGGCGCAATGTGCGAGGGCACCGCCTTTTGTGCAACCGGGTGGGGTGGGGCGGCTGCCGGCGCACATTTTTGGCACAATCGCCCGTTTTGGCCGGCAGCGCCGGTGCCGCTTGCGTTTTGGGGCAAAGTATGGTATCATACATTACAATATGCGTTTACTGTATTCTGCGGCGGACGCAGTACAATTTCATACAGAAAGTAGAGTTGGTAGTTTCTCCCATGGACGATGGCAGTATAATGATGATCGCCGCGCTGGTGGTGCTGGTGTGCCTGTCGGCATTCTTCTCCTCTGCTGAGACGGCGTATTCCTCGCTCAACCTCATCCGTCTGCGCAGCCGCGCCGATGCGGGTGACCGCCAGGCCGCCAAGGTGCTGGCCCTGGCCCAGCAGTACGACAGTCTGCTGAGCACCATCCTCATCGGCAACAACATCGTGAACATCGGCGCTTCTTCTATCGGCACCGTGCTGTTCACCAAAGTGCTGGGCGGTGCCTACGGCCCCACGGTGTCCACGGTGGTGCTTACCCTGGTGGTTCTCACCTTCGGCGAGATCACCCCCAAAAGCATGGCCAAAGAAATGCCGGAGTCGCTGGCCCTCAGTTTCGCCCCGGCCCTCAGCGCGCTGGTCACCATCTTCACCCCGCTGAACTGGATCTTCGGCCAGTGGAAAAAGTTCCTGGCCAAACGTTTTTATACCGGTGACCGGGACACCATCACCGAAGGTGAACTGGTCACTATGGTCAGCGAGGCCGAGAAGGACGGCGAACTCACCGACCGGGAGAGCGAACTGATCCGCAGCGCCATCGAATTTGACGATGTGGAGGCCCAGGATGTGCTGACCCCCCGTGTGGACGTGATGGCGGTGGCGGACGACACCCCCATGGAGCAGGTGGTAGACCTGTTTGCCGAGAGCGGCTACTCCCGCCTGCCCGTTTACCACGAGACCATCGACAACATCATCGGCGTGGTGCATGAGAAAGACTGCTTTGCCGCCATGCGCAAAGAGGATGTCAAGGACATCAAACTGGAAAGTCTCATCGGCCCCACGCTGTACACCACCAGCGCTACCCAAATCTCCAGCCTGCTGCGCACCCTGCGGGAAAACAAGCACCACATGGCCGTGGTGGTGGATGAATACGGCGGCACCGCCGGCATCATCACGCTGGAGGATATCCTGGAAGAACTGGTGGGCGAAATCTGGGACGAACACGACGACGTGATCGAGGAAATCCACCAGCAGAGCGACGGAAGCTGGCTGGTGGCCGGTGTGGCCGGCATCGACGATGTGGCCGAGGAACTGCAGATCAAGGACAAGGAACAGTTCGACGCCAACGCCATCAGCGGTCTGGTGCAGGAAAAACTGGGGTGTCTGCCCAAAGTGGGGGACCACTTTGTGTGGGGCGACTGCGAGGGCACCGTTACCCGGGTGAGCCACCGCCGTGTACAGGAGGTGCGCCTGGTGCGCCGTGTGCCGGAGCCGGCCCATAAGGGCAGCCACCGGGATAAGGAACACCGGGACCGGGACAAAGACCGGGAACGCAAAGCGCAATAACACATCTAGCCGGGCGGCCCTTCAGGGCCGCCCGGTTCAGCGTACCGAGAAACTCGACACGCTGCAAAAGGGGGAACAGCCCCGCACGGCAATTGCCGTGCGGGCCTATTCAACCAGTTGTGCTGCCTGCATTGGTCTGCGCCCTTTGGGTGGGGCTTGCCCTCTGGGGCTGCTGCTCTTGCTCCGCCGCGCTGCATCTGCCGCAGGCAGTGCGCAGCTCTGGATATCCCTTCGAAAAAATTTGACGGCAAATCGCGTGTTCAACGCCGTGCGTCTCTCACACAATTTGCCGTCAAATTTCCCTAGCGGTGTCTGCGCCGGTCAGCGCATGTCCGCCGGCACAGACGTTTTTATACTTTTTCGACAATCTCAGCCCCGGGCGGATGCCCGGGGCAATTTTTATGGGTGTTCAATGGTGCTGGGGTGCGCCGCCGCCGGGGGTGGGCAGGGGGCAGTGAGCCAGATACCAGGCAAACAGCACCGAACTGATGCCCCAGGTCAGCGGGTAAGCCCAGAAGATCACGCCGATGTCGGGGATAAAATGCACCGTGACGGTGATGTAGGTAATACGCAGTGCGCACCAGATAGCCAGCATGATGACCATGGGAACCGTGGGGCGGCCCAGCCCCCGCAGGATGCCCGCACAGCAATGGCTGAACGCCAGCAGGCAGTAGAACAGTGCCACCGTGCGGGCCTGCCGCACACCGAAAGCGATGACTTCAGCCTCGGGGTTGAATGCGGCAATGAGCCAGGGAGCCAGAACGAACATGGCCACCCCTACCACTTCGGCCAGCAGGGCGGAAGCTCCGATGCCGAACCGCATACCCCGGCGCACCCGGTCCAGCTGTCCGGCACCGATGTTCTGGCTCACAAAGGTGGCCAGTGCCATGGAAAAGCAGGTCACCGGAAGAAATGCAAATCCCTCCACCTTGCTGTAAGCGCCGCAGCCCGCCATGGCCTGGGCCCCGAAAGCGTTGATGTTGGCCTGTACGATGACGTTGGCCACCGAGATCACCGAGTTCTGCACGCCGGAGGGAACCCCCTGGGCCACCACCGCCCGCAGGGTGGCGGGGTGGAACCGCACCTGCCGCCAGCGCACACCGTAGGCTTCCCGGGTCAGGCTCAGCCGGCGGAAAGCCAGCACTGCGCTGACCGTCTGGGACAAAATGGTGGCCAGTGCTGCGCCGCCCACCCCCATGTGCAGCCCGGCAATAAACCACAGGTCCAGGATCACATTGAGTACCGACGCCGTGATCAGATACAGCATGGGGCTGCGGCTGTCGCCTACCGACTGCAAAATGCTGGCCCCCACGTTGTACATGACCACCGACAGCGAACCCAGAAAATATACCCGGAAATAGATGATGGAATTGGGCAGCACCTCGGCAGGGGTGCCCATCCACTGCAGGATCAGCGGCGTCAGCACCACGCCCAGCACGGTCAGCGCCGCACCGGCTGCCAGGCCCAGGGCCACCGTGGTGTGCACCGCCCGGCGCAGGGCGCTTTCATCGTTGGCGCCGTAATGGCGGGCCACCAGCACCCCGGCGCCCAGGCTGACGCCGTTTACGAACCCGGTCAAAAGAAAGATCAGGCTGCCCGATGAGCCCACCGCGGCCAGGGCCTCGCCGCCCAGGAAGTTGCCCACGATCAGTGAATCCACCGCGTTGTACAGCTGCTGGAACAGGTTGCTGAAAAAAATAGGCACCGCGAACACCAGCATGCCGCGGGCCACGCTGCCGCTGGTCAGGGAATAGGTTTTTTCCAACAAGATACGTCACACCGCCTTCACAGAACTGGCCGCGTCGTGTCGAATCACGCCGCAGCCCTTACTTCTATCCTACGCCCCGGGGCGGGCGCTGTCAAGCGGTTGCCAAGGCAGGGGCGCCGTGTTACAATCTAAGGGAAAAGAGGCGATGCACCGTGCTGGATTTTGCCCACCTGAACCGCTACCGTGAAAACAACCGCCTGGAGGCCAAGCGCGCCCAGGGCGGGCTGCCCCACAGCCTGTGGGAAACCTACTCTGCTTTTGCCAACACCCGGGGCGGGCTGATCTTGCTGGGGGTGGCCGAAGCACCGGACCACCGCTTTTACAGCGTGCCCCTGCCCGACCCCGAGGCTTTGGTACAGGAATTCTGGCGCCTGGTGGCAGACCCGGCGGTGACCAACGTCAACCTGCTGCGCCCCTCGGACGTGAACATCCGGGAAAGCGAGGGCAATCCCATCGTGGTCATCCATGTGCCCCGGGCCGCTTTGCGCAACAAGCCGGTCTACATCGGCACCGACCCTTTCACCGGAACCTACCGCCGCAGCGGGGAAGGGGACTACCGCTGTACCCCCCAGGAGGTGCAGACCATGCTGCGGGCCCGGGACGCCGCCCGCCGACACCTTTAAGAGAAAAACGGGAGGAACCGCCATGCGTATCATCACCCTGATCGAAAATACCCCCGGTGCGCCGGGCTGTGCCCATGAACACGGCCTGAGCCTGTATATCGAGACGGCCTGCCACACCCTGCTGCTGGACACCGGGGCAACCGGTGCCTTTGCCGATAACGCCGCCGCCCTGGGGCTGGACCTTGGCCGGGTGGACACCGTGGTACTCAGCCATGGCCATTACGACCACAGCGGCGGCCTGTTGCGGCTGGCCCGGCTGGCCCCGGCGGCCCAAATCTATATGCAGCGGGGCGCGGGCCGGGATTTTTATCACGATGACCGCTACATCGGCATCGACAAGGCCATTCTGGACCTGCCCAACCTGCACCTGCTGGACGGTGACTGCCGCCTGGATGAAGAACTCGCGGTGTTTGCCGGCGTCACGGGGCGGCGGTTCTGGCCCCGCAGCAATCTGGCTTTGCGGGTGGCAGGGCCGGACGGCAAGCGGGTGCAGGATGATTTCTCCCACGAACAGTGCCTGGTGGTGGAGCAGGAGGGCAAGCACATTCTGCTGTCCGGCTGCGCCCACAACGGCATCCTCAACATTCTGGACCGCTACCGCGCCCTCTACGGCGCCGACCCCGACGTGGCCGTCAGCGGCTTCCACATGAAACAGGCGGACCCCTACACCGACGAGGAATGGCAGATCATTGAGGACACCGCCCGGGAACTGCAAACGTACCACACCCTGTTTTACACCGGCCACTGCACCGGCAAACCCGCCCAGGAACGGCTGCTGGCCCTGATGGGCGACCAGCTGCGCCCGCTGCACAGCGGTCAGGAACTGTGTTTGCCGTGAACGCGGCGGATCGGCGCTGGTTACAAAACCGGCGCCGCTTTTTTGTGCAAAATTTTATGCGGGAAAGTCTGCGCCGGGCGTTGATTTTCCCCGGGAATGTGGTATGATAGAAAAGTAATATAACACTTGTTATTTATGAAGGAAGGGGGCCCCCGTGCCGCGAACCAAACGTATTGAAAAAGAAGATATCCTGCGCGCCGCGGTCCAGGTGGTGCGCACCCAGGGCGAAGGGGCGCTGTCGGTGCGGGGCATTGCCAAGGAACTGGGCTGCTCTACCCAGCCCCTGTACTCGGAGTTCGGCAGCATGGAGGAACTGCGCGCCGCGCTGCTGGACTATCTGCGCCGCCACTACCTGCATGTGCAGTGCCGCAACTATAAGGAGTTCGCCCGCCATTTTCTGGGCTTTGCCCGGCGGGAACCGGAGTTGTTCCGGTTTTTGTACCTGCGCCGCCGGGCGGACGGCGGCGCTCCGCCGGATGACCCCAACTACGATGAGACGGTACGCCTGCTGGTACGCAACCTGGAAATGTCTCCCGAGACCGCCCGGGCCATGCACCGCCAGATGCAGTATCGCTGCTACGGGCTGGGCGTCATGCTGGCCACCGGCTACTGCGCCCTGACGGCGGAGGAGATCGAACAGGAACTGACCGAGTTTTACTGCATCATTCTGCGTCACTACAAGGGCATTACCGACGACGCCCAGCTGCAGACCTGGCTGGAGCGTTCCCGTAACCTGATCCTGTGACCCAGTAAGGAGGTTTTTTATGGAAAAACAAAACGCAAAACGCTATGACGTAGTGGTCATCGGCGCCGGCAACGGCGGCCTGACCGCGGCCATCCGGGTGCTGCAGGGGGGATACTCCTGCCTGCTGCTGGAAAAACACAACCTGCCCGGCGGTTTTGCCACTAGCTTCAAGCGGGGCCGCTTTGAGTTCGAGGCCAGCCTGCACGAGCTCAACGACTTTGGCTCCCCCGACGCCCCCGGCGATATCCGCACCCTGTTCCGGGACCTGGGGGTGGAGGACAAGATCGACTGGGTGCGCATCCCCGAAGCCTACCACATGATCACCACCGACAAAAAATACGACTGCATCATGCCCTTCGGTGTGCAGGCCTTCATCGACAAGATGGAGGAGTATGTGCCCGGGTCCCGCCCCTCCATGACCGCTTTCTTTGAACTGTGCGAGGAAGTGCGCGCCGCTCAGGCCTATTCCAACTCGGTAAACGGCAACACCGATTCCGGGTATATGAAATCCCACTTCCCCAATTTCGTCAAGGCGGGCAGCTATTCCGTCAACCAGGTGCTGGAAGCCCTCAAGATGCCCCAGGCGGCCCGGGATATCCTCAACGCCTACTGGTGCTACCTGGGCGTGGATTGTGACCGTATGAGTTTTTTGCATTACGGGTCCATGGTCATCCGCTACATCACCCGGGATGCCTGGATGCCCAAGATGCGCTCTCACGAAATCAGTCTTGCCATGGATACCCGCATCCGGGAACTGGGCGGGGATATCTGGTATCACTCTGAGGCGCAGGCCATCCTGACCGACGAACAAAACGCCATCAGCGGTGTGCGCTTGACGGACGGCACTGTGATCGAAACCCGCCACGTCATCGCCAACTGTTCGCCCCATCTGGTGTTCGGCAAACTGCTGGACAAAAAATCCGTTACCGAAGCCCAGGTCCGGGCCACCAACGCCCGCACCTTTGCAGGCCGCGGCTTCACCCTGTTCCTGGGGCTCAACAAATCCGCCCAGGAGCTGGGCATCAAGAGCCATAACTACTTTATCTACGATACCGCCGACTCGGTCAAACAGTATGACATGATGCGCAAGGTGGCCACCAACCATGTGCAGGCTACCGTCTGCCTGAACAACGCCTACCCCGAATGTTCCCCGGAAGGCACCTGCATGATGTACTTTACCACCATGTTCATGTCGGACGACTGGGGCAACGTAACCGAGACCGATTACTTCAAGGCCAAGGACCGCATTGCCGAGGATATGATCAACGTCTTTGAACGGGAGACCGGCTGCAAGATCCGCGATGCCATTGAGGAGATCGCCGTGGCGTCCCCCACCACCTATGCCCGGTACTGCGGCCATCCCCAGGGTGTCATCTACGGCTACGAAGCCGCCGACTGGGACGCCCTGATGCCCCGCCTGATGATGATGAAAGAGGACGCCGCCCTGCACCCGGGCCTGCGCTTTGCGGGCGGGTACGCCATGCGTTCCAGCGGCTATTCCAGCGCCTATGTGTCGGGGGATATCTCGGGCCGCCAGACCGTGGGCGATCTCAAGAAGGAGGCGCAGTGATATGAAATTTCAGAAACAGATTTTTGGGTTTATGGACATGCTTCGCTTCAAGCAGCTGGTGCCCAACCGCCGCAAGGCTCTGGCCGCCGGGTCCGACGCCCCGCTGCCCACCCGTTACCGTGTCAACGACCAGGCCAAGGCGCTGCACCCCGGCCGTATGCAGGTGGAAGTCACCGCCCTGCGCCCCCTCACAGACCACATGACCGAGCTTACCTTCCGCCGCACCGACGCCGATGCCTTCCCCTTCTTCCGGGCCGGGCAGTATGTGTCGCTGCAGGGCACCGTGGAGGGCAGCGTGGTCAGCCGTCCCTACTCCATCTCCTCCAGCCCCCGGGAAGCGCTGGAAAACAAGCTAACCCTGGGCGTGGAAAACGCCGGTTTCTTCTCGGGCTATCTCAACCGGGAGGTCAAGGTGGGGGACCGCTTCCTTATGACCGAACCGGCGGGTGAGTTCCACTATGAGACCCTGCGGGACAAACCCCGCATCGTAGGCATCGCGGGCGGCAGCGGCATCACGCCCTTTCTCTCCATGGCCAAAAGCCGCAAGGAAGGGGACGAATCCTATGAGATGCTCCTGTTCTACGGCGCCCGGGACGAAGCCCACCTGGCCTACAAGGCGGAACTGGATGCCCTGGCCGCCGAAGGGGCGGTCAAGGTGGTCTATGTACTCAGTGACCAGAAAAAAGAAGGCTACGAACACGGCTTTGTTACCGCCGAATTGATGGCCCGCTACGCTGATCTGCGGGATGTGACCTTCTTCCTGTGCGGCCCGGCGGCCATGTATGCCTTTATCCAGAAAGAACTGGCGCCCCTGGGTCTGCCCGTCAAGGCCGTGCGCAAGGACGCCACCTGCTGCGGCAGCCGTGCGGTGGAAAATCCCCGCACCTTTACCCTTACCGTCCACATCCGGGACAAGGTCTGGACCATCCCCGCACGGGAGGATGAGACCCTGCTCACCGCCATGGAGCGGGCCGGCATTCCCGCCCCCAACAAATGCCGGGCCGGCGGCTGCGGCTACTGTCACAGCAAGTGGCTGGGCGGCGACTTTACCGTGGCGGAAGGCCGGGATGGCCGCCGTCTGGCGGACCGCAAGTTCGGCTTTATCCACCCCTGCGTGACCTACCCCCAGAGCGATATGGAGGTCGACGTACCCCCGGCTGAATAAGACTTTCCTTCTCCCCGCCCGCCGGGCTTTTGTGCCCGGCGGGTCGTTTTGTGTAAAATGAGAATTGACACCAAGCCGTGGGTTTTCTATAATACCGTAGGAAAATGAGGAAATGGGGAATGGGAAGATGAAGAGCGGATGGGGTCAGCGCTGCGTGGCCTTTTTCAAAAAAGAAACGGTGCTGTGTATTGCGGCAGTGCTGGCGGTGGTGTCCATGGGCATCAATCCGCCCAGCGCAGCCTACGCCGGGTACATCGACTGGAACACCCTGGCCCTGCTCTTTGGCCTGATGGCGGTGATGAAAGGTTTCCAGAAAGCCGGGGTGTTTGTCTGGCTGGGCAACTGCCTGCTGCGCCGCACCGACACCACCCGCAAAATGCTGTTTGTGCTGGTATTTTTGCCTTTTGTGTGCAGCATGGTCATCACCAACGACGTGTCGCTCATCACCTTTGTGCCCTTTGCCCTCATCGTGCTGCACATGGCCGGGCAGGACTGGCTGGTGGTGCCCCTGGTGGTATTGCAGACGGTGGCGGCCAACCTGGGCAGTATGCTCACCCCCATGGGCAATCCCCAGAATTTATATCTCTACACAAAATCCGGCCTGTCCTTCGGGGAGTTCGTGCTGCTGGTGCTGCCCTATGCGGCGGTGTCCGCCCTGTGCCTGGCGCTGCTGATCCTGCGGTGCGACTCGGTGCCCGTGCAGGCCGCCCCGGTCCAGAGCAAGCTGGCCGGGCCCGCTACCCTGGGGGTGTATGCCGCCGGGTTCGCCCTCTGCCTGCTGGCCATCTTTGATGTGCTGCCGCCGCTGGCGGTGGCGGCTGTGGTGGCGGTGGTGCTGCTGTTCTATGACCGGCAGGTGTTGGCCTCGGTGGACTATGCCCTGTTGGGCACCTTCATCGCGTTTTTCGTGTTCATCGGCAACCTGGGCGGCGTGGGCTGGTTCCGGGACTTCCTGGCCGCCGTGCTGGACGGCCACGTGGTCATCGTCTCGGTGCTGGCCAGCCAGGTCATCAGCAATGTGCCCGCGGCGCTGCTGCTCTCCGGCTTTACCGACCAGTGGCGGGACCTGATCGTGGGCTGCAACCTGGGCGGCCTGGGCACCCTCATTGCTTCCATGGCCAGCCTGATCTCCTACAAGATGGTGGCCCAGAACAGCCCCGAGCGGCGCAACACCTACCTCGTCTGGTTCACCGCCTGCAACGTGGGCATGCTGGTGCTGCTGCTGGCGCTCAACTGGATCTTATGACCAAGTTTTTTCCCGGACCTGCTGGGCCCGGGAAATTTTTTTGCCAAATGCTGTAACATCCCGCCGCCCTTTGCCACTGATAGATTGTAAGGCGCCTGAAATCCCACCCGAAAGGAGGCGAGCCGCCCCGTGAAACTGCCGGAACTGGAAACGTTGTACACCCTGTACCGCGCCGACCTGTACCGCTATTTGTGCCACCTGACCCACGATGCCGCCGAGGCCGAGGACCTGCTCAGCGAAACTTTTCTGCGGGCACTGCGGCGGCTGCCCACCTTCCGGGGGGACTGCGCGGTAAAAACCTGGCTGTTCGGCATTGCCCGCAACATCTGGCTGGAAAGCCTGCGCAAACGGCGGGACACCGTCAGCCTGGACGACCCCGAAGCCATGCTGGAACGGTGCCTGGGGCGGGACACCCTGGCCGACACCACCGACGCCCGACGGGCCCTGGCCCGGGTGCGGGAACTGCTGGGGGAGATGAACCCCAAGGCCCGGCAGGTGGTGGAACTGCGGGCCCAGGGGTATTCCTACGCCGAGATTGCCCCGCGGCTGCAAATTACCGAAAACTCCGCCCGGGTGCTGGAACACCGCGCCCGGGCTGTACTGCAACAAACTTTGCAAAAGGAGGGGTACTGACATGCCTGAACTGAAACACACCCCCACACCCCCTGTGACACTGCCCTGTGCCATCTGCCGGGACCTGCTGCCCCTGGTGCAGGACGGCGTGGCCAGCCCCGAGAGCGAGGCCGCCGTCCGCGCCCACCTGCAGACCTGCGAAGCCTGCCGGGCCCTCTGGCCCGAAGCCGGGGAAAACAGCACCCCCGCCCCGCTGCCCGACGACGAAAAGGTGGTGCGCCAGCTGCGCCAGCGCATCAACGGCTGGCTGGTGGTCTTTGTGGGGGCCGGGCTGGCCCTGGGGCTGGCCTGCAGCCGCAGCAACGTGGCCAGCGGGCTGCTCTTTGTACTGTTGTTCCCGCTGGTCAGCGGGGTCACCTACTGGTGGGGCGGCCGCTCCTGGCGGCTGGTGCCGCCCCTGGCCGCGGTACTGTGGGCAGGGTTCAACCTGGTGGGTACCCGGGGGTACTTTGTGCCGGAACCCGCCGGGACTGTGGCCTGGATCGCCTGGGCTGTGGTGGGGGCCGTGGTGGCGGCGGTACTCTGCCTGGTAGGCACCTTGGCCGCCGCTTTGCTCAAATATGCCTTTGGAGGAGAAAAATAATATGAAGACCAAGACCAAAAAGCGCCTGGCCGGTGCGGCGGGCATCCTGATCATTCTGGGGCTGCTGCTGGCAGTGGATGCCATCACCGGGGACCCTTTCAGCCGGGCCTGGGCCCAGTGGCGGGCGCTCCACCGGGCTGAGACTCTATACCCGGACCAGGAATTTACTGTGGCATCCAGCTACAGCGGGCAGTTTTTTAACTATGGGGTCACGGTGCAGTCCACCACCAGCACCGATACCCGCTTTGATGTGACCACCGATTTCTGGCTCTTTACCCAGGACCGGGCCGGGGAACAGGTGGAAAACCGCTGGAACACTTGTTACCGTATGGGGCAGGAAGGTGCGGAGCAGATTGCCCATATCCTGGCCACAGACGCCCCGGAACTGGACCTGAATGGAATCTATGGCGCCGACCTGTGCACGGTGGAACTGGACCTGGCCTGGGAGCCGGACGGGGAAGGTTCGGGGCGTTCCCACCCCGAGAAAACCCCCGAACTCTTCCCGCTGGACGGCAGCTTTGATGCATCCCTGCTGCAAAAGGTGCCCAGCCGCCTGTGCGTGCAGGTGAACTGGACCGGAACGCCTGTCCAGGAGGACCTGGACACCGTGCTGCACACCCTCAAGCGGGTACTGGAGGCCAACGGCCTGCCGGTGACCTACTATGATGTGATGCTGGTGCCCATGTATTCCCTGGAGGAATACAACAACCATGAAGCCATCCAGAACGGGCTGCTGGAATCCGGCCCGGTGCCCGCCGAAAATATCGCATAAACACAGAGCGCCCCGGCAGAAACCGGGGCGCTCTGTGTTATGTTATAAAGAGTGCGCCGCACAGGGTAGCGGGGCGGGGGCGGCCTGCCGCCGGGGCAGCGCGGCGTAGTGGCCCAGCAGCGCTTGGCCAATCACCGGCAGCGCCCGTTCTTCGGCCACCGTCCGCCCGGCGGCGGTCACATCGGGCAGCCGGTGCTGCAAAATGCCGGCCAGTTTGGTCTGCAGCCCGGCGTTGTCGGCGGCCTTGTACACGTTCACGCCGTCGGTCAGCCAGCCCTTATATACCGGGATATCCCGCACCAGTACCGGCACGCCGCAGGCCAGGGCTTCCAGCACCACAATACCCTCGGTCTCCTCGTGGCTGCAGAACAAAAAGGCGTCGGCCCCGCAGTAGGCGTCGCGCAGCGCGGCCTGGGTCACAAACCCCGCAAAACACAGGTTAGGCGGCGCGGTCTGCATGGCTTTGCGCACGGCGCGGGGCACCAGGGCCGGATCGGTGTGGCCGAACCAGAAAAACCACACCCCGGGCATGCGGCGGGCCAGGGCGATGAAATCCAGGATGCCCTTGCGCTCAAAGAAATGCCCGGCGCTGACCACGGCTTTTTGCCCGTCCGCCAGACCGTATTTTTCCCGGAACGCCGCGCCGCGCACCGGGTCGGGGGCAAAAAAGGCTGTATCCACCCCGTTGGAGAGCACCCGCACCGGCGGGCGCAGGCCGTACCCCTGCAGGATGTTTGCCGCGTAGGGGGTGGGGGTCAGAATCAGGTCCGCCTGGTTGTAACAGTGGCACAGCCACCGCTTGAACAACGGCGCCAGCAGGTTGGACCCGGCAAAGGACTGGCGGAAATCTTCTTCGGTGGAGTGGCCGTACCAGAGTACCGGGATGCCCCGGCGGCGGGCCTTTCTGGCCGCCCGGACCGAGCAGGGCAGCACCGTGTTGATATGAATGGCGTCGGCAGGGGGCTGCCATTGGGTCACCACTTCCACCCCGGCGCTTTGCAGGGCGGCCCGCTGGTGGTTGGCCGCCTGGCCCACGCCGCTTTTGCCCACCAGCGCCAGGGAACCGGTGTAGATATGTACGCGCATTTTGTCACCTCCACAATCCCAGCAGATTCTGGGCGATCACGGTCAGCCCCAGGCTGTACAGGGCGATGGCCGCGGGTTTGCACAACAGGATGATGGCCGTATACACCCGCCAGGACATGGTGGTGGTCCCGGCCAGAAAACACAGGTAGTCATCCGGCGCTACGGGGATAAAGATCAGAAAGGCGAACCACCGGGTAAAACGGTTGCCGCTGCCCATAAAGTGGTCGTATTTTTCCATAAGACGGGGCGGGAACATGGCCTCCAGCAGCGGGCGGCCACAGGCCCGGGCAATGGCAAAGGCGGCCAGCGACCCGATGCAGATGCCTATGTAGTTGTACCAGAATCCCGCCCAGGCACCAAACAAAATCACCCCGGCCAGGCAGCCCAGCCCGCCGGGCAGAATGGGGATGACCACCTGCACGGCCTGGAACGCCATGAACACCACCGGCCCCGCCCAGCCGAATTGGCCGATGTAGCCGGTCAGCGCCTCCCGGGAATCGAACAGCCCTGCCTGCCAGAAGACAAAGGCCAACGCGCAGCACAGCGCCAGCCCCAGCAGGGACGCAGCGCGGTTGAGATTTTTCACCATAGGATCACCTTCCTTGTCCAGGGCAGCAGGGAATGGGTACGGGGGGCCTGCAGGGCGGTACGGTACAAGGCTTCCACCGACTGGCCGAATACCGCCCGGGTATAGGGGGCGGCGGCCCGGCGGGCGGCTTGCCGCAGGGGCAAAGCCGCCGCGCCGGTGGGCAGTGCGCGGGCCAGCGCCGCCAGTTCGGCAGGGGCATGGTAGACCCAGCCCCCCTCGCCGGGACGGATCAGCGCCTCCACGCAGGGGTCGGCGCGGCAAAGCAGCGGCAGTCCGGCGGCCAGGGCTTCTATGTAGGTCAGGCCCTGGGCCTCGCTGGTGGAAGCACTCACAAAGGCGTCGGCCAGGGCGTAGTAGCGCGGCACCTCGGCGGGGTCTACCATGCCCGCAAAAACCACCCGGTCCTGCAGGCCCAGGGCGGCGGCTCTGGCTTCCAGGGCCGGGCGCTCGGGGCCGTCCCCCACGATCAACAGGGCTGCGCCGGGCACAGCGGGCAGAACATCTATGAGTTCGGCAATGTTTTTCTCTTTGGCCAGGCGGCCCAGATAGAGCAGCACTGGCCCCTGCTCCGGCAGGCCCAGGGCGGTACGCAGCACCGGGTCGGGGGCGGCGTTGAACCGTGCCAGGTCCAGCCCGGTGGGGATCACCCGCACCGGGCACTGCACGCCGTACCCCCGCAGCAGCCGCTGAATCTTGGGGGTGGGGGCAATCACCGCATCGGCACGGGCACAGACGCCCCGGGTAAACAGGGCGGCCAGCCGGCGGCCCATGCGGCGGCTGGGGGAAAAGTAGTGGGTGTAATCCTCGTACACTGTGTGATAGGTGTGCACCAGCGGTGCGCCGCAGGCCCGGGCGATGCGCCGGGCCGGGGCGAAGGTGCTGAACTCACACTGAGAGTGCACCACATCGGGCCGCCAGTCCACAAGGTCTTGCAGGGCGCGGTCCAGAGCGGGGGCCCGCAGCCGGGCGCCGGGGTAGATCAGCCCGGCGTCCAGCGAACCCAGAAAGGTCACGCCCTCTTCCACCCGGGTACGGGGGCCACCGGCGAGGGTCAGCACCCGGACCTCGTGGCCGCGGGCGGTCAGTTCGGCACGCAGGTTCACCGTGGAAGTCACCACCCCGTTTACGGTGGGGGTCCAGGTATCGGTGGTAAGCAGAATTTTCATAAGCGGGCTCCTTGTGGGACTGGTAAAAATTTCTTTTGCCCATATTAACGAGCCTCTGCGCCTTGTTTTTGCACACCGGGAAAAAAGTTTACAACTTGTACAAAAAAAGCGGGCCGCTGAAGCGGTCCGCTTGCAAAATTTTATGCCGTCAATAGACAAAGGCTTTCTGGGCCAGATAGTTGAGGAAAAACAGCGCCACATCCACCGGGATTTTGGCGGCCAGTTCCGGGGTGCCGACAGGCAGCATGGTCACCAGTGCGGCCACCAGCAGGGCGCTGGCCAGCGTTTTCAGTACCGTGACCACGGTGTACAATCCCGCAGACCGCCCGTGGGCCGTGTGGCTGTGGAACACAAGGAAATAGTTCATCAGGTAATTGCACAGGGAGGACAGCACCCGGGCCAGAATGGTGGCGGCCACAATGGCGACGGTTTCGGGCAGACGGGGGCGCAGGACGGCGCACAGCAGGGAAAAAGCGCCCAGGTCCACCGCGCTGGAACCCAGGGAGGAAGCAGAAAACCGGCCAAACCGGGCGATGGCGGCCACTTTGGGGTTGCTCACAGTACAGACATCCTTTCAGAAAAAGAGGCCGCCCGGCAGCGGGCGGCAGAATAAAAAGTGTGTATGTAAGCAAGTATAAAACTTTTTGAGTCAAAAGTCAACCGGCTGCCCGGCGTTTACCGCGCCAGCCGGTACACCAGGCAGGGCCGCCCGCCGGTGCCGTAGTCCATATCGCCGGTTACCTGCCCCTGCTGGGCCAGATGGCTCAGGTAACGCCGTACCGTCACCACCGAAAGCCCTGCGGCAGCGGCCAGTTCCTCGCAGGTGTGGGGGTGGTCGGGGTCGGCCCGCAGGCAAGCCAGCACCCGCTCCAGTGTCTGGGGCTGCATGCCTTTGGGCAGGGCGGCGGGGGCGGCATGAAGCAGGCTGTCCAGCGTCTGCTGGTCCAGGCTGCCGCGCATGGCGCTGCGGCGGCGGCAAAAGGCGTCCAGTGCGGTGCAGAACCGCTCATAGGCAAAGGGCTTGACCAGGTAATCCACCACGCCCAGCCGGGTCAGCGCCTCCACGGTGGCGGCGTCGTTGGCGGCGGTAATCATAATCACATCAGCCGCCACCCCGGCCCCCCGGATGGCTCGCAGCAGTTCCAGGCCGTTCATCTCGGGCATGTAAAAATCCAGGATCACCAGGTCGGCGGGGTTGCGGCGCAGCCACTCCAGCGCCCGGCGGGGGCGGGCGAAGGTCTGGGTCACCGTAAAACGGCCATCCCGCTCGGCATAGCGGCGGTTCAGCTCAGTGATGATAGGGTCGTCTTCCACGATCACAACTTGGTACATCGTTCATCCTCCTGCAGGGCCGTCCTGGGCCGGCCGGAACGTTACAATAAAGGAACTGCCCACCCCTTTGGTGGATTCCACCCGGATCTCGCCGCCGTAGGTGTCTACAGCACGCTTGACCAGGAACAGCCCGGTGCCGTGGCCGGTGCCCTTGGTGGTGGCTCCCCGGTGGAACAGGCGGGCCCGCATGGCCTCCTCCATACCGGGGCCGTTGTCGTCCACGCTCAGGATCAGCCCGTGGTCGCTTTCGCACAGCGACACCGTGACTTCGTGCAAGATGTCGGCGGGGGCGTCGGCCAGGGCGTCGAAAGCGTTCTCGATCAGATTGCCCAGGATGGTGATGATGCTGTCGGCGGGCAGAAAATCGTTGTCCGCCCGCAGGCGGCTTTCCGGCGTCAGGGTCAGCCGCACCCCCAGTTCGGCGGCGCGGCAGCTTTTGCCGATGAGCAGCGCCGCCACCGAGGGTTCGGCGATCTGTTGGGAGATACGCCGCACCGATACCGCCCGGGTCTGGGTCAGCTGCAGCACATATTCCTCGGCCTGTTTGGCCTCACCCAGCTGCAAAAGCCCCAGGATCACATGGAGTTTGTTCATGAATTCATGGGTATAGGCCCGCATGGCCTCCACGATGTGCTGCACGCCGGTCAGTTCCCGGGCCAGGTTGGCCACCTCGGTGCGGTTGCGGAAGATGGCCACCGCCCCCACGATCTGGCCGTCCCGGCGGATGGGCATCCGGTCAGTCAGAATGCGCACATGCTTGAAGGATTCCAGGCTGAAATTGTATTCCGGCTGGCCGGAGACCATGACCCGGGGAATGGTGGACTGGGGATAGACCGCCGCCAGCGGCTGACCCACGGCGCTGCCCTTGTCCAGCGAGAGCAGTTCCGCCGCCGCCCGGTTCAGGTAGAGTACCCGGCTGTCCCGGTCAATGGCCAGAAGCCCTTCGTCCAGGGCGTCCAGCAGTTCCATCCGGCGCAGAAACAGGTCCCGGAACGCATCCGGCTCGTAGCCCAGCAGGTCGTCCTTGATGCGGCGGGCCAGCTGCAGGCTCAGCAGGGTGCCTACCCCCAGGGCTGCCAGCCCGATGCTGAGAAAGACGATCAGGGTGCGCTGAATGGTCTGCCGGATGGAGCGCAGATACACACCGGCCATCACATAGCCGTTCACGGTGCCGTCGGTGCCGCGCACCGCAGTGTAGGCGCAGTAGTCCGCCCCGGCGGGGGCCTGGGCGTCGTCCAGCAGGGGGGTCTGCGTCTCCTGCAGCCGGGCCAGCAAAGTGTCGTCCAGGGGGGTCAGCGTGCCGGCGTCGCTCTCCCCGGTGGTGGCGTCGTAATAGGCCTTGGGGATGCCGTCCTGGTCGTACACGGCCACCAGGTCGATGGCCGCCAGGCTGTGGGCGGTGCGTTCCACATAGTCGGCGGCGGCCTGGGCGTGGGCGGGGCCCGCCAGGGCCAGGGCATCGGCAGAGGCCTGCACCGCTGCGGTCAGGGTGCGGTCCCGTGCTTCCCGTTCCTGGTCCAGGCTGATCCAAAGCCCGGCACCGGTGGCCAGTACCATGGCCACCAGAATGCCCAGCACCGATACCCGCAGGATGCGCTGGTAAATGGTATGCCCGGCGGTGCTTTTGTCCATGCTGTAGTCAACCCCTTTCCGGCTGCCGGTTTGGGGTTATGATACCACTTTTCGGCTTGTATCGTCAATGTTGCACAAAGGGGACCGGTCAGCCGGGCAAAAAAAGCGGTGGGTTTGCACGGTTTTGTTTTTTTTAGTTTCATAAGGCTGTCATACCGGGCCCGGCAGGCGTAAGATGTGGGGGAAACAGAGGTGAGAGACATTTGCAAGGATTA
Organism: Candidatus Gemmiger excrementavium; assembly: GCA_019116485.1. Lineage (GTDB taxonomy): Bacteria > Bacillota > Clostridia > Oscillospirales > Ruminococcaceae > Gemmiger > Gemmiger excrementavium. The sequence continues at coordinate 63,861 of DXBO01000134.1, forward strand.
AAACAGATTCTGCTGGAAGCCCTGAGCAACGAGACCGCCTTCACCCTGCCGGTGCTGGACGGCATCCCGGTGGCGTCGTCGGTACTGGTGAGCTGGGTGCTCATGCTGGTGCTGATGGCCGCCACCCTGTGGATGACCCGGAACCTGAAAGTCCGGGACCCGGGCAAAGGCCAGGTGGTGCTGGAGTCGGCGGTGGAGTTCCTCAACAGTTTTGCCAAAGAAACGCTGGGCCCCCACTGGAAACCTTTCGCGCCCTATCTGGGCACAGTGGCGCTGTACATCGCCCTGGCCAACATCTGCAGCATCGCCGGGCTGACGCCCCCAACAAAAGACGTAAGCGTTACGGCGGCTCTGGCCCTGATGAGCCTGTGCCTGATCTACGGCGCCCAGTTCCGCTACAACGGCCTGCGGGGCGGCATGAAACGTTTTGCCTACCCTATGCCGCTGCTGACCCCCATCAACCTGATGGAAATCGCCATCCGGCCGTTGGCGCTGTGCATGCGTCTGTTCGGCAATGTGCTGGGCGCTTTCCTTATCATGGAGATGATCAAGTATCTGGTCCCGGCCGTCATCCCGGCGGTGTTCAGTATTTACTTTGATCTGTTCGACGGGTTGATCCAGACCATCGTATTCGTCTTTTTGACCGCACTGTTTGCCGGCGAGGGCATCAAAGAGGAAGAGTAAGCCCCCGGCCACCAAGTTACAGGAGGAAATTTCTTATGTCTATCGGAATTATTGCCGCAGGTATTGCAGTTCTCACCGGCATCGGCGCCGGTATCGGCATCGGTGTGGCCACCGGCCATGCCAGCGAGGCCATTGCCCGCCAGCCCGAAGCCTCGGGCAAGATCAACAGCACGCTGCTGCTGGGCTGTGCCATGGCAGAAGGCACTGCCATTTTCGGCTTCATCACCGCGCTGATCATTATCTTCGTAGGCTAAGGAGGTGGGTCCCCATGCTGGAATTCCAGCCGTGGACGATCTTTTTTACCATCGTCAATCTGCTGATCCTCTACTTCTTTTTCCGTAAATTCCTGTTCGGGCGTGTCAACGCCGTGCTGGAACAGCGGGAAGCCCTGATCCGCAGCCAGATCCAGGAGGCGGAAGCCGCCAACGCCCAGGCCCACAGCCTGCAGCAGGAATACCAGGCCAAGCTGGACGGCGCCCGCCAGGAAGCCGACGATCTGTTGGAGGAAGCCCGCCAGCGGGCCGAAGCTGCCGCCCGGGACCGCATGGCCCAGGCCGAAGCCGCCGCCCGCCGCACCGTGGCCGAGACCGAAGCCCGCCTGGCCGCCGAGCGGGGCGAAATGATGCGCCAGGCCCGGGGCGAACTGGCCCAGCTGGCGGTAATGGCTGCCAGCGAGGTGGCCGGCAAGCGTCTGGACACCGATTCGGACCGGGCACTGGCCGAAGAATTTTTGAAAAAGGCAGGTGAACAGGCATGAGTGAAGCCGTGGAGCGCAGCGCCGCTGCGCTGTTCGGCGCGGTATCGGGGGACGCGGTGGCGGTGCGCGCCGCCGCCGAAACCCTGATGGCCGATAAGCGCCGCTGGGAGGTACTGCGGGGAGCCGTGGCTACCGAACAGGAAAAGCAGGAACTGCTGGACGGGGCCCCCGCCCTGGAAGGGCAGGAGGAACTGCGGGCTTTCCTGAAAGTGCTGCTGGAAGAAGGCCGCCTGGATGCCCTGCCCGCCATTATGGCGGAATTTTCCCGCCTGGACCTGGCGGCGGAAGGCGGGGTGGCCTGCGTCATGCGCTGCGCCCGCCAGCCTGACGAAGCCACCCAGAACGCCGTGCGGCAGGCGGCCTGCCGTCTGCGGGGCGCCAGCCGTGCCGAACTGAAAATTGTCATTGACCCCTCGCTGCTGGGCGGTTTTGTGCTGGAAATGGACGGCGTGACCTATGACCGCAGCGTCAAGGGCCGCCTGGACCGGCTGGCCCGGGGCCTGGACGCCGCCCCGGCGGATGATTCGCTGGAAGAACTGTCCGCCCATATGCGGGCGGCCATTACCGGCTGCGGCAGCGAGACCACCGCCACCGAGACCGGCCGTGTACTGGAGATCGGCGACGGCATTGCCTCGGTCAGCGGGCTGCGCCGGGCTGTCTACGGCGAGCGGGTGGAATTTGCCAACGGCACCCCCGGTATCGTGCTGGACCTGCGCCGCAAGCGGGCCGGTGTGGTGCTGTTGGGCAGCGCTGAAGGCCTGACCGAGGGAAGCCTGGTACGCCGCACCGGGCGCCCTGCCGATGTGCCGGTGGGCGACGCACTGATCGGCCGCACAGTGGATGCCCTGGCCCGTCCTATCGACGGCCTGGGCCCCATCAAATGCACCGAGACACGCCCCATTGAACACGAGGCCCCCGGCGTTATCAGCCGGGAACCGGTCACCCAGCCCATGCAGACCGGCATCCTGGCCATCGACGCCATGGTGCCCATTGGCCGGGGCCAGCGGGAACTGATTATCGGCGACCGCCAGACCGGCAAGACCTCCATTGCGGTGGACGCTATCCTGAACCAGAAAGGCCAGGATATGATCTGCATCTATGTGGCCATCGGGCAGAAATCCTCCACGGTGGCCCGCCTGCGGGAAACCCTGAAAAAACACGGCGCCCTGGACTACAGCATCATCGTGTCCGCCCCGGCGGGGGAGGCCGCGCCCATGCAGTACATCGCACCCTATACCGGCGCGGCTATGGGCGAGTATTTCATGGCCCACGGCAAGGATGTACTCATCGTCTATGACGATCTTTCCAAGCACGCGGTGGCCTACCGCACCCTGTCGCTGCTGCTGCGCCGTTCCCCCGGGCGGGAAGCCTACCCCGGCGATGTCTTTTACCTGCATTCCCGCCTGCTGGAGCGCGCCTGCCGCCTGACCAAGGAGTTCGGCGGCGGTTCCATGACGGCGCTGCCCATCGTGGAGACCCAGGCCGGCGATGTGTCGGCCTACATCCCCACCAACGTGATCTCCATTACCGACGGCCAGATTTATCTGGAGAGCAACCTCTTCTTCGCCGGGCAGCGTCCCGCCGTCAACGTGGGCCTGTCGGTGTCCCGTGTGGGCGGCGCGGCCCAGACCCGGGCCATCAAAAAGACCGCGGGTACTCTGCGCATCGACCTGGCCCGCTACCGGGAACTGGAAGTCTTTACCCAGTTCAGCTCTGACCTGGACCCCGATACCCGCCAGGCCCTGGACCACGGCAAGCGCATGATGGCGCTGCTGCGCCAGCCCCTGTGCCAGCCCCTGTCGGTCAGCCGTCAGGCGGTCATCCTCTATGTGGCCACCAACGGCCTGCTCAACGATGTGCCGGTGGAACAGACCGCCGCCTTTGTACAGGACTTTGTGGAACGCCTGGCCCAGACCCACCCTGATCTGATGCAGGAGATCGACCAGAGCGGCAACCTTTCCGGCACCGCTACCGAGCAGATCCGCGGGCTGCTGCAAAGCTGTAAAGAGCAGGTGAGCGCCCCATGGAAAGCATAAAGGAAATCCGTACCCATATCGACAGCGTGGAGCAGACCCTCAAGATCACCAACGCCATGTACCTGATCTCCTCCTCCAAGCTGCGCAAGGCCCGCCGCCAACTGTCCGGCGTGCAGCCTTATTTTACCCGTATTACCCAGACCATCTCGGACATTCTGCACCGCACCCAGGGCGTGGAACACGTCTACTTTGACCGCCGCCCCGGCCCCCACCACAAGGTGGGCTACATCGTCATCACCGGCGATAAGGGCCTGGCGGGCGCTTACAACCACAACGTGCTGCGCCTGGTGGAAGAACGCATGGCCCGTGATACCGACCCCACCCTGTTTCTCATCGGGCAGGCGGGGCGCAATTACTTCCGCCACCGGGGCACCCAGGCCGATGTGGAATTTCTGTACACCGCCCAGGACCCCACGGTCACCCGCGCCCGGGAGATCAGCGATACCATGGTGACGCTGTTTCGCAAAGGGCATATCGACGAGGTTTATGTGGTCTATACCGAGATGGTCACCGCCATGTCCATGGAACCGCGCATCCTCAAACTGCTGCCCCTGGACCGGGACGCTTTCCCCTGGACGCCCCGCCCCGGCGGGGACAGTGAGGTCAGCTATGTGCCCTCGGCGGGGCAGGTACTCAACCATATCGTGCCGGGCTACCTGAAAGGGGTGCTGTTCGGTGCGCTGGTGGAATCCTTCTGCTCTGAGCAGAACGCCCGCATGAACGCCATGGACACCGCCACCGGCAACGCCCGGGACCTGCTGAAATCCCTGTCGCTGGAGTACAACCAGGCCCGCCAGTCCGCCATCACCCAGGAGATCACCGAGATCGTGGGCGGCGCACAGCCCGCCGGCGAAGAGGATGGCAGCGGCGACTGGAACGACGATTGGGATGACGACTGGGACGATGACTGGGACGACGCGCTGCCCTGAGGGGCAGCCCCCTATACAGAAAGGAAAGACTGCTATGCAACACAAAGGTGTGATCGCGCAGGTGCTGGGCCCTGTGGTGGACGTTCAGTTCCCCCAGGGCAGCCTGCCCCAGATCAACGAGGAGCTGGCCGTCGAAAAGGACGGTGTGCGCCGCGTGATGGAAGTGGCCCGCCAGATCGGCCACAGCGCGGTGCGCTGCATCCTGCTCTCTCCCGGCGAGGGGCTGGCCCGGGGCGATGAAGTTGTCGCCGCCGGCCATCCCATCCAGACGCCGGTGGGCGAGGGAACGCTGGGCCGCATGTTCAACGTGCTGGGCGAAGCCATCGACGAAAAAGGCCCTGTGGCCGCCGCCGAGCGCTGGTCCATTCACCGGGCACCGCCGCCCTTTGAACAGCAGAACCCCACCGCGGAAATTCTGGAGACCGGCATCAAGGTCATCGACCTGCTGGCCCCCTATACCCGCGGCGGCAAGATCGGCCTGTTCGGCGGTGCCGGTGTCGGCAAGACCGTGCTGATCCAGGAACTGATCCGCAACATTGCCACCGAACACGGCGGCTACTCCATCTTTACCGGTGTCGGGGAGCGTACCCGTGAGGGCAACGACCTCTGGCGGGAAATGGGGGAGAGCGGCGTTCTGCAAAAGACCGCCCTGGTCTTCGGCCAGATGAACGAGCCGCCGGGAGCCCGCATGCGGGTGGCCCTGACCGGCCTGACCATGGCGGAATATTTCCGGGACCGGCAGAAGCAGAACGTGCTGCTCTTCATTGACAACATCTTCCGCTATGTCCAGGCCGGTTCCGAGGTCAGCGCCCTGATGGGCCGCATGCCCTCTGCCGTGGGTTACCAGCCCACCCTGGCCGACGAAGTGGGCGCCCTGCAGGAGCGCATCACTTCCACCCGGGACGGGGCCATCACCTCGGTGCAGGCCGTCTATGTGCCTGCCGACGACCTGACCGACCCCGCCCCTGCCACCACCTTCAGCCACCTGGACGCCACCACGGTGCTCTCCCGTAAGATCGTGGAACAGGGCATCTACCCCGCCGTGGACCCGCTGGAATCCACCAGCCGTATCCTGGAACCCGACCTGGTGGGCCGCCGCCATTACGACATCGCCCGGGGCGCCCAGGAACTGCTGCAGCGTTACCGCGACCTGCAGGATATCATTGCTATCCTGGGTATGGAGGAACTGAGCGAGGAAGACCGCCGCACCGTGGCCCGGGCCCGGCGCATGCAGCAGTTCTTCTCCCAGCCCTTCTTTGTGGCCGAAACCTTTACCGGCATGCAGGGCCGCTATGTGCCGCTGGAGGAGACTCTCAACAGCTTTGAGGCCCTGCTGGGCGGTGAACTGGACAAATATCCCGAGTCCGCCTTTGCCTCGGTAGGCGGTGTGGATGAAGTACTGCAAAAGGCCAAGGCACAGGGGGCGGTCTGATGGAAAAGACCTTCCAGCTGGAGATTCTGACCCCGGAGCGGCCTTTCTTCAACGGCCCGGTGGAAAGTCTGGTCCTGCCCGCCCTGGACGGGGAATTCGGTGTGCTGGCTGACCATGAACCGGTGGTCACCGCCATCGAGCCGGGGGTGGCCCGCTACAAGACGGACGGCGTCTGGCACGAGGTGGTGGTGACCCAGGGCTTTGCCGAGATCACGGCGGACAGCACCGTGGTGCTGGTGGCTGCCGCCGAGCGCCCAGACGAGATCGACACCGCCCGGGCCCAGCGCGCCAAGGAACGGGCCGAAGAACGCCTGCGCCAGCACGAGAGCAAGCAGGAATATTTCCGCAGCAAGGCGGCGCTGGCCCGCGCTACCGCCCGCCTGCACGGCAGCCACAAAGGTTGACAAAGTGCAACAAAATTCGATATAAAAGTCCGCTCGATCCTGTCGTTGCGCAGGGCCGGGCGTTTTTTTTCTGTCTTTTATAAAACAACGAAAAAAAGTAAAAAAATGGACTTTTTGCCTTGGGCGCAATGGTTCGACAAACGGCGCACAGGCCAGGATGTACATTGGTATGGAAATGAAATGAAAAGAAACCATGACCAAAAGGTGAACTTTTTTTCCATATTATTGTATTTGCTGGTGAAAGATGGTATGATCCCAGTCTATAACGTGGTTCAGCCGGATGGAAGGCCATGCCTGCCGTCTGCCGACCACCCATGCGCTGCAAAGGGCAAATGGTTTTCGTCCCGCTGCTGTGAGGCTTTGCCAGTTGCACGGCCCGCCCGGACAGATACGCCCGGAGACCCCGCAGCAGAGAGGAAACGCCCATGACCCACAGAACCCCTTTTTTCTCAAAACTTGGTGCTTTGCTGCTGGCGGTACTGCTGGGGGTGTGCCCGGCTATGCCCGCAGCGGCCCAGGCCACCCCCGAACAGGCCGCCCCCGCCCAGGCAACACCGGAACAGGCCCGGCCCGGCGTGCTGGCGGCGCAGACCGCCCCTGAAGCCGAAGAACCTCCCACTCTGCGGGCCGGGGACATCCTGACCGATGGCGTTTCCCCGGTAGGCACCACCATCAATCTGTTTGATTACTGGCTTACCACCCGTTTTGCCCCGGACAACGTGGACCCCCCGGATGTGGGCAACGCCGGTATCAATGCCGGGCATGTGCTGCGCTTTGGCAACAACCCCGGCGGCGGCGCGATCAACCAGTACACAGGCAGTGCGGCACCCCGCACCGGTATGGTGGACGATACGCTGCAGGGCGGCTATCCTCAGCTCAGCGATTCGGGCCAGTCGCTGGATTATCTGTTCAACCCCAACCTGGCCAACCAGGGCAAGATCGCCTTTCCCTCGGTGCGCAACCTGCTGCAGATCGACGACCAGGGCTATTACTATTACAATTGCACCCAGAACTTTGCCCAGTACGACCAGGCGACCAACGCCTTCATCCTGTACGACGCGCCAGGGGTAAAAGCGGCAGGCGCGTCGGAGGATGGGCAGTTTTTCCCCTTCAACGACTACAACGAGGTCAAGGACGTGAACTCCCGCAATCCGCTGATAAACCACTATTTCGGCATGACCATGACCACCCGCTTTGTACAGCAGCCCTACGGTACGGTGGACGGCACGCCGGGCGGCACCCCGGTCACCTACGAATTTGCTGGTGACGATGACGTGTGGGTGTTTATTGACGGCGTGCTGGTAGGGGACCTGGGTGGTATTCATGACGCGGCTTCGCTGTCCATCAACTTTCAGACCGGGGCTGTCGCCGTCAACGGCCAGGCCGACGGCACCATCCGCCAGAAATTCGAGACCGCGGGCGTGCCCTGGACCCATACCGGTTCTGATACCTTTGCCGACGATACCTATCACACCCTGCAGTTCTTTTACCTGGAGCGGGGCAATGTGGACTCCAACATGAAGCTGAAATTCAACCTGGTGTCCATCCCCCAGAGCGACCTTATCAAGGTGGATCAGATCGGGGCACCGGTACCGGGGGCGGAGTTCAAACTCTATTATGCGAATGATGACTATACATACGACCCCCAGGACCTGATCGCCACCGGTACTACCGAGGCGGACGGCACCTTTGTATTCCAGAACCCTGACGGCACGCTGCTGAGCCTGAACAACCTGAAAAACGAATACGGAGGCGACGGCAAGACCGGCAAATTTGTGCTGGTGGAAACGGTGACCCCGCCGGGTTACCGCTCGCCGGAGCTGGTGGAACTTTACTTCCCCCAGGACTACCCTGAACTGGCCACGCTGCTGTCCGCCAATCCCTGGCAGACCGGCGCCTACGCCAGCCCTACCGTCACGGTCACCCTGCCCGATGCACCCCGGGACCTGGCAGGGCATACCTACAGCGCGGAGGAGGGCACTTACTTTGCGGTGGTGCTCAAACGGCAGAACGCCGGGGGCGACGGCAGCAGCGGCCAGAGTCAGTGGTATCCGGTATCGGGGGACCCCATCAGCGGCTGGAAGGTGGCGGACTCCACCTCCACCCAGGCGGTCATCGCGGCAGCGCAGGACGACCCCTATGTGTTCACGCTGGACAGCAGCGGTGCCTACAAGGCTACCATCCAGAACCTGCCTGGCGATATCCTGACCTACTACGACGTACTGGCCACCAACGGAAAACTCACCGCCGACAACGCCCAGTATACAATAGCCTTTTACCACACCACCGCCTCCAGCCTGAGCGGAGCCACGGCAGACAACACGGTGCGCCTCAACGCCGGCACCAGCGGCGACCAGGATGGTTTTGGCCGGGAATACGCCGTGCGCCTCTATGTGCCCGATATCAGAAACTATCTGTTTGTGCAGAAGGTGGCCGATGACAGCGCCGCCACCCCCCTGACCGGGGCGGAGTTCGGCCTGTATACCGCCGCCCAGGTGGAAAACGGTGCGGTCAAACCCGGCGAGACTCCTTGGGACACCGTGACCACCAAGGACCTGAGCCAGGATAGCGGCGACCTTATCACGCTGGGGGGCGCCGGGGTGTTTCCCAACACCCAAAGCGTTCTGCCAGAGGGAACTTATTATCTGAAAGAACTGTCCGCCCCTCCGGGGTATGCACTGGACGACCAGCTGGTGGAAGTGGTGGCGGATGATTCCAATGTCTACGCCGATGCAGGCAGCGCCGACAACGGGATTTCGGTGCTGCTGGGCGTGGGCAAAATCGTGCGCAGCATGCTGCAGTTCGCCGTGCCGGACGACATCAACGCCACCCTGACCGATATCCAGGCGGCGCTGTACACCGCCCCCAACTATACCCCGGGCAGCGGCGGCAGCTGGGCCGGGTGGTCGGCTTCTTCCCAGCCGCCGCTGCAGCTTTCCTACAACACCACCGGCCAGGTGCTGGAATACGCCCCCACCCAGGTGGGCGGCCGGGGATATTTCACCGTGAATTCCGGCTGGTCCCGGCTGCGCATCACCCAGAACTACGCCGCCGGTACCCACCAGGACCTGAAGATCGACCTGGGCAACCAGGACCTGACCAATCTTTTTGCCCGCAGCACCATCGTGCGGTTCCGTAACGTGGCCACCCGGCTGGTCATCCGCAAGCAGGTCACCGGGGAACTGGGGGACCGGCAGCGCCCCTTTGCTTTTACCGTCACCCTGCGGGACAGCGCCGGGGACCCGCTCACCGGGAACTACGGCGGGGTGGATTTTGATGCTGACGGTGTGGCCGGGATCGCCCTGCGGGATACAGAGGAAGCGGTGCTCTACGGCCTGCCGGACGGCACGGTCTGCACGGTCAGTGAAGAACCGGCAGAACACTACGACACCACGGTACAGGTGAACGGCGGCGAATCCCAGGCGGTGTCAAACGTTACCGTGACCACCGCCCCGGGCCTGACCGAGATCATTTTTACCAACGCCTGCACCCTGCAGCCCACCCCGGGGCCTTCGGCGTCGCCCACCCCTTCGGCAAAACCGGGGCCTGCACCCACGGCATCGCCTGTGTCGGGGGATGCCCCCGCGATAACGCCCAGGCCGCCTGCCATCCCGGAGACTGGCGATGGCTTCCGCCCACTGGGCCTGGCATTGCTCTGTACCGGGGCCGCCGCTGCGGCTTTGTGGCTGTGGCGGCGCAGACAGTGAACTCCTTTCCGGCAAACATACAAGAACCCGGCCATGCGTTCTGCATGGCCGGGTTTCTTTGCGGGCAAGGTGTCAGGCGGCATGGTCGGTGGAGGCCAGCCAGGTGCCCGCCATCATAATGATCAGCGCCGTCAGAAATACGGCGTCGGGCTTCTGGCGAAAGATCAGCAGTGACAGCCCTGCCCCGATGAAAGGGGCCAAGGCGTAGTAGGCGCTGGTCTTGGCGGCGCCCAGATCCCGCTGGGCATAGATGTAAAAGAAGATGCTCAGCCCGTAGGCCACAAAGCCCAGCACCAGGGCACAGAGCATAGCGCCTGCCGGGCCGGGGCGTTCCCCCAGGGTCAGGGCGATGACCAGCGAACCGGCACCGGAACCAAAGCCCTTGATGACCACGATCTCCAGTGGGTCCTTGTGGGAGATGCTGCGGGTGCAGTTGTTCTCCAGCCCCCAGCAGGTGCAGGCCAGCAGCACCAGCACCGAACCGGCGGAAAAGGAAAAGCTGCTGCGGTCCTCCACGCTGAGCACCATGCTGGCCACCGTCACCAGGGCAATGGCGCCCCACAGCCGGGGAGAGATGCGCTCCCCAAACAATCCCAGTGCGATCAGAGAGGTGGCCACGATCTCAAAGTTGTTCAGCAGGGCGGCGTTGGCCGCCGTGGTCAGGTTCAGACCCAGCATCAGCAGGATGGGCGCGGCAATGTCCAGCACCACCATGCCGATGGTATAGGGCAGGTCGGCGCGGGTCAAGGGGGCTTCCGCCGGGGTCTTGCCGGTGCGGCGCTGTACCAGCCGCACCGCTGCCATGCCGACCCCCGCCCCCAGATAAAGCAGCGCCGCCATCAGGGTGGGCGGCACGCTGCCCAGCAGCAGCTTGGAAAAAGGCGCGTTCAGCGCATACAACGCCGCCGCCAGCACCGCCCACAGTACCGCGGTCTTTCGGTTCGTCATGCCGCCGCCTCACTTTCAGGATGGAATGCAGGCCCTTTTGCCTGTATGCTAACTATACCGCGCTGCACCGCAACAACCGAAAAAGAGGCGGCAAAACATACGCTTTGCCGCCGGGGGTACATGTTGTCCTACCGAAAGGCGCAGCACCTGATGAAGTACATGGCGTTCAATATCGGGTGGCAGTCAATTCTTCGGTGGTCGTGTTGAAATTCACGCGGTCTATGACTTGCTTCTGCTCATTGTCATAGACAACAAAATTCAAGCCGGTGGTCAGACCGCTGCAGTCGGTGCCGTCGACCATCATCTTGTAGGTTTTGTGGACCATGTTGGTGGTATCTACTTGAAAAGAGTATGTAGTCAAACCATTGCGAATCGCACCGGAAAATTGCAGGTCTTCTTCCGTCAGTTGTTCCACAAACCCGCTGGCATCTTTTAATGCACAATAATGAGTGCCGTCTCGTACTTCCCGCAGTTCGGTGGCAAACCCCATGGCAAACAACATGTTCATCAGGTCCTCATCGATACAGGCGCTGAAAGAGGTGGGCGCAAAGACAAAAATACTGTATCGCTCTTGGTTCAGCAAAGGTAGGTATTCGTAGATATCCGTGGTATCCTGTAGGCGGATGTTCTGCAGGTTGTGTTCGTACAGTTGACGGCTGGCATTGTAGGAAGAGTCTTCCCGCGGAGCAATGCCGTATTGTTCGGCAAGCATTTTGCCGATGTACAGGGAAATCTTCTCGGCCCCCAAGTAGTTGGGGTGGGAAAGCAGGTTCTCCGAAGCATCGTACCCGATCTCATTGTAGAGTGTGGCTTCGTTAAAATCATAATAGGGTACGCCGTACTCTTCGGCAAATGTTTTTGTGGAGCGGTATCGACCGATGGACTCGGCACAGGGAATGTTAATGAGAATCACCTGAATTCCCTTTTCTTGACACAACTCAATGGTTTTGGCCAGATAAGTGCGGGATGGCTCCATCATAATATCAGGGTCAACGTTCTCGGCTTCTCCATCGTGGAAAGGAGTGTACTCTAGGTTGGGATCATTTCCGCTCATGACCGTGAAGCCTTTAATACCGCCATGGGCGACCATGGATGCCTCGGTGAAATCTTCCTCTCCCAAAGAGGTCCAGCGGGAGTGGTAACGGATATTGGGCAGGATATAGCTCAAGGCATCCTGGGTAGGATCGGTTTTGGCGATAGTCTGCGCGGCCTCCCATTTCAGGGGGGACAGGCGCATGTTATCCATCGCCTTGCGGACTGCCGATTCGCTACAGTTCATGTCGTTGTAGACATAGGAATCGGAAAATTTGTGGAGCATGTAGGTGTCTATGATTACCGCCTTGGGTGACTGATATTTCAGGGCTTCTCTCAGCCAGTAATAGGATACCACAAGGCTTTGCTGTTCGGATCCCAAATTGTAGCTGGTGATGCCGTAGGTATCATAGACGACCTGAGGATTTAAAGAGGAAACCGCATGAGAACTGCCAAAGAACAAAACGTCCACAGAGTCTTTCTCCAGAGCGTAGAAATCCTGGAACGTGTTGGTTGAAGGCCATGCATAGGTGTAGTAGTATTTGGGCTTGAGCCAGCTATTGACAACTCCCACACACAGGCAGGTAATCAGCACGAAAGAAATGAACTTTACGAAAAGCTTTGCCTTTGTTTTTATTTGCATTTTGCTCAAAATCCTCCATAAATAAAGGCCTGTGCGTCAAAACCATAGCCGTAGGTGCCAAAAAGCATCACAAATAGAATAGCACCTATATACACAGACCACCGGGCCGCGAGAGGGGCGCAAAGAATTTTTTCCCGGATGGCAATGCCTTTCTCCTGCAAGAAACCTGCGGACAGAAGGACCAGTAAACAGATGACCAGCACCATGCATTCCTTCCAGCCCAGCCCCAGGCTGAACAAGGCGTCGTTGGTCAGAATCCACAGGTTCGGTACGGTGAAGATGGACCGAATCATAGCCAGTCCGGTGCCCAGGCTGTCGGCTCGGAAGATGATCCAGGCCAGCATCACCAGGATGAAAGTACAACCCTGCTGGCAGACCGCCTGACAGCAGGAATGCTCCTGCATGTGCAGCTTTCGGCTCAACAATTGCTTGATGGGCCGCAGAACCTCGCCGACGATCTGATACACGCCGTGTA
>DXBO01000135.1 GCA_019116485.1 Candidatus Gemmiger excrementavium
CGCCCACGGGCAGGCCATTCTCAGAGAAAGCGGTCTGGCTGCGGCCGTACACAATCTGCAGGAACAGCTCACGCATGGCCACGTTGATGGCGTCGCACACCAGGTCGGTGTTCAGCGCTTCCAGAATGGTCTTGCCGGGCAGGATCTCGCCCGCCATGGCGGCGGAGTGGGTCATGCCGGAGCAGCCGATGGTCTCGACCAGGGCTTCTTCAATGATGCCGTTCTTGACGTTCAGGCTGAGTTTGCAGGTGCCCTGCTGGGGAGCACACCAGCCCACGCCGTGGGTATAGCCGCTGATGTCCTCGATTTTATAAGCCTTGACCCATTCGCCCTCTTCGGGAATGGGCGCGGGACCGTGCTTGGGCCCTTTTGTGATCGGGCACATGTTATTGACCTGTGCGGAGTATTCGATCATAATTTTCTCTCCTTTGCATATTGTTACGCTTTTCACAGCTAAGTTTATTATAAAGGGTCGCAGCATTTTTTGCAAGATGTTAGCCTATGCTAACATCCGTTTTTTTGCCGTTTCCTCCCTTTCTCAGAACAGGAAGCCGAACACCACCCGGGACGCCGCACCGCACACCGCCATCATTACAACGGCAGCCAGCGCCGGCGGGGCCCACAGGCGGATCAAACCGGGCTGCGCCTGCGGCTGCTGGTGCTTTTTGACTTTGCCGTGGCGTTTTTTTTCTGCCGGGGCGGGCGCCGTTTCGGGCGGCAGGCAGAACACCGTCAGCAGACCGAACAGCAGCATCACCTCGGGGAAGATCATGGACACCCGGATGGAAACCACCGCGTGGGCCAGATAGCTGACCAGCGCCAGCGTCACGGGGGCCACACCCGGGCGCAGCCAGTTTTTGGCAGCCCGGCGCAGATGCGCGGCAATGAACCATACCCAGGCCGCCAGGCCCAGCAAACCGGTGGTCAGCAACTGTTCCAGATACTCATTGTGGGCAGCGTAGAAGGTGTTCATACGGGCGGTCAGGTCCTCCCCTGCCCAGGCCGTCATAGCGGTATGCATCATGCCGGTGCCCACGCCTATGAGTTTGCGCCACAGGGGCTGGTCCAGCCAAGTAGACCAGGTGATGCGCCAGGCCGTGCCCCGGTAGGTGCCCCAGTTGTCGTTGATGATGAGTACATCGTCCAGCCGCCCCAGACTGGGGAATCCCGACCAGAAATTGGCAAGACCATACAGCAGCACCACCGCTGCCACCGCCAGAGCCGCCACTACACGCCCGGCCCGCCAGAGCGGGATCTCGCGCCCTTTCAGGCCGAACCGCAGCACCGCCCACAGCAGCACACAGATCACAAAGCCATCAGTGGCAAAGTGCCCCAGCGCCGCCAGCATGGGTTTGCCACCCTGGGTGTAGACATGGGTGCGCATATACTGCATCCACCCGGCATGGAAGAAGAAAAACGCCCCCAGCACCGCCAGCCGGCGCACCGTACGGGTGGTGAACATTTTTTGGCACATCAGCACCAGCACCGCTGCGCCGATCCCCAGGGCCAGGCCTTCGGCATCCACCACAGCCAGCGCCAGGCCCCCAAAAAAGGCCGGTATACCGTAAAAGATCGTGTGACGCACGCCCCGGGCCACCAGAAAGGCATAGAACACCAGCGGCAGCGCGAAGGCCATGTACCCAGAGTTGAAGTTCTTCTGACCCAGGGTGGAGAAGAACTGGGCCCGTTCCACCACTGCGGTGTCGGCGTAGGTCCCGATAAGGTCGATGTTGAAGATGTTCAGCACATACAGCACCGTCACAATGGCCGCCGTGATGCCCATACAAAAGGTCAGGCCGTTGAGCAGCTGCTGGGGGGCAAAGGCCCGCACGGCCAGATACCCGGCTGCCGTGAACAGCACCATCATGAAACCGCCGTAGTAACCGCCCAGCCCCCAGAAAGAGGACACCGGCGACAGCGAAACAGCGGTGGAGACCAACCCGGTGAGTACAAATGCCCCCAGCGCCCACAGGGTAGTGTCCCCCCGGGAGAATCGCCCCGGGGCGGGCTGAGCCCCCACCAGCGCCAGGGCGCCCAGGCCCAGGCAGAACACCCAGGAAAGGGTGCACACGCCGGTGAATTTGAACACGCCCAGGTTGGAAAATTTATCAATGTACAGCGGATATACGCACAGCACCGCCAACAGGAAAGCGGTGGCCGAGCGCGCTGCGAACTGCCGCAGCCGGATGGTTTGCTGCATAGTTCCTCCTTTGGTCTGCATAAGGGAAAGGGATAACTTATACAGTTTACCCGTTTCAGGGCATTTTTTCAAGATTCAGGCACAGGTTTTACAAAACCCACACAGACCAGCCCCGCCACGGCACAGCCGCCGGCCAGCCAGTGGCGGGCCCCCAGCGGCAGTGCCTGGCTGCCCAGATAGCTCAACAGGCTGCCGCCGCTCATGCCCAGGGCGATGAAGCCATAGTTGACCCCCGCATAGCGCAGGCCGAACAAGTCGCTGTTAAAGGCAGGCTGTACCGCCGCACCGCCGGAATAAAAAAAGGTGAGCCATGCATAGGCAGCCAGCACCCATCCGCCGCCCGCAAAGGCAAACCAGGCCGAACCCACCGCCAGGCCCAGGTAGACGGCGTAAAGCACCCGCTTGCGGCCCAGTTTGTCACTGAGCGCCGGGCAGAGCAATCGTCCGACAGCGCTGGCCGCCGAACCCAGTACGATGGTGTAGGGTGCAGCGGATTCCGGCAGACCGCGGCTGGTGGCAATGGAGAAAATCTCGGGGCTGAACAGAAGCACCGGCGGCGCACTGAGCGCTACCGCCGCCGCGCACAGCTTGTACTGCCGGGTGCGCAGCATCTGCCGATGGTTCAGCCCCGGCAACGGTTTGGGCTGATTTTTCTGCGGCGGGTCCTGCAAAATAGCGGCCCCGGCGCCGCACACGACCAGCATGACCAGCCCCAGGGCCGCAAAACAGACACGGATGCCCCAGCGCCCGCCCACACCCCTCACAAACAGGGTATAGAATGCTCCCGACAGCCCCATGGCTACCCCGGCCACGCCGGTGGCCCAGCCCTTTTTGCCCTGATACCATTTCTGGGCGCAGGCCAGCACCGCCGGGGTCAGAAAAGCCCCGCCCGCCCCAGCGGGCAGGCTGTAGACCAGCAGGAACAGCACCGCATTGCCGGGCGGCACCAGCGCTGCCGCCAGAAACCCGCCTGCCAGCAGCGCCGTGCCCCACAGCCCGGCCATGCGGGGACCTTTCTGGTCCTGCAGCAGACCGCCCGCGGCACAGCCCACGCCGTAAGCAGCCACCAGCAGCGCGAAAGCCAGCATGGCCTGGCCCCGGCTGAGCCCATACCCCTGCATGACCGGTTTTTGAAAGACGCCCCAGGCCGCCGGGATACCGGTAAGCAGCTGAGCCGCCGCACCGGCAGCCAAAATGTACGGGCCGCGGTTCCCTTTTTTCACGGTACATCCCCTCCTCTGCCTGTACAGTATGCCCGGTTTGCATTGACAAAATGCGGCGGGGCGTTTATCATGATACCATTACCGTTTATAAATAAGGAGTCCTTGCCGATGAAAACCCAGCCGTTGAAAGGCATGCGCGACCTGCTGCCCCGGGAGCAGGCCCTGCGCGATTATATCCAGGGCCAGATTCTGGCCACCTACCGCGCCGCGGGGTTCCAGCGCATCTCCACCCCCATCCTGGAGGATATGGAGAATCTGGACAAAAGCGACGGCGGCGAC
Organism: Candidatus Gemmiger excrementavium; assembly: GCA_019116485.1. Taxonomy (GTDB): domain Bacteria; phylum Bacillota; class Clostridia; order Oscillospirales; family Ruminococcaceae; genus Gemmiger; species Gemmiger excrementavium. Next base: position 3,703 of record DXBO01000135.1, read on the forward strand.
AACCTGAACCTGATCTTCAAGGTGCTGAAACGGGGCGACAAACTGGAAAAAGCCCTTGCCACCGGGGAGGAAAAGCAGCTTTCCGACATGGGGCTGCGCTATGACCTGACGTTGCCCCTCTCCCGCTACTACGCAGCCAACCGCAATGAGCTGCCCACGCCGTTCAAGGTCATCCAGACTGACCGTGTCTACCGGGCCGAGCGCCCCCAGAAGGGACGCCTGCGGGAGTTTGTGCAGTGCGACATCGACATCCTGGGGGATTCCAGCCCCAATGCCGAGGTGGAACTGATCGACGTGACGGCCCGGGCACTGCTGGCCATCGGCTTTACCGGCTTCACCGTCAACATCAATGACCGGCGCATCCTGCGTGCCATGCTGGAAAAGATGGGCTTTGCCGCCGGGGACCTGGACTCGGTGTGCATCAGCTTTGACAAACTGGACAAGATCGGCACCGAGGGCGTCAAGAACGAACTGACCGAAAAAGGGTTCGCCGCCGGGGCCGTGGAGGCGCTGGACGAATTCCTGCGGGCCGGGGATTTCAGCCTGGAGGCCGTAGCCGCCCAGGTGGACGACGAGGCTCTGACCGCCGACCTGCGCTACGTCATCGCCACCAGCGAAAAAATCGCTGCCGGGCGGTATGGCATTGCCTATGCCCCCAGCCTGGTGCGCGGCCAGGGTTACTACACCGGCATGGTATTTGAGGTCACCTGCCCGCAGTTCAGCGGCGCGGTGGCAGGCGGTGGCCGGTACGACAACATGGTGGGCAAGTTCATCGGCCAGCAGGTGCCGGCGGTGGGCTTCTCCATCGGGTTTGAGCGTGTCTGCGGCATTCTGCTGGAACAGGGCTACCAGATTCCCGGCGCCAAGCCGCGTCTGGCGCTGCTCTACTGCAAGGATGCCGACTTTGCCGCCGTGCTGGGTAAGGCCCAGGCCCTGCGCACCGACTACGACGTGACCGTGCTGCCCCAGGCCAAAAAGCTGGGCAAGCAGTTCGGCACGCTGGAAGCCGCCGGTTACGCGGGCGCCGCCTTTGCCGACAACGACGACATCAAGTTTTTTGGGCAGAAAGCCGAATAATTTTGCTTACCTTTGTGGAACAGACCGAATGAGCGGTCTGTTCCTTTTTTGTTGCCGTTTTGTCGGCAAGCTGTAACCCACAAACCGCTTTTTGTATGGTATACTGAAGCCAGAGACAGAACGCGGGGCTACCCGCTGCAAAAGAAAGGAGATATACCATGAAACGGACATCCCTGCTGCTGGCCGCCCTGCTGACGGCCACTTTGCTGGCCGGATGCGGTGCCAATTCCGGCGGCAGCGCCAGTGCCACCGCCACTTACGACATGAGCGTTACCGAGGAAGCCTCGATGGGCAGCGGCGGCGGAGAGAGCAACCTGATGCCGGAAAATGCCGCCACCGGCGAAACGGCACAGCAGAAGATCATCTACCGCGCCGATATGAGCATAGAATCCACCCTCTTTGACACCGCCCGGGAGACCGTGCTGGCTGCCGTGGAAGACACCGGCTCCTGGATGGAGTACAGCCACCAGAACGGTACTGCCGAGGACCGGGACCGTTACGCCAATTTCACGGTGCGGGTGCCCGCCGATAATTACCGGACATTTCTGGAGCAGGTAGGCCAGGCCGGCAGCGTGCTGAGCCTGAACGAAAGTGCCGAAAACGTGACCAGCACCTACATCGACATGGAAGCGCGTATCTCCTCGCTGGAAAACCAGCGGGACCGCCTGAATGAACTGGCTGCCGAGGCCGAGACCACCACCGATCTGCTGGAGATCGAGAGCCGGCTGTCCGACGTGCAGTACGAACTGGAGAGCTACACCCAGCAGCTGCGCAACCTGGACGGCCAGGTGAGTTACTCCACGGTGGATATCACCCTGCGGGAAGTGGCCACCCTGACCCCCACCGGCGTCACCTTCCCCGAGCGGCTGGCCGATGCCTTTGCGGGCGGCTGGCACGGTTTTGTAACCTTTGTACAGGGTCTGGTACTGACGCTGGTCTACCTGTGGCCGCTGCTGCTGGTCGCGGTCATCCTGCTGGTGATCCTTCTCCCCGTGATGCGCCGCCGCAAAGCAGCCAGGGCAGAACGCCGTGCTGACCGGGCTTCGTCCGCCCCCTACCCCTACAGCCAGCCGTCCGCCCCCCAAGATAGCCCTGCCGAAGCCAACAAAGGCGAGGAAAAAGCCGAGGAACCCAAACCCAAATACTGATCCCCCCCTAATATACAACAGAGCCCCCGCCGTAAGGCGGGGGCTCTGTTGTATTATGGTCAGGTATAAAAGATTCAGGAGCGTTTTGCCTCGGCCCGTTTGCCCAGAAGCCAGGTGGCCGCAAAGGCCAGCACCACCGCCACGATCATGACGACCAGCGAAACGATCAGATTGTAGCTGGAACCATTGGGATCGATATAGGCAGGCAGGCTGATAAAGCCGGGTGTGGAGATCACATATTGGGTCATGCCCAGCAGGCCGGCCAGCAAACCGCCGATACCGCCGCCGATCATGGCACCTACCAGCGGGTAGGTCTTGGGGAACAATACGCCGTAGACGCCGGGTTCGGTGATACCGCACAGCGCGGTGACACCGGCGGAAATGCTGACAGACTTTTCCTCTACATTTTTAGCCAGCAGCGCTGCGGCCAGGCAGGCACCGCCCACCGCCACGTTGGCGGGCGCCATGCCGGTACAGATCAGCGGGTCAGAGTTGACCGCTGCGATCAGCGCAAAGACCACCGGGTAGGTGGCGTTGTTCATGCCGAAGAACACCATCAGCGGCGTGGTGATGCCAATAATCATGACCGCCAGCGGGGGCACGGCCTGGTAGATGGCGTAGACACCGTTGGCCAGCAGTGTACCGGCGGTGTTGCCAATGGGGCCCAGCACGATCAGGGTGACCGGAACCGTGATGAGCATGGTGAGCAGCGGCACAAAAATAGTCTTGAGAAATACCGGAACATACTTTTGCAGGAACTTGTAGATCACACTCATGAACAGTACGCCCAGAATGACCGGGAACACCGTGGAATTGTAGGTGATCGTCTGGATGGGAATGCCGAAAAAGTCCAGTCCTTCGGCACCGTTGATGGTGGAGTACAGCAGGATGGCTCCCAGGAAAGCCCCCAGGAAGCCGTTGGACTTCAGGCGGTTGGCCGCCGCAAAGCCGATGAACACCGGCAGGAAGTAGAAGGTGGCCTGGTTGATGGCATAGAACACCGTATAAGTGCCGGAATCCGTCGGAACACCGAACACACTGGTAAGCAGCGACAGCACGGCACCGGTCAGACCGCCGGCCACCAGCACCGGAATGACCGGGCTGAAGGTGCCGCCGATAAAAGAGAGAATCCCGTTGACAACACTGCCATGGTCCTGGGCCAAGTCTTTGGCCGCCGCCTCGGCATCTTCTACCGTGCCGCCTGCCTTGATGCCCTCAAACTTCTGTATCTCCGCATACAGGTCGGGCACGTCCTGGCCGATAACGATCTGGTATTCCCCATTCTGGATGATGACGTTGAGTACCCCCGGCACCGCTTTGACTCCGTCGATGTCAAACTTTGCGGTATCCCGCAGCACCAGCCGCAGGCGGGTCATGCAATGGGTCGCGCTGGCCACATTGCCCTCGCCGCCGGCCTTTTCCACAATGCCTTTGGCCATTGCCTGATAATTCTTTTTAGCCATTATTTCTGCATCTCCTTTCCCCAGTCTTTGCCATTGGAACGGATCAGTCTGGAATACCAGTAGAAGGAATCCTTCTTGATCCGCTTCATGGACAGTTCCTCCACGCTTGCAGCGGCGTTCTGTTCTTCGTCGGTGGTATCAATATAGACAAGGCCGTAGCGCTTGGCCATACCGTTGCCGGTGGACAGCAGATCGGTAAAGGACCAGGGATTGTAAGCAATGACCTGGCAGCCGTCTTCAATGGCCAGACCCAGCTGGTAGATGTGGTCCCGCAGAAAATCGATGCGCCCGGTATCATGCACGCAGCCGTCGGCGTCCTTGGTCTCATGGGCACCGTAGCCGTTTTCGGTAATCATCATGGGCAGGTGGTAATGGTCCCACAGATAACGCATCATATAGCGCAGGCACACCGGGTCGATCTCCCAGTCCCAGTCGGTGTATTCCACATAGGGGTTGCGGGTCAGCGCATAGCGGCCCGGCTCCACCGGGAAGACCATCTGCCCCTTGACGCCGTTCTTGTTCAGCAGGTAATCCTGTTGTTTTGCATCATGGGGGGCAAACTTTGCCACATTGCTGCGGTAGCAGTTGACGGCAATAAAGTCGATTTTGGCGCTCTTCATCAGTTCCGCATCCCCCGGGCGGATGTCGGGGTCGATATCGTTTTCTTCCCAATACCGCTTGATGAAGTTGCTGTATTCCCCGTACACGTCGGTATCGATCCAGAACTTTTCGGTAAATTCCTCAGCGTTCATGGCAGCGATCTGGTCCTCAGGGCGGCAGGTCTCGGGGTAAATGGGCACGCAGCCAGGCACCGGGCCGATCTTGCCGCCCTCCACCATCTCGTGGCAGGCGTTGACGGCTTTGGCGTGGCAGAGGTTCATGATGTGGTTGATCTTCCACTGGTCCCGGAACCAGTCGTCACAGCCCTTGCTGACACCCAGCCAGTGGCCGTAACAGATCTGCATGTTCTGTTCGTTGATCGCCAGCCAGTACTTGACCCGGTCACCGAAATTTTCAAAACAGACCCGGCAGTAATGGTCGAATGCATCGATGATCGCGCGGTTTTTCCAACCGCCCAGTTCTTCCTCCACCCAAAGGGGCATGTCATAGTGATACAGCGTGACGATAGGGGTGATGTTGTGGGCTACCAGCTCGTCGATCAGGCTGTTATAAAAAGCGATGCCCTCAGGGTTGACCTTGCCGTCCGAATGCGGGATGATGCGGGACCAGGAGAGGGAAAAGCGATAGCTGGAAAAGCCGCATTCGGCCATCAGGGCAACGTCCTCTTTATAATGGTGGTAATGGTCTGCCGCATAAGTGTTATCGGCAAAGGGTTTCTTGGTTTTGGAGTTCAGGTCGATGATGGCCGGTGTACGGCCCCCTTCGGCCACGCCGCCCTCTACCTGCCAGGCTGCACTGGATGCCCCCCAGAGAAATCCCTCCGGGAAACGGGGATCATGATTGTAATACATGAAGAATCCTCCTGTGTGGTCTGCCGCCGTCGCGACGGCGGCGCTGTATGCGCGCGCTGTTTGTTGACGCTTTCATCATAGCATATCCACAACAGGAAATGGGGTTCGCACAGCGAACCCCATTTGTATATTTTGCCCAGTTTTCTGTTCTTCTTTTCAGCACTATGCTCGTATCTTTCGTCATTCCAACCGTTTTTGCAAGCGGTTTTTGGTGCTTTCTGACAAGACGGGTTCAGCATATGGACCCTGGGTACGGGCATCGTCCAGATAACGCTGCACATAGCGGCTGTACAGGATATCAAAAAAATAGTTCGTTCCGTATTGGGAATAGACGGTGCGGGCATTTGCGTTATCCTTCTCGCTCAGGTAAATGACCTGATGGTATACCGCCCAGAATCGCCGGTCATGGTTTACCGTAACCAGCGCTTTGTAGGCCGCTGTCTTTTGGATCAACGGTTCCATCATAATAGCAAAGTTGCCGGTAGCGGAAATCGTAATGAGCAAGTCCTGGGGGGTAAGGTCCTGAAGGTAACCGGGGATATAGCGCGCGTCGGTAACGATGAGCACCAGCTTGCCCATGACCACCATGGATTGCTGAAACCCACGGGCCGCCATGCCGGAGAAGTCCGAGGTAAACAAGACCACATGGCGGCTGTCGTGAATACGCTGCACCAGCTTGTCCAGCACGGCGGGGGTGGTCAGACGATTGATTTCCTCCATCATGGCAGTGATGGATTGAGACAGATAATCTTTATAGTGGGGGCGCGCGCTGTAACCAATAAAATAATTGCAGTGCCGCTGCCATTCCTCCGCTTCTGCCTTGATATCGGAAAAATTGTCAAACCCGATGGACTGGCAGAAACGCCGGATGCCGGAGCGGGAGACGTAACAAGCCTCGGCAACATCATAGATATTCAGTTCCCGCAGCTGGTCGAAATGATATAGCAGGTACTGGGCCAACACATAGTAAGGGTCCCCCGGCTCGCTTTCATTCATCACGGCCAGCAGCACAGTCATCAGGCTGAATGCAGTACGCTTCATGGCGGTGGTTTCCTTTCGCCCCACACAGGGCCGCTATTCAAAACAACCCCCGTGCAGAGCAGTGCAGCGGGGGTTGGCAGACTTATTCTTTGTCGGGCAGGGTCAGGGCAATGGACAGTTCAGCCAGCTGTTTTTCGTCCACCACATCGGGGGCGCCGCTCATGGGTTCACCGGCGTTCTGCACCTTGGGGAAGGCGATCACGTCCCGGATGGAATCCTTCTTGAGCATGAGCATCACCATACGGTCCAGACCGTAGGCCATACCGCCGTGGGGCGGGGCACCGTACTTGTAGGCATCCATCAGGAAGCCGAAGCTGGCACGGGCCTTTTCCTCGGTGAAGCCCAGGGCCTTGAACATACGGTCCTGCAGGGCCGGGTCATTGATACGCATAGAGCCGCCGCCCAGTTCCACACCGTTGAGCACGATGTCGTAAGCCACCGCATGGCAGGCACCGGGGTCGCTCTCGATCTTGTCCAGGTCCTCGGCCTTGGGCATGGTGAAGGGATGGTGCATCGCCATCCAGCGGCCTTCCTGCTCACTGTACTCAAACAGCGGGAAATCCACCACCCACAGGAAGTTGAACTTGTCGGGGTCGATGAGCCCCTGCTTGCGGGCAATGTCCAGACGGACCTGGCCCAGCGCCGTGCAGGCCTTGACCCAGTCGGCGTCGCTGACCAGCAGCAGCACGTCGCCGGTCTCGGCGCCCAAAGCTGCGTACAGGGCGGACTTTTCTTCCTCCGAGAGGAATTTTTCAAAGCTGGAAGAGGTGCCGTCGGCGGTCAGGCGGCTGTAGGCCAGCCCCTTGGCACCGTAGGTTTTGGCCACGTCGCCCAGTTTGTCGATGTTCTTGCGGGTGAGCTTGTCGGCCAGACCCTTGGCGTTGATGGCCCGGATGGCGCCACCGGCTTCCACCACCGCGGCGAAGGGCTTGAACTCCGTATGGGCGAAAACGCTTGTCACATCCTGAATCTCCAGCCCGAAGCGGGTGTCCGGCTTGTCGGAGCCGAAACGGCCCATGGCCTCGTTCCAGGGCATGCGCACAAAGGGCGTTTCCAGTTCCACCCCCAGCATCTCTTTCCACAGGCGCTTGAGCAAGCCCTCATTGACGGTCATGATGTCGTCCTCGGTAACGAAGGACATTTCCTCATCCACCTGGGTGAACTCGGGCTGGCGGTCGGCGCGCAGGTCCTCGTCCCGATAGCAGCGGGCGATCTGGAAGTAGCGGTCAAAGCCGGAGAGCATCAGGATCTGCTTGTACAGCTGCGGGCTCTGGGGCAGGGCGTAAAAGTGGCCCGGCTGCACGCGGCTGGGCACTAGATAATCGCGGGCACCTTCCGGCGTGGATTTGATAAGGGTAGGGGTCTCGATCTCGGTAAAGTGATTATCGCAGAAATAGCTGCGGATGATCTGCATGATCTTGCTGCGCATCACAATGGGTTCGTGCATGGCAGGACGGCGCAGGTCCAGATAGCGGTAGCGCAGGCGCAGGTCGTCGTTGACGTTGATCTCGTCGCGGATTTCAAACGGCGTGGTCTGGGCTTCACTGAGGATGCGCAGTTCCGCCACATACAGTTCCACATCGCCGGTAGCGATCTTGTTGGTCTTGGCCGCGCGTTCCCGCAGTTTGCCGCGGCAGATCACCACATATTCGCTTTTCAGGCTTTCGGCTTTGGCAAAGACTTCCTTCGGCGTATCCTCATCGAATACCAGCTGCAGGATGCCGGTGGTGTCGCGCAGGTCGGCAAAAATGATGCCGCCCTTATCCCGCGCACGGGCGATGGAGCCGCAGACGGTCATCTCCTGCCCGGCGTCGGCCAGACGGACCTCGCCGCAGTAACGGGTGCGGCGCAGGTTGCCCAAAGTTTCCATATTGCAATCCCCTTTACGGTTTTTATTCTAAAAAAGTATTATACCGCGCCTTTCCCCTTTTGGCAAGGGGCGGCAGGGTGTCCCCGGGCTTTTTGTACTCTGTCAGGATTTCTTTGGAAAAAATCTTGACAAGCTCTTTTTGTCTTGCTATAATATTAAGGCTGTGAACACACAGTGTTATGTGCCCGTAGCTCAGTTGGTAGAGCATCTGACTTTTAATCAGAGGGTCCAGGATTCGAGTTCCTGCGGGCGCACCAAAAC
>DXBO01000136.1 GCA_019116485.1 Candidatus Gemmiger excrementavium
AGATTTGTGGGTTGTTAGACCGAAATCATTCCTATAAGCTATTGTGGTTACAAGACGAGATATGTTACCTACATACATTTGACGCTTCTATGACCGATGTAGACGCCCATCCCCACATGGGACCTGCCGCATTGGTGTTAACATCGACTTCCTCTCTTTCTGAACTTCCTTTTTACCTTCAAAAAAACACAACCTACTATACGGAAACAGAAGATTATATCATTTACCTGCTCGATAGCGGTTCACTGCCGGATGGCGTGGTCGGTCTGCCCTATACAGGCACCGGTCTTGACTATCCAAATTCCGTTGGTTACACCTATCGGGGCACCGTGGATGAAAACCGCACGCTGAACACCGATGGGTACGATGGCATCGTGATGCAGTCTCCTGATTTGAAATTTGCCTGTACCACCGATATCTTCCTTTCCTATGCCGCTCTAACAAACGACCCCGATACCATGGGGATTGTTGTTCTTTCCCAGAACGGTACAGTGCTTGAGACCCAATCCCTCTCGGCGTCCGCCTCTCAGGTCGTATTTCACGATGTGGCGCCCGGAGACGGTTATCAACTGTCTGTAGAACTCTACGCAGGCGCCTGCGCGTCTTTGCAGAACATCGTTTTTACCTCGACAGGTTCCTGATTTTCCGTTTTCCTTTCCACGAACGGCAATGTTCATCAAAAGCGCTGTTCTCTGCAGATGCATGGCAAGATAAAAGTTTGATGATCCGTTACTTGAACCCCAGCAACGGACTGGCGGCCCATTGGGGCAAAGCAAATTTTTATCCGTTCCCTTCTGGGCGTCAGGCCTTTTCGGAGTAGCGTTCCAAACGAGTAAGTTCTGTAAACACGACCAGCCCCGGGCATTCGCCCGGGGCTGGCTGCATTATAGGGTTGCGGAGGTTCAGCCGGTCACAGTCACCGAGGTGATGTGGGGGTTGACGCCCTCATACCAGTAGAGGAAGCCCTCAGCGTCGATGGTCTGGCCCACCTGCAGGTTCTTGACGGCGGCGTAGACATCGGTGGTGCTGTCGCAGAGGTAGCTTTCCACGGTGAAGGTGTAGACTTCATCGTTGTAAGAGACGTTGAAGTACAGGTCATCACCTTCCTCGCCGGAGCCATCCCAGTTGTACAGGAAGGCGTACTCCTCGTCAGAGCCTTCCACGGTGGAGGGGGCCACGGTCAGGCCCTTGAAGGCCACCCGCTGGTTCTGGGCGTAGATCAGTTCATCGGTGCCCAGCAGCTCGGTCACGTCCAGCGGCATGGACACGAAGGGTTCGGCGTCCTCCACAAATTCAAAGGTGCCGTCCACGATCTCCACTTCGCCGCACCACTCGCTCTTGAAGCCGGTGACGCGGATGCAGGTGCCCTCGGTCAGCTTTTCGTAATCTTCCTCAGAGCAGGCCATGTCGTAGGCAAAGTAACCGCCATCCTGATCCTGCAGGTAAACGGTGGCCTTATCCTCCCACCAGGACTGCTTGGCCTGAACGTAGGCCTGGATGGTGACCTCGGTGTCCAGGTCGGCGGCCATGTACTGGTCGTAGTTCATGACCTCGCCGGAAGCCACAGCGTCCAGCTGGGGGGCGTCCTGCTCGGCGGGGACGGTCTCCTCCGTAGCTTCGCTGGAAGCAGTCTCGGTGGAAGCGGTCTCCTCCGACACAGCCTCGCTGGACGAAGCGCCGCCCGCGCAGGCAGCCAGAGAACAGGCCAGGCCCAGTGCCAGCAGCACAGACAAAATCTTTTTCATGTTCTTTTCCTCCTTGTATGGCGTGTAGTTTCAGCCAACACTATCATTATACAGCAATCGACCTAAAAATCAACCGTTGCGGCGCTCTTTGTGCCGGCCTTGCCGCCAGCGGACCAGGCAATACACGCCGATGCCCACCCAGGCGGCGGCCAGCGCCGCCAGCAGCGCCACGGCGGTGCCGGGCAGCGGGCCCAGGTCGGCTTTTCCGCCCGAAGGCGAAGCTGCATCCAGATGATACAGCGCCATGGTATCGGTGTACAGCGACTGAATGTACGCGTCGTCCACCGTCTGACTGCGCCGCACCGACTTGGTCACATTCTCGATCAGCTGACCCGCCGCGTCCCGCAGGGAAGCCGAGCCGTTGAATACCGGCGTCACAAAGGTATCGCCGGTATGGTCCAACAGCAGCCGCACGGCGTCGATCTTGACCTGGTAGTGGGTGGTGTCGTCCTCGCCGCCCCGGGCCAGGTAGTCCTGATACCCGGCATCCTGCTGGGCCTTGGTGGTCACCGGTACATACCCTTCGGTCTGGGAGTAGGCGATCTGCACATCGCTTGTCAGCAGATACTGGGCAAACAACCAGGAGGCCAGCACCTGCTGAGGGTCCTCCTTATTGAACACACACACCGACGGTCCCTGGGAGATCATCTTGGGGTTTTTCGGGTCAAACTGGGGGACTGCGCGCACCACCGTGTCGAAATCCACCACTTCCTCGGCAGCGATGTCCATCAGCGGCGCGTCACAGCCCATCCAGGTGGAACCTGCGGTGGAGTCCACCGCGAAGACGCACTGCCCGGCATTCAAAAAGTTGGCCGGGTAGCCGGAGATTTTGAAGGTGGAGAACGCCCCCTCTGCCGTGTTGTCGGCAATGGTGTGCAGCAGGGCGGTGGTGGTGTCGTTGAAAAGCTGTATCTCACCGGTGGCGGTGGAGTACCCCGCCCCCTGCTGGTACAGCATCTGGATCATCATGTTGTCGGTAGATTTGTACAAAAAGGGGATCAGCACCTTCTGGCCGTTGAGGCTGTAGGTGCCGTCGGCCCCCTTGGTGGCAGCCGCCGCCCGGGAGACCTCCCACACGAAATCCCAGGTCAGCACATCGGGAATCTCATACCCCAGGGCCTCCACAAAATCCTTGTTGATGTAGCAGGCCTCGGTGGAACGCATGTAGGGCAGGGCATAATAGGCGCCGCCCACCCGGCACTCCTGCAAAAACTGGGGCACGATTTCTTCTTTTGTGGGGCCGTCAAACTTCAGTTCGCTGCCGCCCAAGCCGTAGCGAGGGTCGGCAAACAGGTCGTCCAGCGGCACCACCACGTTGTCGCCGGTGAGATAGGTGGCAATGTGGTCGGGGTAGGTGATACAGACGTTGGGGGTGGTGCCGGTGGAAATATTGGTGATAACATCGTTATATATGTCACCGTAGTCGGTGTAGAGCCGCAGCGTCACCGTAATGTTGGGGTACAGCGCCTCAAAATCCGCGATAGCCTGTTTGTAGATGTCGGTCTGGGTCTTGTTGGTGTCGTTCTTGGCCCAGAACACCACCTCGTAGTTGCGGCTTTTATCAAAGGTCTCAGGCACCGCAAAGGCAGCCTGTTCCCGGCGGCCATGGCAGCCGCAGAGCAGCCCCAGGGCCAGCACCGCCGCCCCCAGCAGGCAGGACAATCGTTTCATCCCTTCAGGCCCCCTCTCGACGCGCCTTCCATGATCTTGTTGCGGAACGCCAGGAACAGGGCCACCAGCGGCACCGAGATGACCACCACGGCGGCCATCATGGCGGGGATGTTCTCCCGTCCGAAGCCCTCCTCCCGTATCTGCTGGATGCCGTTGGATACCAGGAAATAGGCCTGGTCATCGGTGATGAGCCGGGGCCAGACGTAGGAGTTCCAGCACTCGATGAGTTTGAGGATGGTCACCGTGACGATGGTGGGGCGACAGATGGGGATCATGACCTTCCACAGATATTTCAGGTCGGAGGTGCCGTCCACCTTGGCGGCGCGGTAGAGTTCGTCGGGCACCTGCTCAAAACTCTCTTTGAGAAGATAGATATAAAACACCGACGTGATGGAGGGCAGGATCAGCCCGGGGAAGCTGTTGCGCAGGTCCAGGTTGGTGATGGTGACAAAGTTGGTGATGACCACCAGTTCGCTGGGGATCATCATCAGCGAGAGAAACAGCCCGAACACCAGATTTTTGCCGGGGAATTTCAACCGGGCAAAGGCATAAGCCGCCAGGGTGCTGACCACCACCATGGCAGCGGTGGTGATGAGGGAGAAGATCAGCGTGTTGAGCAGGTAACCCCCCAGCGGCACCGCCGTGAACGCCTGACGGTAGTTTTCCAGGGTGGGTTCCAGCGTAAAGAAGACCGGCGTGTGTTCCGAGTTGTAGGCGCCGTAGCTTTTCAGCGAGGTGAGCACCATCCAGTAAAAAGGGAACAGCACGATGACCGCCCAGACGCTGAGGCCCAGGTAGGTCCAGGCGGTGCGCAGGCCGGATTTTCCGTTGTTGGATTGCATGGCAGGCACCTCACTTTCGGCTGCGGCTGACCAGCAGGTTGATGCAGGTGATGGTCAGCACGATGACAAACAGGATGATGGCCGCCGCTGAGGCATAGGACGGGTAACCGCCGCTGTCGCCGTAGAGCATATCGTAGACATAACCCACGATGGTGTTCATGCCTGCGGCGTTCAGGTCGGTGCCGAAGAGGGCCACGGCGTCGCTGTAGGCCTTGAACGCACCGATGAAACCGGTGATGATGAGATAGACCAGCATGGGGGCGATCATGGGCAGCGTAATACGCCAGAAAATGCGGCGGCGGGGGGTGCCGTCCACCCGGGCAGCCTTGTAATAGTCAGGGTTCACCGAGGCCAGGGCGCTGGTCAGCACCAGGATTTTAAAGGGCATGACCACCCAGACCGTGTAAAAGCAGAGCACAAACATCTTGGCCCAGTGGGGGCCGTTGATAAAATCGATGGGCCCCGCGCCGAACCAGCGCAGCATCAGGTTGACCAGGCCGTCGGTGTACTCGGTCTTCTGGAACAACACCATGAACACCAGACCCACGGCCAGGGTATTGGTGACGTAGGGCAGAAAGTAGATGGTCTGGTAGAGGTTGCGCAGGGGTTTGATGGAGCTGAGCGCCGACGCGATGAGCAGCGACAGCCCGGTGGACATCGGCACCGTGATGATGACCAGCACGAAGGTGTTTTCCACCGCCTGCAGGAAGTAGGGGTCGTGCAGCACATAGCTGTAGTTGTACAGCCCCACGCCGAAATAGGTCTGGGAGGCGAAGTTGAACCCCTCCTCCACCGAGTAGATCAGCACGTCGATGAGCGGGTAGACAAGGAACGCCCCCAACAGCACCGCCGCGGGCAGCAGGTAAAGCCAGGCCTTGCGGGAATTTCGATCCATGGTATCCCCTCCCCACTCAACGGCGCGGCACATCAAAGGGGATGCGCCGTTCCTCGTCCCGGTCAAACAGGAACACCTTGTCGGGGCGCAGGGCAAACCGAACCCGGGCCGCCCCGGCGTCCACCTGCCCCCGGGTGCTGAGGATAGCCCGCACCGTGTCCGCCGTGCAGGCCGGATGGGTGCAGACGATACTCACATCCCGGCCCAGCACCTCCACCCGCGAAAGGGCACAGATCAGCGGGCCGTCGGGCTGCGGCTCAAACCCTTCGGGCCGGACGCCCGCCCAGACGGGGCCTTCCGGCGCGCCGGGCACCGCCAGCACGGCCTGGTCCCCCAGGTACAGCATACCGCCCCGGACCTCGCCTCCGAACACATTGATGGGCGGCGTGCCCAGAAATTTGGCTACAAACAGGTTGGCCGGGTCGTCGTAGACAGCCTGGGGGGCCCCCTCCTGCATGAGCAGGCCGTCCTTCATGACCACAATGCGGTCCGAAATACTCATGGCCTCCTCCTGGTCATGGGTGACAAACAGCGTGGTGATGCCGGTCTTTTTCTGAATTTTGCAGATTTCTTCCCGGGTCTGCAGGCGCAGCCGGGCGTCCAGGTTGGACAGCGGCTCATCCAGCAGCAGCACCCGGGGCATCTTGACCAGTGCCCGGGCAATGGCCACCCGCTGCTGCTGCCCGCCGGACAGTTCCTGGGGGCGGCGGTCCAAAAGGTCGCCGATCTGTACCAGGGCAGCGGCCTCTTCCGCTTTGGCGCGCATGGCGGCTTTGGTCAGTTTCTGGGCGCCTTTCAGGTTTTCCAGCGGAAAAGTGATGTTCTGCAGCACCGTCAGGTGGGGGTACAGGGCATAGTTCTGGAACACCATACCCACACCCCGGCGCTCCGGCGGCAGGGCGGTGACATCCTCGCCCCCGAAAAAGATTTTTCCCTCGCTGGGCGTTTCCAGCCCGCAGATCATATTCAGCGTGGTGGATTTGCCGCAGCCAGAAGGGCCCAGCAGCCCCACCAGCAGGCCGTCCGGCACCTCAAAGGTCAGGTTCTGTACCGCCGTCACCTCGCCTTTGGCCTTTTTGCCCCGGGCGGGGAACCGTTTGGTCAGCCCCTGCAGTTGGATGTTCATGCACCCCATCTCCCCTGTTTTGCATTTTTGTACTTTATTATACAGGGTTTCGCGGTGAATCACAAGGCTTTTACGGGACCGGCAGAGTTTCGCCCGGTCAAAAAAGGATTGATTTTGCCGCCCGGCGGTGGTATCATAAGATGAAAACAAACGCCATATCACACCGCGACTGCTGCGATGCGCAAGGGTTTCCCGGCCGGTTCCGGCCCGGGAAACCCGCTGTTTTGTATGCCGAAAGCTACTCTCTGGCTGAGTGGTTTTCGGCACACAAAAAGGACCTGTTTTCTTTCGAAGACAGGTCCTTTTTTATTTCCTCACAGCAGCGCGGGGTCGATGGCGTGCTGCTTGAAATAGTATTCCCGGTCCTTATCGCTGACAGGGCGCAGCACCCGGCAGGGATTGCCCACCGCCACCACGTTGTCGGGCAGGTCCTTGGTGACCACGCTGCCCGCACCCACCACCACGTTGTCCCCGATGGTGATCCCGGGCAGGATCACCACCCCCGCGCCGATCCAGCAGTTTTTGCCAATATGCACCGCGGCGTTGTACTGATACCCCTGGGCCCGTAATTGGGGCAGAATGGGGTGTCCCGCCGTGGCCACTGTGACATTGGGGCCAAACATCGTGCAATCCCCCACATAGATGTGGGTGTCATCCACCAGGGTCAGGTTGAAGTTGGCGTACACATTCTTACCGAAATGTACATGCTTGCCGCCGAAGTTCGCGTGCAGCGGCGGCTCGATATAGCAGCCTTCCCCGATCTCGGCAAACATCTCTTTCAGAAGCGCCGCCCGCTTTTCCCCTTCCCGGGGGCGGGTGGCGTTGTAGTCGTACAGTCGTTCCAGGCAGGCGGTCTGCTCCACCAGAATCTCCGGGTCATTGGGCAGGTACAGCGCCGTGCCGTGCAGTTTTTCCTCAATCGTCATAGGGGGCCTCCTTGGCACAGTGGTTCAGTCATCCACCGGTCCGGCGTCCTTTTGCAGCGCCTCGCGGGCAAAGCTGAACAACAGCGGGAAGTAGGTAACGGCGAACACCGGCAGCGCCACGGCGGCCACCGCCTTTTTGTGTTTGGCGGGCACCGCCATACCCGCCAGCACGCCCAGGGCCAGCAGGCAGAATTTGAGTACGGCAATGGTTTTCCAATCGCTGCGCTGAATATACCGGTCGGCAGCGGCGAACAATTTCTTCATGGGGGGTCCCCTCCTTTTTGTTGCGCGGTGGTTTTTCTTCATTATGGCACAGCCCGTTCCCGGTGTAAAGAGTGTGGAAACGCCACATTGGTAAATTTTTTCCCGACCCATAAAAACATCTTGCTTTTGCCCGGGTTCCGTGGTATAGTTGTCGAATGAAAAGGGAGTAGTTGTAAGTCGCGCCGTCAACATCCCGATTTTGTAAAAAATCTGGCGGAGCGAGCCCATTGTGTGGTGACAAGACTTTTCGGCCGGGAACAGACCTATCGGCCGGGAAGTCTTTTTTCTTTTCCCGCCGGGGCCCGTCCACCATTTACATCTTATACAGAGAGGCAGAAAACAACATGGAGCAGAATTTTACCAACCTGACACCCCAACAGACCCTGCAGCAGCTGGGCGTGAACACCGACGGTCTGAGCCGCCAGCAGGCGGAACAGCGGCTGGCCCAGTACGGTCCCAACCGGCTGGCCGAGGGCGAGCGCAAAAGCTGGCTGGCTGTCTTTGCCGAGCAGTTCAAAGACCTGCTGGTGGCCATTCTGGTGGCGGCAGCGGTGATCTCGATGTTCTCGGGCAATCTGGAGAGCACACTGGTCATCTTTGCGGTGCTGATCCTCAACGCCGTGCTGGGCACCGTGCAGTATTTCAAGGCGGAAAAATCCCTGGAAAGCCTGAAAGCCATGAGCGCCCCCACCGCCAAGGTGGTGCGCGGCGGCCAACGGTGCGAGATTCCCGGTGACCAGGTAGTGCCGGGCGACATTGTGGAACTGGAAGCAGGCGACCTGGTGGTTGCCGACGGCCGTCTGCTGAACAGCTGGTCGCTGAAGGTCAACGAGAGTTCGCTGACCGGTGAGTCCGAGGCGGTGGAAAAAATGCGGGAGGCCATCCCCGGCGAGGAGGTGGCCCTGGGCGACCAGAAAAATATGGCGTTTTCCGGCTCGCTGGTCACCTATGGCCGTGGCGTGATGGTGGTCACCGCCACCGGCATGGACACCCAGCTGGGGCGCATTGCCACCCTGATGAACGAAACCCAGCAGCGCAAGACCCCGCTGCAGAAAAACCTGGACGATTTTTCCGGCAAGCTGGCCGCGGTTATCATGGCCATCTGCGCCGTGGTGTTCCTGCTGTCGGTGTTCCGCAACGGCATGAATGTGCTGGATTCCCTGATGTTCGCCGTGGCTCTGGCCGTGGCCGCCATTCCCGAGGCGCTGAGTTCCATCGTCACCATCGTGCTGGCGATCGGCACCCAGAAAATGGCCCGGCAGAATGCTATTATCAAGGAACTCAAGGCCGTAGAGAGTCTGGGCTCGGTGCAGGTGATCTGCTCTGACAAGACCGGCACACTGACCCAGAACCGCATGACCGTGCAGAACATCTGGGCCGACGGTACGCTGACCCGCGGCACCGACCTGGAACTGGCCAACGAGGCCCAGCGCACGCTGCTGAAAATTGCCGTGCTGGACAGCGACGCCACCGTAAGCCTGGACTCCAGCGGCGCGGTGGGCGACCCCACCGAGGTGGCGCTGGTACAGCTGGGCGCCTACTTCTATGTGGAGCCGGCGGTCTACCGCAGCCAGCACCCCCGCCTGGCGGAACTGGCCTTTGACTCGGACCGCAAGCTGATGAGTACGCTGCACAACACCGACGACGGCCCCATGCTGTACACCAAGGGCGCCATTGACGTGCTGCTGGACCGCTCCACCCATCTGCTGACCGACGACGGCCCCGTACCCATGACGCCGGAACGCCGGGCTGAGATCGAGCGGGTAAACCGGGACCTTTCGGAAAACGGGCTGCGGGTGCTGGCCTTTGCCCAGCGCCCCCTGGCCGAAGCCCGGCTGCTGACCCTGGAAGATGAAAAGGACTACACCTTTGTGGGGCTGATCTCGATGATCGACCCGCCCCGCCCCGAGAGCGTGCAGGCCGTGGCCGACGCCAAAAAGGCGGGTATCCGCACCGTGATGATTACCGGTGACCACAAGGTCACCGCTACCGCCATCGCCAAACAGATCGGCATTTTTGAGGAGGGCGACCTGGCCCTGGACGGCGTGGAACTGGAAGGCATGTCCGACGCCGAACTGGACGAAAAGCTGCCCCGGGTGTCGGTGTATGCCCGGGTGTCGCCCGAACACAAGATCCGCATCGTGACGGCCTGGCAGCGTCGCGGCTGCATCGCAGCCATGACCGGCGACGGCGTTAACGACGCCCCGGCTCTGAAAAAGGCCGATGTTGGCGTGGCCATGGGTATCACCGGCACCGAGGTGAGCAAGGACGCCGCCGCCATGATCCTGGCGGACGACAACTTTGCCACCATCGTGAAAGCCGTCTGCAATGGTCGCAGCGTCTATGCCAATATCCGCAACGCCATCCAGTTTTTGCTGTCCGGCAACATGGGCGCCATCCTGGCGGTGGTTTACGCTTCGCTGGCGGGGCTTTCGGTGCCCTTCCAGCCGGTGCATCTGCTGTTCATCAACCTGCTCACCGACAGTCTGCCTGCCATCGCCCTGGGCATGGAACCGGCCCGGGACGGCCTGATGAATCAGAAACCCCGGGACCCCAATGCCTCCATGATGGACAAACCCATGCTGACCCACGTGTTCGGCCAGGGCCTGATGATCGGCGTGGCCGCCATGGTCGCGTTTTATATCGGCCTGGCCCAGGGCGACGCGGCGCTGGCCAGCACCATGGCCTTTGCCACCCTGACCCTGGCGCGGCTGTTCCACGGCTTCAACTGCCGGGGCACCGAGTCCATCTTCAGGCTGGGTCTTGGCGGCAACCCCTATTCGCTGATGGCTTTCGGCGCCGGGGTACTGCTGCTGTCCCTGGTATTGTTCGTACCCTCGCTGGCAGGGCTGTTCCTGGTCTCGCCGATCACCGGCTTCCAGCTGGGCTGCATCGTGGGGCTGGCGTTTCTGCCCACCCTGCTGATCCAGCTTTCCCGCGTGGTGCGCGGGCGATAACCGCATATTGCTTCGCCGGGAGGCGGCCTGTAGGGGCCGCCTCCTGTTTTTTTGTACCCTATACCAAAATTCTTTACAACTGTTTGGGTATTCTGACAGTTGAAAGAGTCACAAAAAACCGTGTAGACTAAAGATAGTATTTTTTGCCGGGCAGTCCCTGCCCCGGCTCTATTGCAAGGAGGAGTATACCATGAAAAGAATCATCGGCCTGGCCCTGAGCCTGACGCTGCTGGCCGCCCTGCTGGCCGGCTGCGGCAGTACCCCCGCGTCCGACACGTCGGAAGCTGCTCCCGCCGAGACTTCCAGCAGCGAAGCCGCCGAACCCACCCCGGAACCCACGCCGGAACCCACGCCCGAACCGGTGGAGGCAGAGTATATCCCCGGGGAGCGCACCGACACCGACTACACCAGCACCGTGCTGGGCCTGCACTTCACCCTGGGCGACAACATGGTGATGGCCACCGACGAGGAGATCAACAGCATGATGCAGGCCGGCGTGGATGTCATGTATGAGGACGAGGAAACCGGCGAAATGATACTGGACTACACCCAGCTTTCCACTGTCTATGAGATGGTGGCCGCCGACATCACCAACGGCAGCAACGTCATCGTCATGTGCGAGAAACTGCCCCTGTCGGGCATCGAGATGGACCAGTACATCGAGGCCATGCGCACCCAGATGGCGCAGACCACCCTGGATGTGGACTTCGGCGAGCCGGAGGACGTGGACCTGGGCGGCGTGACCTTTACCGGGCTGACCTATTCCGTGGATTCCAACGGCACCCAGGCCAACCAGACCATGCTGCTGAAAAAGGTGGATGACCGCATGTACGCGGTGACCTTCTCTTACCAGGACCCCGCCGCCTACGAGGCCCTGAAAGCCTGCTTCAGCCCGCTGGAACCTGCCTGAATACCATCTTGCCCCCTGCTTCGGCAGGGGGATTTTTTGTGCCCGGGCCCCGGCGTTGTGTTTGGGGGCCGGCTGTGCTACAATACTTTCTATAAGCGCACCCAAAGCAAAGGAGACGCCATGAACGCATTTGACATCATCGGGCCGGTGATGATCGGCCCGTCCAGCAGCCACACAGCGGGGGCGGCCCGCATCGGGCGCATCGCCCGCCTGCTGCTGGGCGAGGAACCGGCTGCGGCCCATATTGTGCTGCACGGCAGCTTTGCCAAAACCTACAAGGGCCACGGCACCGACAAAGCCCTTATTGCGGGCATTCTGGGCATGGAGCCGGACGACGCCCGGCTGCGGTTCTCGCCCCAGATCGCCGCCGGGCAGGGCCTGGACATACAGATCACCACCGCCGACCTGCCGGACGCCCACCCCAACACCGCCCAATTGACCCTGACCGGGCGCAGCGGCGCCGCCGTAACGGTGCGGGGTGCCAGCGTGGGCGGGGGCAACATTCTCATCGACACATTGGACGGCATGCCGGTGCGCATCAGCGGGCAAAACCCTTGCCTGGTGGTACAGCACCGGGACCGGCCCGGTGTCATCGCCCAGGTCACAGACCTGCTGGCCGAGCGGGGTGTGAACATCTGCAACTTTTCGCTGTCCCGCCGCAACAAGGGCGGCTTGGCTGTCATGACCATTGAGATGGACGGCGGCCCCGACGAATGCCTGACCCGGCAGGTGTCGGCCCTGCCCGACGTGCTGGGGGCCGTTTTGCTGCGCACCCCCGGGGATTGAGGAGGACCGCCATGAACTGTGAACTGAATTACAAATCCCTGGCCGGGCTGGTAAACGCCGCCAAGGCGGAACACATGCCCCTCTCGGCGCTGGTGCTGCGCCAGCAGGCCGCCGAACTGGAACTGCCCGAGGAAGAGGTCTACCGCCGCATGCTGGAGCGTTACCAGGTGATGGAAGCCTGCATCGAACCGGGCTGTCAACCGGACCTGCGCTCGGCCAGCGGGCTGACCGGCGGCGATGCCGCCCGTGTGCGTGCCCGGGTGGAGTCTGGGCAGACCCTGACCGGCCCGGTGCTGGGCGGGGCGCTTTACCGCGCCTTGGCGGTAAGCGAATACAACGCCGCTATGGGCCGCATTGTGGCGGCCCCCACGGCGGGCAGCTGCGGCATTCTGCCCGCCGTGCTGCTGACGCTGCGTGAGCGCGGCTATGCCCAGCGGGACTGCGTGATGAGCCTGTTCACCGCCAGTGCCGTAGGGCTGGTCATTGCCGAAAATGCCTGCCTGGCCGGGGCCCAGGGCGGCTGCCAGGCCGAGTGCGGCAGCGCCGCAGCCATGGCGGCGGCCGCCGCCGTGGAAGTGGCCGTCGGCACCCCCGATGCCCTGGATGATGCGGTGGCCATTGCCCTGAAAAGCCAGCTGGGCCTGGTCTGTGACCCGGTGGCCGGGCTGGTGGAGATTCCCTGCATCAAGCGCAACGCCGCCGGGGCGGCCATTGCCCTGATGGCCGCCGAACTGGCCCTGGCCGGGGTGCGCAGCCGCATTCCCGCCGATGAGGTCATCACCGCCATGAAGCGTGTGGGCGACGCCCTGCCCGCCGCCCTGAAAGAGACCGCCGAGGGCGGCCTGGCCTCTACCCCCACGGGCCGCCGGTTACAGGCCCAGGTGTTCGGCAAGGGGTAAGGCCGCTTTTCCGGCCTGCTTGTCACAGCCTGGTAAAGGAACTGAACACCAGATACCCTGCATCCAGGACCAGCAGTACCCAAAGCGCCGGTTCCCCCCACAGTGCACGGGCCGGCGCCGACGGCGCTGCCGCCGGGACAGGCAGCTGCCGCCAGCGGCGCCAGAGCCGCCGGACCACCCCTGCCACCGCCACCGGCACCGACCCGAAAACCAGCACCAGGGTGACCAGCGCGCCCGCCGTGCCCAGGCCGCGCAGATGGGGCAGCAGCACCGCCGCCGTGTTGCCCGTAACATGCAGCCCGACAGCCCAGCCCGGCGCATACCGCAGCGCCGTATACCCATAGACCAGCCCGCACCAGAAGGCCGCCAGCCCCTGGTACAGATCATGGTGCATCAGGCCGAAGCACAGGGCCGAGAGCACCACCGCCGTGCCCGCCCCGAAGGGACGCAGGCGCTGCAGCAACACGCCGCGGTAGATCAGTTCCTCCAGCAACGGCCCCACCAGGCAGATGTACAGCGCCAGCAGCGGGGTGAGGGTTTCCTCCCCCTGGCCGCCCTGCCGGGCCGTAACCCCCAGGACTTTCCACAACCCTTCCAGCACCGGTACAACCGCCGTAACGCCCAGATTGCCGACGACCGTCAGGCAGAACAGAAACACCAGGTCCCCTGCCCGCGGCCGCCGTACCGGCCGGGAGACCGGTTTTTCCGCCCCGGTCATGCCGCAGGCCAGCGGCCATGCCGCGGCCAGTACCCCGCTCAGCAGCAGCCCGGCGCCTTCCGGCAGGGACAGGCGGGGAAACACCGCTTTTTGCAGCAAGACGAACAGCAGACTGTAGCCCAACAGGCTGAGCCAGAGCCGCCGCAGACCGCGGCGGGCAGAGATGGCCTGTGCCATACGAAAACCTCCCGAATCTTTTGTGTCAAACGGCAGCGGCCTGCGCCGCCGTGTACGACGTTTTCTGCAATCCCCCGCCGCCCGGCCCATACCCGGCGGCGGGGATTTTGTATAGCGCTCAATCGCTTTTGATGGCTTCCAGTGCCGGGATCTGCACCGCCTTGTTGGCAGGGTAGAAGCCCGACCCCAGGCCGATGAAAATGGAAAAAAACACGGCGAACAGGTACAGCCAGGGCGGGATCACCGAGAGGCGGCCCACCCCCTCGCCGCCGAGGATGGCGGGCAGGATGTTCTGCGGCGACGGCCCCAGGGCCACCAGGTTGATGACCAGCGAGATCACAAAGCTGATGATACAGCCCACCACGCCGCCGATGCAGCCGATGGCCCCGGCTTCGGCCAGAAAGAGCAGCCGGATATCGTAGACGTAGCAGCCCAGGGACTTCATGACGCCGATCTCCCGGGTGCGCTCCGAGATGGACATAATCATGGTATTGGTGATGCCCAGCGCCGCCACGATCAGCGAGATGGCCCCCAGCCCGCCCAGCATCAGCTGCTTCTGGTGGGCTTCTTTTTCCATGGGTTTGCGCACGCTCTCCATGGATTCGGTGGAGTAGCCCAGGTTTTTGATGGCGTTTTCCACCGGTTCCACCTGCTGGATGCCGCTGACCTTGACCAGCACCGCGTCGTAGGGCAGCGGCTGGGTGACCCCGGCCTTTTTCTGGATGGCGCGCAGGTCCTCGATGCTGAGCATCAGGCCTTCGGAGGTTTCATATCCCTTGGCGTTGTCCTCCTTGACGGTCTCCACGGCTTTGAGGGGCACCGTGAACTTTGTGCCCGCCCGCACTTCCACCTCCAGCGTCAGGGATTCCTTCATCGGGTCGAAGTAGGCGGGGGGCGGCGGCAGCAGGCGGCCCTGGTCGTCCACGCCGCTGTCCCAGCGGTTGATCATGTTGGAATTCTCAGGGCGCAGGGTGTCTTTGAAATTGTAGGCGAAGTACTCCCCCACCGCCGCCTCGCCTGGCTGCACCGGGCGCTGCCCGCCCAGGGACTGGTAGCCCATGCGTTCCATCTGGGCGGTGTCCAGCCCGGTGATGACGCACCAGTCCGCCACATAACGGTTGCCCGGGCCTGCCAGCAGGCGGCAGGTGTAGTTTTCCAGGTTCATCTTGGGGGTCACGGCTTCCACGCCCTCTATGCCGCGTATGGTCTTGAGCAGGGCGTCGTCCAGCTTTTTCTTGCCCCGGCCTTTCTGGGGCGCCGTGACCGTGATGATGGTCAGGTCGCCCAGTTCGGCCAGCAGCCGCTCCTGGGATTCCTTCATGCCGATGCCCAGCGATACCATGATGACGATGGAACAGCAGCCGATCAGCACCCCCAGAACGGTCAGGATGGTGCGGGATTTGCGCCGCAGCAGGTTTTGCAGGCAGCTGCGCAGCAGGTCTTCACGTTTCATGGCTTATTCCTCCGGGCTGCCCGGGGTTTCGTCATCGGGCCAGGGCTCCCAGGCGGGGACCGGGTCGGCGGTTTTGCCCTTGCCGCCCCGGCGCAGCACCACCACCGCCCCGGCGATGACGCCGCCCAGCGGGATCAGCGCCAGCAGCGGCCAGGGGAAGGGCTTTTCTTCCGGCAGGTCGTCCATGGGCAGGTCGTCGGGCAGGGCGCCCTCCCCCACCGTCAGTTCCACCGGGAATTCCTTGGTCTGGGGCTGCAGGTTGGGGTCCTCGTAGGTGACCTTGAGCAGCACCTTCACCTTGCCCGCCTGGTTGGGGGTCAGGGCAAAGCCGATGCTGCCGCTGGTGCCCGCCGTGATGTTGCCCACATACTGGGTCTTGGCGGCAGCGTCAAAGCCGTCCCCTTCCACAGCGGCCTCCACGTTGGACACATCGGTCTTGCCGCGGTTCACATAGTTCAGCGTCAGCACGCATTCCTCACCTGCGGTACAGCTTTCGGGCAGGGCAGGCGCGTTGATCTGAAAGCGGTCCTGCTGGACCACCGGCACGGCCATGCGCACTTCCGACGAGGCCGCCGTGCGCTTGTTGCCGTCCACATATTCATACTTGAACTGCACGGTCACAGCCTGGGCGCCGCTTTTGGCGGTGGGCAGCGCCTGCAGCGGCACGCTCTGCTTCTGCTCGCCTTTGGCGGGCAGGGCATCGTAATAAAAGGTGCTGGTGCCGCCGTCCAGGGCAAAATTCTCGCCGCCGTCCACGCTGGCCACCACATTTTCCACCCGCAGGCGCCCCATGTTCTGGAACCGGAAATCCAGCGTAAACCGGGACCCCGCTGCGATGTTGCTCTGCCCGTAGGTAAAATCCCGCACGACGATATTGGGGGTGGCGGCATCGGTTTTCTGGGCGGGGTCGCCGGTGGTCACGGCGGCCAGATTCAGCTTATCCGCCGCCGAGGCCGCCGTCAGCGTCCCGGCGTTGTCGTAGTTGTATTTCAGTTCCACCGCCAGCGCCTGGGAGGCAGCGGCAATTTCCTTGCCGGCCTGCACCCGCACAGTGACCGACTGGCTTTTGCCGGGCTCGATATCAGGCAGAAGGAAGGTACTGGTATCGCTGACGAGCAAAAGCGACTCCGAAGGGGTAAACACCGCCTGGGGGGTGAGTACCCTGGTTTTGCCGGCGTTGTGGAAAGTAACCACGATGTCCGCCGCCTGGTTGGCCGCCAGGGGGGCAGCCAGGGCTGACCGGGTGATGACCACCGCCGGGGCGGGTTGTTCTTTGGGTGCGGGGGTGGGGGTAGGTTCCGGTTTGGGGGTGGGCACGGGCGGCGTGTATTCCACCGCCTGGGCCACGGTGATCTCCACGGTCTGAGCGGGGCCGCCGCCCTTGCGGGCCGCGCTGAGTTTCAGGCTCTGACCTGTGCCGCTGTAGCTGACCCCGGCGCAGGTCAGGCGCAGCGTGACCGGTTCATCTTCGGCGGAAAGCACTTCCACCCCCGGCGTGCAGGCGGAAAAACTGTCGATGAGTTTGCTGAAATCATAATCCTCCACCCGGAAATCCCGGGTGAGCAGGGCAGTGTCCTTGAGGGTGACCGTCAGGTCGCTCACCTCCCCCCGGTGGATGGCATCCCGGCTGGAGGTATAACTCAGCGCCAGGAATTCCGGCGGATTGGGGGCGGGTTCGGCAGCGGCAGGCGGCGCAGCGGGAGGTTCAAGTTCCTCGGCACGGGCGGGCAGGCAAAGGCTCACCGACAGCAGCAGGCAGGCTGCCAGGGCGGCGCTTTTTTGCAGCAAAGTTACAGACATGTGGGGGTTCCTCCTTTTTGTCGGGAACGGGTCTCATCGCTGACGATCTCGCCGTCGATAAGGCGCACGATGCGGTCGGCGTAGGCGGCCATCTCGGGGTCATGGGTGACCAGGATAATGGTCTGGTGGTAGCGGCGGGCAAAGCCGCAGATCATCTCCATGATCTCCACCGTGGTTTTGGAGTCCAGGTTGCCGGTGGGTTCATCGGCAAACACCACGTCGGGCCGGGCAATGAACGCCCGGGCGATGCCCGCCCGCTGCTGCTGACCGCCCGACATCTGCCGGGGAAAATGGTCCAGCCGGTGGGAAAGCCCCACCCGGCACAACATACGGCGGGCGGCTTCCTCCCGCTGTTTGCGGGGCACGCCGCGGAACATCAGGGGCAGGGCCACGTTTTCGGTGGCGGTCAGGTTGGGCAGCAGGTTATACGCCTGGAACACAAAGCCCAGGTGGTGCTGCCGGAACGCCGCCAGCTGGTTTTCGTCCAGGCGGGAGATGGGCACCCCGCCGATGCGCACCTCGCCCCGGGTGGGCTTTTCCATGCCCGCCAACTGGTTGAGAAACGTGCTTTTGCCGGAGCCGGACGTACCGAAGATGCAGCAGATTTCGCCGCGCATGATGTTGAGATTGATGCGCTTGAGCGCCACCACGGTCTCCTCGCCCAGGGGGTATTCCTTGCGGATGTCCCGCACTTCGATGAGAGGGCATTTTCTGGGGCAGGGTTCTTGCATGGGCGGTCACCTCCTTGGTTGACGATACTACCATACCGTGGCAACCTTGGTTCTTCCTCAAGATAACCTTAAGATTTGTAAAGAAAGACCCCGGCGATGGCATCGCCGGGGTCACGTCCGTCCTATTGGGTTTCCAGAGGCAGGCTGATCTCAAAGACCGCCCCCTGATGTGGTTCGCTGCGCAGGGTAATGGTGCCGCCGTGCAGTTCCACCAGGCGCCGGGTGATGGAAAGCCCCAGCCCGCTGCCGCCGCCGCTGCGGGCGTCACTGCCCACCACAAAGGGTTCAAAAATGGTATCCGCCCGGTCAGGCGGAATTCCCTCGCCGTTGTCGGCCACCGTCAGCAGCGCCTGCCGCCCGGCCGGTGCCAGCGTCACGGAGAGCACCGTGCCCAGCCGGTTGTAGCGCAGCGCGTTGCCCAAAAGGTTATCCAGCGCACGGCCCATCTGAAAGGGGTCCAGCCGGCAAAGGCAGGGCACCTCCGGGATGGAGACCTCCAGTTCAAAGCCCGCCAGGGCAATGGCGTCGTACTGGGCGGCCAGATATTCCCGCAGAAACTCGCACAGGTCCACCGTTTGGCACTGCAGGGCAAACTGGGGATGGTCCACCTTACTGTATTCGTGGAAAGCATTAATCAGACCGGTCAGCGCCTGGGTGCGGCTGCGGATGGCTGCCAGATACCGCCCCTGTTCCCCGGGGGGCACCTTGCCGTCGGCCAGGGCGTCCACATACCCGGCAATGACCGTCACCGGCGTTTTCAGATCGTGGGAGATGTTGGCGATCATCCGCTGCCGCTCCCGGTCCAGGTGTTCCCGCTCCCGCTCGCTGGCGGCCAGGCGACGGGTCAGCTCGTCAAAACTCCGGCCAATGCGCTGCAGTTCCTGCACACCGCCGCAGTCTCCCACCGGGACGGTGCGGCCCTGGGCCTGAGCATCCACAGCAGCCTGCAGGCGGTCCAGCGGCGGGCGGATGCGCCGCCCCACCCGCCAGATAAAAAAGGCCAGCGCCAGCCCGTACAGCGGCAGAGCGGCCAGCCAGACCTGCCAGCCGTTCTGGCTGGCCCGGGCAATGGCCGCGTCATCCAGCGTAGCCACACAGAGCAGCAGCGTCCGGGCGGTGCCGTCGGCGGCGGTAAAGGGCTGCCGGAACAGCTGGCTGTCGGTGGGCCAGGTGCCGGCCAGGATACCGTATTCCCGGGGGGTGTAGGCCGTCTTGCCCGGGGTCAGCGCCCCGGATACCACCCTCAGTTCCCCGTCCAGCGCCATGTTGCCGGTGATCTGCATACCGTCCCCGGTCATGCGGGTGCGCAGCACCCGGTAACGCACCGTGCCCTCCGCGTCCTTTTCGGGAAAGGCTTCCAGGTATTCTTCGCCCCGGTACAGGGCCACGCAGTCCAGTTCCCCCGGGGTCAGTTCCAGTTCGCCCTCCCCTGCCCGGTACAGCACCGCGCCGTTTTCATCCAGCACTGCAAAGCCGTTGCCCGCCCCCTGCAGGTAGTCCTCCAGCCCGGCATACTCCCCCCGGGCCAGCCGGGGGTCGTCGGCCAGGGCGTCCCAGTCCACCGGGTAGAGCAGCCGCTCGAACCGGCAGTCCCACAGCCAGTACACACCCCCGGCGATGGCCAGCAGCGTCAGGGTGAACAGCAGATAATTTTTGACCAGCAGTGTGAAAAGGCGGTTTTCCTTACGGCTCAATTTTGTACCCCAATCCCCGGATGGTGATGATATACCGTGGGTTTTTGGGGTCGTCCCCGATTTTTTCCCGCAGTTTGGAGATGTGCACCATCATGGTGTTGTCGTTGCTCTCGAAATATTCCCCGGCAATGCCCTCGTACAGCTGCACCTTGGTAAAGATGCGTCCCGGTGCAGCCATCAGCTGGGCCAGAATCTTGTACTCGGTGGGGGTCAGCGGCACCGGGCGGCCATTTTGGGTCAACTGCATGGCGGCGGTGTCCAGTGTCAGGTCCCCCACGGTCAGCAGGGTACGCGGCCCGCCGCCGGCCCGGCGCAGCTGGGCCTTGAGCCGGGCCACCACCTCCATGGGGTTGAAAGGTTTGGCGATGTAATCGTCGGCTCCCAGGTTCAGGCCCAGAATTTTGTCGTTGTCCTGGCTTTTGGCCGAGAGGATCAGCACCGGGATGTCGCTGGTGCGGCGCAGCGCCCGGGTCAGCTGGAAGCCGTCCATCCCGGGCATCATCACATCCAGAAGGGCAGCGTCGGGGCTTTCCCGCAGGGCGATGTCCAGCGCGGTCTTTCCGTCGGCTGCCTCCCGCACGGCAAAGCCTTCGCTCTCCAGGTAGAGGCGCAGCAGGGCGCGGATGTCGGCGTCGTCCTCGGCGATGAGGATGGTCTTGGGCACGGTGTTCTCCCCCCTTTGGGCGGTGTGGTTTGTGTTCCCAGCATACAATAGTGCCGCCGCCCTGTCAAGGCAGGTTTTTTCCGCAAAAAGCCCCCGGGCGGCTGAGGAAGCCGCCCGGGGGCCGGGTTTGGGTAGGTCAGAGAGTTATGCCGCAGGCAATATCAGGCGCGATACTCCGCGGGCAGCTGATCCACAGACTGCCATTTCTGCATGGCCTCTTCCAGAGGCATGCCGTCGGCCACCGCATCGCGGCGGCAGGCGTTGACGGCCTGGATCTCTTTCATCTTGGCGCCGGTCAGGGCATAGCCCTTCATGGCCCACAGGGTCGCGGCCCAGGCCAGCAGCGGGATGATGCAGAACATGATGATGACCGCCACCTTGAGACCGTCGGAATAAGGCGTTGCGTCGGTGGGCAGCTCACTGAGCCCGGCACAAGTCAGGAAGATGAGGGCCACCAGGGTCTGCGCCAGCGAGGAGACCAGCTTGTCCACCAGGCTGAACAGCGTGCCCATGATACCGGGGATATACTTGCCGGAACGGTAGGTCTCGTAGTCGGAGCAGTCCGCCACCATGGGGATGGGCATGTCGGCGGTGGCATAGTAGGCGCCGTAGCCGATGCCGAAGAAGAGGATGAACAGGATGGTGTACAGGTTGATCATGCCGCCGCCGTTGAACGGGAAGGACAGGGTCAGGGCGCTGCCCGCGGTATGGTCGCTCATGACCAGCAGCACCAGCACGCCGATGTAGCAGATGAACGCCACCGAGACGTAGCGGGTAAGGGAGGCTTTCTGGCCCAGCTTCTGGGAGGTGCGCACCGAGAGCAGGAAGAAGGGAACCGCAAAGACGTAGCCCAGGATCATCATGGGCAGGTACAGGCTGTCGTAGTTGCCCATGACGATGCCGTACAGGGCCAGCAGCACGGTGGTGTTGGTGGCGATGGCCAGGGCCAGCTTGCAGCCGGCGCCCGCGACCATCAGGCGCTGCATGGGCTTGTTGTTCTTGATGATCTCCACATACTCAGAGACCTTGACAGCCTCCTGCTTGCCGCCGCCGATGCCGTAGAACTCGGGACGGTCTTTCTCGGCGATGCCGATGATGGCCAGGATGGTCAGGAACACGGAGACCACGATGCCCACGGGGGCGATGACGCGGTACAGTTCAGGACGGGCGTAACCGGAGGTCACCAGCACACCGGCCTCGTCGTAGACGTTGTACATGTTCTTGAGCATGGGGATCAGCAGCTGCATGACGCCCATACCCAGCATGGAACCGATGGTGTTGAAGATGGTGAACATCGGGCGCTGGTTGGGGTCATTGGTCAGCACGGTCTGGCCCGCACGGGTGACCGAAGTCTGGTAGGTATAGCCGATGACCCAGATGAAGTAGACCACCACAAAGCCGATGTAGCGCAGGGGCATCATCGTGGCGGGAATGAAGGGCAGCAGCACATACAGCGCAATGACGCTGACGGCCATAATCACGCTGCCGATGATCATAAAGGGACGGAATTTGCCGATTCTGGTGCTGGTGCGGTCCATCATGGCGCCGATGATGGGGTCGGTGATGGCGTCGGCCACACGCATGACCGTGACCATGATGGAAGCGAACAGACCCAACATGAGCACGCTGGAACCAAACTGTGCCACATAGGACAAGATCAGCACAAAGTAGACGTTGGTAGCGCCGTTGTTCATCGGGAAGAGGGCCAGCTGATACAGCTTGGCGCGATTGACACCGCTGCGCTGCCCGGAAGCCCCGGCTTTGCTTTCACTCATAAGCATTCTCCTTTTCCGCGGATTGATAAGGAAAAAGGCCGCCCCGGCCCCGCTTGGGGTGGGGCGGCCCCCTCAGGTGCGAAGTATGGTGCAACAGCTCTGGTTTTCCGGTAGGCGATACGGCCCATGCCGCAGGTAGAGCGCGTGGTTACACCCTGTGATAAAAATGGGAACGGGTTGCAGTCAGCTGTGCCGGGTTCAGGCGGCAGAGGCCTTCTTTTTCTTGATGGCCTTGTTCAGCAGCACGATGCAGACGACGGTGAGCACAGCCAGCACGGCACACAGCGCCCAGGCGGCCATCTTCCACCAGGGAACGATGACTTCCAGACGGTCGGCGCTGGACCAGCCGTTCATGGCGTTGGAGTTGACCACAGTGTACAGAATCTTGTGGGTGGCTTCCCGCATCTGGTTCACGATGTAGGCATCGTTTTCATACTTGGCCAGGATCTCGGTGTGCAGCGGGGTGGGGCTGTCCCAGATTTCGGTGCCGGCGATCAGGGCGTCGGTGGAATCCATGTACTCGCTGCCGCCGGAGTAGTCGGTGATGGACATGCCGCGCATGCCCAGTTCCTCACGCAGGTAGCCGGTCTGCAGGTTCTGGTACTTGCCGCACCAGGTGGCGCCCCAGCGGTTGAAGCCGGACATGGTGCACCAGGCACCGCCGTCGATCACAGCCTTGTCGGCCACTTCCAGGTAGATTTCACGGGCGGTCTGCTCGTTGAGCCAGGTGGCAACGCCCATACGGCTGGATTCGGAGTCGTTGAGGGCGACGTGCTTCAGGTAGACATAGACGCCCATGGACTGGATGCCCTGCACCTCAGAGGCACAGATTTCGCCGGAGATGAAGGGGTCTTCGGAGTAGTACTCGAAGTTACGGCCGGAGTAAGCGGTGCGATGCATGTTGATGCCGGGGCCGTACAGGCCGGAGTAACCCATGGCCAGGCAGTCCTCACCGATGCAGCGGCCCACTTCGTTGATGAGGTCGCGGTTGAAGGTAGCGGCCATGACGTCCTCAGAGGTGTAGCACATGGCGGAGGCGCCGCCGGTCAGGGCAGCAGTCAGGCCCTGGGGACCGTTCTCGTCCTTGGTCGCAGTCTTGCCGATGGAAGCGGCAGGCTTGGTGTTGTGGAAGCCCTGGGTGATCATCAGATTCATCTCGTCGAAGGTCATCTGATCCAGCAGGTCCTCCCACTGGGGATCGTCGTACTCGGCACCGATCATGGTGGCCAGGGTCAGGTCGCCGTCGGCGCCCAGGGTGGGCATTTCCACGCTGTCGGCCTGGCTGCCGTCATAGTGGGTGTTGGCCAGCGCAGCGGCCAGGTCGTCGTTCATGGCAAAGTCAAAGGTGCCGGTGGGGTAAGTCGCGGTCCAGTCGGAACGGCTCAGCCAGGTGACAGTGCCGGGGGTGTAGCTGACCTTGTTGGGGTCGGCGTCGTCAAACAGGTTGGTGATGGCGTTGCCGGTGGCTTCGCTGGTGGCGTAGGTAGTGGTATCCAGCGCAGCATTGGTCCACTTCCAGGTCAGCTCCGCGTTGCCGGCGGCATCCATGCGGTTCTCGGTGGTCTCGGGGGTGTAGCCCTTGGCGGCCAGGATGTTGTTGACCGCGTCATGGGCGCCGTTGCCCAGGGTGAAGTAGTAGTCGCCCGCATCCACGATGTAGGTCTTGGCAGCGTTGGCGTCGTAGGTGCGCAGCTCGCTCTTCTCGACGGTGATGGTCACGTTCTCAGAAGCGCCGGGCTCCAGGACGTCGGTCTTGTCGAAGCCGCACAGCTCCACGCTGGCCTTTTCGATGCCGTTCTGCTTGTCGTAATCGGTGTAGGGGCTCTGGAAGTAGACCTGCACGGTCTTCTTGCCGGCCACATTGCCGGTGTTGGTGACGGTGACATTGATCTCAAAAGCGTCGGCACTCTCGGTCACGGCAAAGTTGGTGTAGCCGAAAGTGGTGTAGCTTTCGCCATAGCCGAAGGGATAGGCCACGGTGGTGCCGTAGCTGAAATCACCGGCGTTGCCGGTGCCCATGACATAGTCCTCGTACCGGGTCTCGGCGTAGCGGTAGCCCAGGTAGATGCCTTCCTGGTAGACCACGTAGTAGCCCTGGTTGCCGTTGTTCTTGTCATCGGCGACAAAGCCGTAGTCGGCGTTGTTGCTGTAGGGGCGGGAGTAGAAGTTGGTCACGGCGGGGTTGGCCAGGTTGTCGTACCAGAAGGTATCGACGATGCTGCCGGAGGGGTTGGCCGCACCGGACAGCAGCATGCCCACACCGTTGGCGCCGGTCTGGCCCACGTCACCGATCCACAGGCAGGAGTCGATGCCGTAGTCCACGCCGCAGATTTCAGGGTTCAGGAAGTCCAGCTCCAGCGCGTTGGAGGTGTTGAGCAGCACGATGATGCTCTTGAAGGTGCCGGCGTCTTTCAGGGCCTTCAGGCCGGCCAGCAGGTCCTTCTCTTCCTGAGAGAGTTCCAGGTAATTGCTGGTGCCGGTCCACTCTACGCCGGAGCCGTTGGGGCCGCTGGGCAGGTCGGCGCCCTCACCGCCGGAGCGGGAGAACACCACGATGGCGGCATCGCCGTACTCGGCAAAGCTGGAAGCGTTGGCGCTTTCCACCTCAGACCAGGGGGCTTCGTTGACGCCGTACTGGCTGTTGGCTTCCAGCGCGTCGGAAATGGCGGCCGGGGTCACGCGGCTGTACTTGGTGGCAACGGCCTCAGACTTGTACCAGTCCCACAGGGTCTGGTTGATGGTGATGCCCTGGGCTTCCAGCGCGTCTTTCAGCGTGGGGGCCGAAGAGGTATCCACGGCGCCGGAACCGGTGCCGCCGTACATCAGGTCCACAGAGCCGCGGGCAAACAGGCTGACCTTGGCGCCCGAGGCCAGAGGCAGCGCGGCGTTGTCATTCTTGAGCAGCGCGGCGCCTTCGGACTCCACCAGCGCGCAGAGTTCCTCTTCGTAGGACTCGCGCTCCTCATTGGAGGCAAAAGAACTGGTGAAGTAGTTGGTGTCCTCGGTGGTATCGCCCTTGATGATGCGATAGGTACTGGCGTTGGTGGCCACGTTGATGGTCGTCTCATACATGGGGGCCACCACAAAGGTCGCCACCATGGCAGCAGCCGTCAACACAGCGCTGACTGCAGTCAGGCCGGACCACAATCCAACTTTGGGTTTCTTTTGCATGCTGTTTTCCTCTCTTCCATATACTCTGTAGGCTGCTCCCCACCCCCGCGCCGGGGCCGGCTGCGCGCGTTGCACGGCCACGGCGGGGGTTTGGGGGGCCGCCCCATGTCAAACACCCTGCCGTGGCGGCAGGGGATAACCTGAATCG
Source organism: Candidatus Gemmiger excrementavium (assembly GCA_019116485.1). Classification (GTDB taxonomy): domain Bacteria; phylum Bacillota; class Clostridia; order Oscillospirales; family Ruminococcaceae; genus Gemmiger; species Gemmiger excrementavium. Next base: position 25,353 of record DXBO01000136.1, read on the forward strand.
GGGGGCTTACACCCAGTTGGCGCTCTTGGACTTGGTCTTGTTGAGCTTGTAGGCGGGGTTGGGGGTATCCACATGGCGGAAGGCCGCCTCGTCGATCTTGTCGCCGGCCACCGCCTTGACCTGGACCTCGCCCTGAAGGGGCAGACGGAAGGTGAAGACGTGTTCGCCGGTCTGCTCGCCGATCTTTTTGCCGTCGGCGTACAGGGCTACCGTCTTCTGGTTGGAATAGACCTTGACCTCGATCTCGCTTTCGGTACGGTCCACAAACCGCTTGGAGCAGATATGCACAAAGGCCTCGTCGCTCCACCAGGCTTTGTACAGGTAGAAGCTGTCCTTCTTGGTCTTGCGGTCAAAGGTGACGAGCCCCTTGTGGTTCATGCCGGGCTCGCCGCCCTGGTCCCGGGCGTCCGCCGCGAAGTCGAACATATTCCACACATGGGTAGCCCACAGCCAGGGATGCCGGGCAAAGCATTCCAGCATGTACTCATGGTACTTGGCCTGGTATTCCTCTGTGTGGTCGCCCCGGCGGGGGTGGGAACTGTGCAGGTTGGGCATGCCCTCGGCCCCGTACTCCGAAAAGCCCAGTGGCCGGTTGGGGTAGCGCAGGTGGAAGAAATCCATCCACAGATCGTTGAGGAACAGCCCCGGCACATACCACCCCAGGTAGAGGTTCCAGCTGACCAGGTCGGTGATATGGGCCACCGGGTTGAAGGGGCCGCACATGGCGTAGCAGGCCAGGGTGGTCAGGCGGGTCTTGTCCATCTCATGGCAAAGGTCGTTGAGGACGTGGTGGTTGTCCAGCATGTCCTTGTTGTCCTTGGTGGAGATGGTGATCTCGTTGGAGACGCCCCAGCAGACGATGCAGGGGTGGTTGTAGTTCTGCACGATCAGCTCTTTCATCTGGCTGATGGTGTTGGCACGGCCGTTTGGCATATGCTCCGAGATATAGGGAATCTCGGCCCAGACCACCATGCCGTACTTGTCGCACAGGTCATAGAAATACTGGTCGTGCTGGTAGTGGGCCAGCCGGATGGTATTGACGCCCATCTCCCGGATCAGGGCCATGTCCTCGTCGTGCATTTCACGGGTGATGGCGTTGCCCAGGCCCTTGCGGTCCTGATGGCGGGACACACCGTGCAGCGGGTAGGGGCGCCCGTTGAGGAAAAAGCCCTTCTTGGCGTCCACCGAGAAGCTGCGCACGCCGAAATGCTGACGCACCTCATCCACCGGCACGCCGTCCTTGACCAGGCGCACCACGCAGGTGTACAGGTAGGGGTCCCGCAGACCGTCCCACAGGTGGGCGGCGGGGATGGTCATGCTGGCGTCCAGGCCGGTGCCCGTGGCCACCGTTTTACCCTCGGCGTCCTGCAGTTCGATCTGCACTTCGCCGTCGCCCTCGATCCAGGTCTTGACGTTCACAGCCGCGTCGCTGTCCTGGACAGTGGGGGTGATCTGCACGCCGGAACCGCCCAGGTAGCCCAGAGCAATGTGATCCCGGCCCACCACGATGAGACTGACATCCCGGTAGATGCCGCCGTAGAAAGTGAAGTCCGCTTTCTGGGGGTAGACCGTGTCGTTGATGCTGTTGTCCACCGCCACGGTCAGTTCGTTGTCGGCCTGGAGCCGGTCGGTGATGTCCACCCGGAAGGTGGAATAGCCGCCATCGTGACGGGCCACCTCCTGCCCGTTGAGGGTCACCACAGCGCTGGCGTTAACACCCTCGAACTGCAGCCAGACCTGCTGGGCCTCGGCATCATAGACGGGCGCCGCAAACCGGGTGCGGTAGGTGCAGGTGCCCCGCCAGTAGTCGTTGCCGCCGTCCTGGCCGTCGATGTTGTTCCAAGTGTGCGGCAGGGTCACGGCGGCGGTACTCCCGTCAGGGCCGGTAAACTGCCAGTTCTCCATCAGTTTGGTATAAATGCGCATAACCCGCCTCCAATTTATGAATATTCTGTAAATATCGTAGCGTATTTTTTGCTTTTGCGCAACGGGTTTGCGAAAATCGGTGCGTTTGCGGGGATAATCGGTCAGAAGGTTCCAAAAAAAAGCGTCTTTGCTTTGTGCAGGTTTCACAAAGCAAAGACGCTTACTGCGGGGTATTTTCCGCCAGGGGCAGCAGAACTTTGAGGGAAGCAAACTCCTGCCGGGTCTCGGCGGTGACGGTGCCGCCGTATTTCTGGGCGATGCGCCGCACCACCTTGAGTTCGTACCGGCCCGCCTTGGGGGATTCCGGCGCGGTGTCCAGCGGGTAGACCAGGTTGATGACCGCGAATCCCTGCCGGGTACAGACCAGCAGGTCGATCATGGCACGGTCACGCTGGGCCAGATGAGAAGCTGCCGTAATGGCGGGGTCCAGTGCGTTGGCAAACAGGGCGTACAGGTCCCCCGGTTCCAGGAACCGCAGGCAGGCACCGTCCGCCACACAGTTGAGGCGGATGCCGTGAGACTCGCACAGCAGGCTTTTTTCGGTCAGGGCCACGTCCAGCACCTCGTTGCCGGTGTGGATGTCGGCGTCGTACAGCCGGGCGGCCTGCTCCGCTTCGTCCAGGCTGCGGCGTGTGTCGGCGTTGGGTGCCAGACGGCGCAGGTCGGCGATCTGCACTTTGAGTTCGTGGCACTTTTTGTTGATGATCTGTACATTTTGCCGGGCCACCCGGTACTGCTGGCGCTGGCGGTCATACAATAGGTTCAGGGCATCCATTTCCTTCTGCATAGCAGATTTCTTGAACAGCTCGGTCTGCAGGTAGAGCAGTGTCAGGCAGTACAGCTGGGTCAGAAACGCCGGCGCTATCAGCTGGTCGCTGACCGCCTCCGGCATAGACCAGACCCGCTGGAGGGTAAGGAACTGGAACACAAAAATGCCGCCCAGCACCACCGCGCTGGACAGTTGCCGCGGCCCGATATGGTAGACCCTTTCCTCCGGCATGGTCCGTGCAATGGTGCCGTACACCGCAGTATAACATACTGCCACAAAGGCCAGATAGACAACGACCTCCGCAGCCGGCGTACCCGGCCAGGTCACCCCCTGTTCCTGCAGGATATCCCGGATCAGGTGCCACAGTTCATAGGGCAGGTCCGTCAAGGGCAGCAGCCAGATGCCGCAGTAGCAGCAGGCTGTCCACTCCTGCTCGGTACAGAACCGGGCGGTGACGGTAGCCCAAAGCAGCGCAAAAGCCGCCGTGCCCAGCACCACCCCGGGAAGCGCCGGCCCCAATCCCTGCAGCGGGACCACCGGCAGGGCGGCCGCCCAGCACAACGCCAGCCGCCCGCCGAAACGGGGCCGGTGGCGCAGCGGCAGCAGAAAAGCCAGCGAGGCGCCGCACAGCAGCAGCCACACCATCATACCAGCGCACCCCCGACATAGGCGGCCACTGCTGCCATAAAGGCAGAGCGCTGGCGGCGGCTGATCTCCAGGCGGTCCTGGCCCACCAGTACAAAGTCATCCTGCACGGCCTTGATGTGGCGCAGGTTGACCAGATAACACTGGTTGCACCGGGCAAAATGGTAAGGAGCCAGCAGTTTTTCGGCATTTTGCAGGCTGCCCCGTACCGGAAGTACTTCAGCAGTGGTGTGGTAATACAGCATGCGGTTGCGGGTCTCCAGGTAGAGGATCTCGGCGGTGTCCACCAGGCGCAGTGTCCCCATGGTCTGCAGAGTGATCTGGGTACTGCCCCGGCGCTGCACCCGCCGGATGGCCCGCTCCAGCTTGACCTTGAACTGGTAGTAATTCACCGGTTTGAGCACAAAGTCCAGGGCGTCCACCGCGTAGCCGTGTATGGCATACTGGGCCATGTTGGTCACAAACACCAGCACCACGTCCTGGTCCACGGCGCGAATGCGTTCTGCCGCCGCCATGCCGCCCAGTTCCGGCATTTCAATATCCATAAAAATGATGTCGAACCCGCCCTGGTAGGGCACAATGGCCGCGCCATCCCCAAAAGTTTCCACCTGCAGGGGGCTGGCTGTCTCTGAAATATAGCGCTGCACAAAGTCGGCAAGTTGGGCGCGCACTTCGGCGTTGTCCTCCACAATGGCGATGCGCATGGGCGGGCTCCTTTCCGCGGGGGCGACGGCCCTTGCCGCCGACATTCCCCGGTCTGTTCTGCAATCGCTATTATTATAAAAGAGCGAAGCGATAAAATCAAGACGGCGGAAAGCACGCCGATTTTTGCATTTTCCCCCGGATGTGATATACTGGAACCAAAACCGCGTACAGCAGCGCGGCCCAAGGAGATGATCTTTCCCCATGCTTCATCGCGACCCGCCGCCCGGCGCCGGGCGGCAGGTGGATTTTTCCACCGGGGATGTGCGCCGCAGCGTGCTGGCTGTGGCCGCACCTATGCTGGTGGCCCAGGTGCTGAACCTGTTGTACAACATTGTGGACCGCATTTACATCGGCAAAATTCCCGGCGAGGGCACACTGGCCCTGGCCGGGCTGGGGCTGTGTTTTCCGCTGGTGACGCTGGTGACGGCCTTTGCCAACCTGTTCGGGGTGGGCGGTTCGCCGCTGTGCGCCATTGCCCGGGGCCAGAAGGACAACCGGACCGCCGGGCGCATCATGACCAATGCCTGGTTCATGCTGCTGGTGTGCGGCGTGGTGCTGACAGCGCTGGGGCTTGTGTTTCACAAACCCATCCTCTACCTGTTCGGCGCCAGCGACAGCACCTACCCCTATGCCGCCGACTACCTGACCATCTATCTGCTGGGCACCGTTTTCGTCATGACCAGTCTGGGGCTGAACCCCTATATCAACTGCCAGGGCTTTGCCCGCACCGGCATGCTGACCGTGCTGCTGGGCGCGGTGGTGAACATTGCCCTGGACCCGCTGCTGATCTTCGGCGCCGGGCTGGGGGTGCGGGGAGCCGCCATCGCCACCGTGATTTCCCAGGGGCTTTCGGCGCTGTGGGTGGTGCGCTTTTTGACCGGCCCCAAGACCGAACTGCGGCTGGTGCTGCGGGGATTCCGGCCCGACTGGGCCTGCATACGCCGGGTAGCGGCGCTGGGCACCTCCAGCTTTGTGATGTCCTTTACCGACAGCCTGGTGCAGGTGGCCTGCAACGCCACACTGCGCAGCTTTGGCGGCGACTTGTACATCAGCGTCATGACGGTCATCAACTCGGTGCGGCAGATCGCCCAGACGCCGGTGATGGCGCTGTCGGACGGCGCATCGCCGGTAATCAGCTACAACTACGGCGCCGGCAACGTGCCCCGGGTGCGCAAGGCCATCCGGTTCATGACCCAGCTGGGCTTCGGCTACACCATGCTGTTCTGGGGGCTGGTGTCGCTGTTCCCGGCGGCCTTTATCTCGATCTTCAACCACGAGGAAGCGCTGCTGGCCGCGGCGGTGCCCGCGCTGCATATCTACTTCTTCGGCTTCGTGATGATGGCTTTCCAGTTCAGCGGGCAGAGCGTTTTCAAATCGCTGAACAAGGCCAAACACGCGGTGTTTTTCTCGCTGCTGCGCAAGGCGTTCATCGTGGTGCCGCTGACCTTGCTGCTGCCCCACCTGTTCGGGCTGGGGGTCAACGGCGTATTTTTGGCGGAGCCGATCTCCAACATCATCGGCGGTCTGGCCTGTTACATCACCATGCGCCGCACCGTCATGCCCGAACTGACGGCCATGGAACAGCGCGCCGCCCAGACTTTGTGATACACGCAAAACCGCCCGGCCATTGCGGCCGGGCGGTTTTTTGGGTGACGGCGCTCAGTGGGCGTGGCAGTGGGCGCAGTTCTCGCAGTCGGGGAACTGCTGCTTGTCGTAGTCCAGGCCGTTTTTGTCGTAGTAGTCTTTCAGGGCCAGCTTGATGGCCTCTTCAGCCAGGACCGAACAATGAATTTTGTGGGCGGGCAGGCCGTCCAGCGCCTGCACCACCGCCTGGTTGGTCAGGGCCAGAGCGTCCGATACCGGCTTGCCTTTGATGAGTTCGGTAGCCATGGAACTGGAGGCAATGGCACTGCCGCAGCCGAAAGTCTCGAACTTGGCGTCTGCGATGGTGTCGCCGTCGATCTTGAGGTAAATCTTCATGATGTCGCCGCACTTGGCGTTGCCCACCTCGCCCACACCGTCGGCGTTTTCGATGACGCCCACGTTGCGCGGGTGGCGGAAATGGTCCATCACGATATCGCTGTACAAAGCCATAGAGAAAACTCCTTTCAGGGCAGGATATAAGGGCGGACGCCGCTTTGCAGGTCCCGCCATACGGGGGAGATGCCCCGCAGGCAGGCCACCGCATCGGTCACGGCGTTGATGAGATACTGTACTTCCTCCCGGGTGGCGTCGGGGCCCAGGGTCAGCCGCAGCGAGCCGTGGGCCACATCGTGCACGCGGCCGATGGCCAGCAGCACATGGCTGGGGTCGAGGGAGCCCGAGGTGCAGGCCGAACCCGACGAGGCGCAGATGCCCTTGTCGTCCAGCAGCAGCAAGAGGGACTCGCCCTCGATGCCTTCAAAGCAGAAGCTGACGTTGCCGGGCAGCCGCTGCACGGCGTCGCCGTTGAGTGCCCCGTGGGGAATTTGGGACAGCCCCGCGATCAGCTCGTCCCGCAGCGGCACCAGCCGGGCCGTAACTTCTGCCATGGCGCCGCAGGCTTCGTCCAGGGCGGCGGTCATACCCAGAATGCCGGGCAGGTTCTCGGTGCCGGCACGGCGGCCCCGCTCCTGGGCGCCGCCGCAGAGCAGCGGTTCCAACCGCAGGCCTTTGCGCGCATAGAGTGCACCCACACCCCGGGGGCCGCCGAACTTGTGGGCAGACAGCGAGAGCATGTCGATGTTGTCCGCTGCCACGTTGATGGGCAGGTGCCCCACCGCCTGCACAGCGTCGGTGTGGAACACAACGCCCGCCGCGCGGCAGACCGCCCCCAGTTCCCGGATGGGCTGGATGGTGCCGATCTCATTGTTGGCGTACATAATGCTGACCAGGCAGGTGTCGGGACGCAGGGCGTCCCGCAGCTGGTCGGGTGTGACCAGCCCCTTCTCCCCCACCGGCAGCAGGGTGATCTCAAAACCTTCGGCAGCCAGCTTGTCCAGTGTGTGCAGCACGGCGTGATGCTCAAAGGCGGTGGAAATGATGTGTTTCTTGCCCCGGGCAGCCCCCTGGCAGGCAGCGCTGCGCAGAGCCTGGTTGTCAGCCTCGGTTCCGCCGGAGGTAAAGATCACTTCCTGGGGGGCACAGCCCAGCCGCGCCGCAATGCGGGCGCGGGCACCGGCCAGGGCTTCGGCGGCTTGCTGGCCGACGGTGTGCAGGCTGCTGGGGTTGCCCCAGGTATCCTTCATAGCGGCCAGCATGGCCTGTACCGCCGCCGGGCTGGTGGGCGTGGTGGCGGCATGATCCGCATAGATGTGCATAACAGCTTCCTTTCCCGCCGGGCGTGCTTGCGGGGATTGGGATGCAGGGCGCCGGGCGGTTTTATTTCATACCTTTTTGGTATGTTTTAATGCTACACCTTTCCTTGCGGTTTGTCAAGGGGGAATTTCCCATCTTTTGCAGCAAAAAACGTCTGCGCCGGCGGACATGTGCCGACCGGCGCAGACACATACAGGGAAATTTGGCGGCAAATTGTGTGCGAGACGCAGGGCGTCGAGTGCGCGATTTGCCGTAAAATTTTGTCGAAGGGGATTTCAAAAGGGGGAAACAGGCCCGTCAGGCACCGCCGTGCGGGACTGTTCCCCCTTTTGCATTAGGTATTCAGCGGCCCAGTCCCTGGGGGATCAGGCCGTTCTGGTAGGCTTCCACCAGGGCTTCCAGGTCGCGCACCAGTTCCCGCTTGCGCACCCCCTCGTCGGTGTCGCACACCTGGATGCGTTGGGGCGCGGTGTAGATGTACTCGCTCTTGCTGGCGATGTCCTCGTCCTCGTGGATGGCCTTTTCCACACTCTCGAAAGGCTGGTGAGTGCGCAAAATGAGCCCCCGGGAGTTGTACACCAGCGTGTACCCGGCGATGCCGGTCTTCTGGTGGTAGGCGCGGCAGAAGCCGCCGTCAATGATGATGAGCCGCCCGCCGCCCTTGACGGGGCTTTCCCCCTCGATGGCACGCACCGGCACATGCCCGTTGACGATGTGGCAGCCCGCCCCGTGCAGACCGAAGTTGTTCAAAATCATTTCAGCGGTGCGGGGGTCGTTGATGTGGTGGTAGTAGGGGTCCTTGCGCTCGGCGTGGGTGGCCGGGTCGGCGATGTAGAGCCGTTCAAAGGTCGTCATGGCGCTGCGCCCGAACAGCGGCGACTGGGCACCGCACCAAAGATACCACAGGAAATCCTGCCCGGCCTGCCGGGCCGCGCTGCCCGCCGGGGCAAAGTAGCCCTGCCGTGCCCGTCGGTCACAGTAATCGAACAGAGCCTTGCCGCTCCAGGCGTGGCCCTCGTACTCATGGACGGCAAAACCGCCCTCCGGCGTCATGGGCACCGCGCCGTGATACAGCAGGTTGCCGTTGCATACCTTGTACAGGGCGCCGTGGGCGTAGAGGAACTGGATGTGCCGCTGCAGACGCTCGCTTTCGGCAAAGGCACGGACCAGGCCGTCCACCACCCGCTGTTCCTCGGCGGTAAGCGCCGCGGGGTCGGCGGGGTCCACAGTGGGGAAATCGGCGTCCAGCAGCGGGTAGGTGCCGTCGCCGCAGCGCACCGTGCCCGCCGCCCAGTCGATGCGATGCAGCCAGTCCCGCGCCTCCATATGGAAGTCGGGGTTGCGGGCGATGACCTGGGACTCCAGCTTGAGCATGAGCACCGTGACCGCTTTGTGCATACGGGCCGTGGCGGTCAGGTCGCCGGCGGCGGCGTTGCGGGCGTCGGTGTGGGGCATCCAGCGGGTCACGTCGGAATGCCCGTACACCCGCTGGGCCAGCCGTTCCAGGTGGCGCAGGCTGATGCCGTAGCCGTTTTCCAGCGTGTCGATGTTGTTGTAAGCCAGGGTGGTTTTGAGTACCGTCAGGATGCACAGCGGGCTGCCCGCCGCCGCCCCCATCCATACCACGTCGTGGTTGCCCCACTGGATGTCCACCTGATGGTGGGCCATCAGGCTGTCCAGGATACGGTCCGGCCGGGGGCCGCGGTCAAACAGGTCCCCCACGATGTGCAGCCGGTCCACAGCCAGCCATTTGACCACCTCGCACAGACGGGTGATGTAGGCGTCGGCCCGGTCATGCCGCACAATGCTGGCAATGATCTGCCCGTAATAGAGGTCCTTGTCGTGGTCCTCAAAATGGGCGTGGAGCAGTTCGTCCAGGATGTAGGCGCAGCTTTCGGGCAGACCGGCCCGCACATGGGCCCGGGTATGCTTGCTGGAGACAAACCGGCACAGGCTGATGAGCCGCAGCAGCGTGATGCGGTACCAGTCCCCCAGGTCGGCCTGCCGGGCCTTGAGTTCCGGCAGCTTCTGGGCCGGGTAGTAGACCAGCGTAGCCAGTTCGGCACGCTCGGCAGCCGGCACATCCGGCCCCAGCACAATGTCGATTTTTTCCCGGATGACCCCCGACGCACTGTTGAGGATGTGCACAAAGGCCTCGTGTTCGCCGTGCAGGTCACTCATGAAATGTTCGGTGCCTTTGGGCAGGCGCAAAATCGCCTCGATGCGGACGATTTCGCTGGCGGCAGCCGCCACCGTGGGATATTGCTGGGCCAGCACCCGCAGATACCGCAGATGCTCACTGGAAGCAGAAACCATAGGTACACCCCTTTCCGGCTGTTATTACCAGCATATACCAAAACCGACCCGCCGCGCAAGGGGAAAATGCCGGGACCCGGGGTTGACAGCGGGGGTCTTAAAACATATAATTTAAGTATGAATAAAGAATAGATGCGGCCCTCCGATGCCGCGATGAGGTGTTGTATGAATCTGCAAACCGTGGCCGGCCTGCTGATCCCCTTTGCGGGGACCAGCCTGGGCGCGGCCTGTGTACTGTGTATGAAACGTCAGCTGGGGGATGGTGTGCGCCGGGCCCTGACCGGCTTTGCCGCCGGGGTCATGGTGGCGGCTTCGATCTGGAGCCTGCTGATCCCCGCCATGGACCAGGCGGCGGGGCTGGGCAAGCTGGCGTTTCTGCCCGCGGCGGCAGGGTTCTGGCTGGGCATTCTGTTTTTGCTGGCGCTGGATACGCTGATCCCCCACCTGCACCAGAACGCCGACCATGCCGAGGGGCTGCCCGCCCGGCTGCCCCGCACCACCATGATGCTGCTGGCCGTGACGCTGCACAATATCCCTGAAGGGATGGCCGTGGGCGTTGTGTATGCCGGGCTGGCCGCAGGCGGGGCGGACCTGAGCGCCGCGGCGGCGCTGGCCCTTTCGCTGGGCATCGCCATCCAGAATTTCCCCGAAGGGGCCATCGTCTCGATGCCGCTGCGGGCCGCAGGGCTGAGCAAAGGCCGGGCGTTCTGGTACGGTATCTTGTCCGGCGCGGTGGAACCGGCAGCGGCACTTCTGACGGTACTGGCTGCCGCCTGGGTGGTGCCCGCCCTGCCGGTGCTGCTGAGCTTTGCCGCCGGGGCCATGCTGTATGTGGTGGTGGAAGAGCTGATCCCCGAAATGTCCGAGGGGGCGCACTCCAACATCGGGGCGCTGGCCTTCTCCGCCGGGTTCTGCTGCATGATGGTGCTGGACGTGGCCCTGGGCTGAACCCCATACGCAAAAACCGCACATGGATCTTTTTCAGGTCCGCGTGCGGTTTTGTTTATTTCATGTTGTCCCCTGCCAGGATGATCTCGTTGCTGGCGAACTGGGCCAGGAAGCCGGTCTTCTGGTAGAAATGGGGCATGCGGCGCTGCACACCCTCCCGGGTATAGAAGTCATCCTCCCGGGCAATGGGCGGCGTGACCGGGGCATTTTCCGCCGCCGATTTGTAGATTGCCATAATGAGTTCCAGCGTGTTGCGCCCCGCCTGCCCATCGCTGATAAGGGGCGCCCCCTCGTCGGCGGCCCGCAGCAGGTTGTCGGCCAGGCCGGTGTGGCCCTCGTACCCCAGGGGCGGGATGGCTTGCCAGGCGGCTTCCAGTTCCCGCAAAAATTCGGTGTTCTGCCGGGGAAAGCCGTTTTCCAGCGGGGTGTCGGCAGCAAAAGCGTGGGGGATTTCCAGATTGGCCCGCTCACAGGCAAAGGTCAGGGCCTGTTTCTGGCCGTGGCAGACCAGATTGGCCGCAAGCTGGGCAAAGCTTCCGTCGTCATAGCGCAGCATCGCCATGGAGAGGTCTTCCTCCTCGCTGTTGGTGTGGGCCACGTTGCCGATCATGGCCGTCACCTGCCGGGGCATACCGGCCATCCAGGCCAGTAAATCAATGTGATGCACCGCGTGCACAAAGGTGCAGCCGCCGCCCTCGGTGGCCCAGCGTCCCCGCCAGGCCAGGTCGTAGTAGCTGCGGCCCCGGTACCAGAAAGAGTTGACCTGGGTGTAGAGCAGCCGCCCCGGCAACCCGCTTGCCAGCAGCTGTTTGGTGCGCCACACCGGCGTCAGGCAGCGGCTCTGGGCCACCACCTGCAGCAGCCGCCCGGTACGGCGGGCGGCGTCCAGCATGGCGTCACACTCGGCCAGCGAGGGGGCCATGGGTTTTTCCAGCAGCACATGGCAGCCCTGTTCCAGGGCGTAGACGGTGATCTCACAATGGGTGTCCGGCGGGGTCAGCACCGAAACGACATCACATCCCGATGCCCGGATGGCGGTCTTGTAGTCGTCGTAGGCCACGGCGTCCAGCCCGGCGGCAGCGATGGCCCGGCGGGCGGATGCCAGGTGGCGGGCCACCACGCCCACTACCACGGCCCGGCCTTCCAGCGCGGTAAAAGCCTGAATATGCGCCGGGCAGATGGACCCGGCCCCGATGAGCAATACTTTGTGCAGCATAAAAGCACCTCCTGTCTGGGGTTTACGCGGTTTTGCGGGCCGCTGCAGCCCGCAGCGCCAGGCCAATGACCAACCCCAGGGCGGCGGGGATCACCCAGCCGAAGCCCTGGGCCGCCAGAGGCAGGGCGCCGTCCACCGCGGCCAGAAACCCGTCCAGCCGCAAAGCGGCCCGGGTAGCTTCGGGCAAAGCCCGGGCAAAGTCCACCAGCGCCGCCACCGCCGTAAAGCCGATGGTCCAGCGCAGCACCACCGGGTCATGGCCGAACAGCCCGCCGGCCAGGGTGAGCAGGATCAGCACAATGGACAGCGGGTAGAGGAACATAAGCACCGGCAGCGAGTAGGCGATGATGGCGTCCAGTCCCAAATTGGCGATAAGGAAGGACAGCACGCAGAACCCAACCGCCCACACCCGGTAGGAAGGTCCGCCGGGGAACAGCTTGACGAAAGTCTCCCCACAGCTGGTGATAAGGCCCACGGCGGTCTTGAGGCAGGCCACCGTGACGGTGACGGCCAGGATCACCGCCCCGGCGCCGCCGAAATAGTGCCGGGCGATCTGGGCCAGGGCCTCGCCGCCGTTGGGGGCAATGGGCAGCAGCCCCCGGCTCTGGGCACCCGCCACCGTGACCAGCAGGTAGATCAGCGCCATAAGCAGTGAGCTGAAAACGCCCGCCCCCACAGTACTGCGTGCCACCGCGCCGGGTTCGCTCACCCCCAGGGAGCGGATGGTATTGACCACAATGATGCCGAATGCCAGCGAGGCCAGGGCGTCCATGGTGTTGTAGCCTTCCAGCAGGCCGGTGGCAAAAGCCGCCGTGGCATAGCTGCCCGCGGGTTCCGCCGCCGAAACGGCCCCCATGGGGCTGATAAGCGCCCGCACCAGCAGCGCCGCAAGAAAACAGAGGAACAGCGGGTTGAGTACCTTGCCGATCCAGGTCAGAATCTGACCCGGCCGCAGGGAGAAAAACAGCACCGCCCCAAAAAACGCCAGCGAGAACACCGCCAGCACCCAGGGCTGCGCCCCCGGCACCAGGGGCTGCACCCCCACCGTGTAGGAGACGGTGGCGCAGCGGGGAATGGCGAAAAAGGGGCCGATGGTCAGGTAGAGCAGGCAGGTGAAAAACAAGCCGTACCCCCGGCTGACCCGGCTGCTCAGTTCCAGCAGGCCTTCGGCCCGGCTGATGCCCAGGGCCGCCACCCCCAGCAGCGGCAGCCCCACCCCGGTGATGAGAAAGCCTGCCGACGCCTGCCACAGATTGCCCCCCGCCAGCTGGCCCATGGAGGCCGGAAAAATCAGGTTGCCCGCGCCGAAAAACATACCGAACAGCATGCTGGCCACCAGCAGGACCTGGCGCAGTTTGAGTGTTTTCATGGTACAAATCCTCACAAAATCTACGGTTTTGTCCCATTATAGCGCGTTTGGGCGGCGGGGTAAAGCCCGGAACCACCACAGCGCCGGGCGGACCATGACAGACCGCCCGGCGCTGCCGGTTATGCCTGGGGTTCGGCGTCCGGGGCTGCCCCATCGTCGGGGGGCAGTTTTTCCACCAGGGCGCTGACCACCTTGCGATCCTGGAACGCTTCCACCCGCAGGCGCACGCCGTGGGTCTCTACCGTAAACTGCGCGCCGTCTTGGGGGATAGCGTGCAAACAGCTCAGGACCATACCGCCCACTGTGTCGTAGTCCAGGTCGTCGGGCAGGTCCACCCCCAGCACGTCGGCCAGGTCCTCCACCCGCAGGCTGCCCTCCACCCGCCAGACGCCGGGGCTCACCTCCAGGATGGGCTGGGGTTCCTCGGGGTCAAATTCGTCGTAGATGTTGCCCACGATCTCTTCCAGCAGGTCCTCGATGGTGACGATGCCCGCGGTGCCACCGTATTCATCCACCACGATGGCCAGATGGTGTTTCTGGGCCTGCATGTCCCGGAACAGACGGTCAGCGTGAACATTTTCCGGCACAAAATAGGCAGGGCGCAGCAGTTCGGCCAGGGGTTTGGGATGTTCCCGCTGGAGATTGAGCAGGAAGTCCCGGGCGTTGAGGATGCCCCGGATATCGTTGATGTTCTCTTCATAGACAGGGTAGCGGCTCAGGCCGGTCTCCCGGATGGTGTGCAGTACCGTGTCGGGGGCTTCGTCCAGGCTGAAAGCCGTGACCTCCGGTTCAGGGGTCATGGCATCGCTGGCGGTCAGGTCACCGAAGTCAAATACGTTTTCGATCCACTGCTGTTCTTCCTGGGCGATGGTGCCCTGCTCCCCGCTGTTCTCCACCATCAGGCGGATGTCTTCTTCACTGGCGGCGGCGTCTTCGGCCTCGGTCTTCATGCCGAAGAGGCGCAGCGTGCCGTTGGTGGTCACGTTGAGCAGTGCCATCATGGGGGCAAACACCGTGCTGATGCCGTGCATGACCCCCAGCGCCGTCCGGGCCCACAGGTAGGGTTTCTGCATGGCGATGCGCTTGGGCACCATCTCGCCGAAAGCGATGGAGAAAAACGAGATGATGACGGTGACCACCACCATGGAGAACACCGTCACCGCGCCGGCGGGCAGCCCCAGCCCCAGGCCGAGAAGGAAGTCCGTAAGGTAGCCGGAAAAGTTCTCGGTGCCGAAAGCGGCGCCCAGAAAGCCGGACAGCGTGATGGCTACCTGGATGGCGGACAAAAAGCGGTTGGGGTTTTCCACCAGGGCCAGCAGCCGGGCAGCGGTCTTGTCGCCGCCCTCCGCCATTTTGGAGAGTTTGACCGGGTTCAGCGACAGGAAGGCGATCTCTGAGCCCGCGAAAAAGGCGTTGAGCAGAATGAATACAATCTGCAGCAGGATTTGGGAAGGCAGGTTTTGCACAAAAAATCTTCTCCTTTACAATGGTTCAGGGTTAGTGTGGCCGCACAACAGCCCGAAAAGACACAAAAAACGCAAAAAAGCACAGCCCTGCGCCGGAAGTGGCGGGGCCATGCTTTCTATCCTCTTGTTGCGGATTCGGCGGCTCGGTTCCGCGTCGCCTTCGTCGTTCATGGTAAGATCAGGTTCCTTTCCGCAGCGGCATTGCGCTGTATCTTGATGCTGTATTATAGCGCAAAGGGCCCGCCCCGTCAAGAGGGGGGCGCGGTTGCTCTTTCCCGGCCCGTATGGTAGAATGAGGGCAGCAAAAGTATCCGTCCCCGTGGGACGGAAAAGGAAGTGTGCCATGAGCAAACGAAAACTGGGCATCCTTGGCTGCGGATATCTGGGCAGCATTGTAGCCGGGGCCTGCCGCGACGGGCTGTTGCCCGATTACGAACTGGTGGGCGTGACCAGCCGGACGGCGGCCTCCGCCCAAAAGCTGGCCGAATGGACCGGCTGCGCCTGCTGTGCCGACACTGCCGCCCTGTTGGCACTGCACCCCGACATCGTGGTGGAGACTGCGGGCATTCCCGGTCTGCGGGCCAACGCGGTGCCCATTCTGGAGAGCGGGGCCGACCTGGCGGTCATCTCTATCGGCGCCTTTGCCGACGAGGCCTTCAAGGCCCTGGTGCACGAGACTGCCGCCCGCTGCGGGCGCAAGGTATACCTGGCATCCGGTGCGGTAGGCGGTTTCGACGTGCTTTCCACCATCACACTGATGACCCGGGCCGGCGGCGCCGAGCCTAAGGTCACCTTCCACACCCACAAGAGCCCCCAATCCCTGCAGGGCAGCCCGGTCTACCGACCTGAGATGGAGACCCTCCGGCAGGACGCCTTTGCGGGCACCGCCGCCGAGGCCATCGCCCTGCTGCCCACCCGGGTGAATGTGGCGGTGGCGGCGTCGCTGGCGGCAGCCGGCCCCGAGCACACCGACATGCGCATCACCAGCGTGCCGGGCTTTGTGGGGGACGACCACTGCATCACCGTCGAAGGCGGCGGCGCCAAGGCGGTAGTGGACATCTATTCCGACAAGAGTGCCATTGCGGGCTGGAGCCTGGTAGCCTTGCTGCGCAACCTGGCCAGCCCTTTGGAACTGCATTGAACAGGAGGGAACAAGAGATGTTTCGCAAATTGACGGCCATTGAACCGGTGAGCCTGGTTCCTGCAGCCGAAAAGGAATTGTACAGCCTGGCCAGCGAAGTGGTGCTGTACGACGATATTCCCGCCGACAATGACGAGATCGTGCGGCGCATCGGGGATGCCGACGCTGTGCTGCTGAGTTATACCTCCCGTATGGACCGGGACGTGATTGCCCGGTGCCCCAACCTGCGGTACATCGGCATGTGCTGCAGCCTGTATTCCGAGGAGAGCGCCAACGTGGACATTGCCTTTGCGCGGGAGAAAGGCATCTGCGTCAAGGGTATACGGGATTACGGTGACCGGGGCGTGGTGGAGTATGTGCTGCATGAACTGACCGGGCTGCTCCACGGCTTTGACCTGCCCCGGCTGCACGACGAAGCCGAAGAAATCTATGGTCTGCCGGTGGGCATGGTAGGATTCGGCACTTCGGGCCGGATGATCGCCGAAGCTCTCCGGTTCCTGGGGGCGGATATCCGCTACTATTGCCGCGCCCCCAAGCCGGACGCCGAGGCTGCCGGCATGCACTTCACCCCCCTGCCCGAACTGTTGCAAAAAAGCCAGGTGGTCATCACCTGCCTGAACAAAAACGTGCTGCTTCTGGGCGAGGCGGAATTTGCCGCCCTGGGGGACGGCAAAGTGCTGTTCAACACCTCCATTGGTCCCGGCTTTGACAGCGCCGCCCTGGAACGCTGGGTGGCCAGGCCGGGCAACTGGTTCTTCTGCGACACTGCCGCCGCGGCAGGCCCGGTGCGGGAGGACTTTTTCACCAACCCCCGTGTGGTGTGCCGCAACGTGTCTGCCGGGCGCACCCGCCAGGCCTTTGTGCTGCTGAGCGAAAAGGTCCTGAACAACCTGCGCAGCTACCTGGCCGAAAACTGACCCCGCCAGACCGGCAAACGGAAAACCACCCCGCCCCGGAGCGTTGGCTCCGGGGCGGGGTGGTTTTGATTGCAGGCGTTACAGCGCCATTTTGTAGATGTTGTACATGTCGGCCTCATACAGCAGCCGGGCCGAGCCCTTGCTGCCGCCGCAGGCCGACGCGCAGCTGGCGGCCATGGCGTGCAGCTGGTCGTCGGTGGGGGCAATGCCCAGTTCCCGCATATTGGTGGGCATGCCGATGCTGCGGTAGAAATCCTCCATGGCGCGGATGCCCTTCTCGGCGGTCTCGGCGTCGTCGGCGCCGGGGGTCACCCCCATAACGTTGACGGCATACCGCACGAACCGGGGCATCGCACTGGCGCAGACATACCGCGCCCAGCTGGGCCAGATGGCTGCCAGTCCCGCGCCGTGGGTCACATCGAACATGCCGCCCATCTCGTGTTCCAGCATATGGGTGGCAAAGTCTCCGCCGCCGTTGCCGCAGCCCGTCAGATCGTTGTGGGCCAGCGAGCCCGCCCACATGACCTCGGCCCGGGCGTCGTAATTGGCCGGGTCCTCGTGCAAAATGCGGGCGTTGGTCATCACGGTGCGCAGCAGCGCTTCGGCCAGGGCATCGGTCAGTTCCATGTTGCCGCTGCCGGTAAAATAGCGCTCCATCGTGTGCATCATGATGTCGGCGCAGCCGCTCTGGGTCTGGTAGTCGGGCAGGGTCAGCGTCAGTTCGGGGTTCATGACGGCGAACTTGGGCCGGGCCAGGTTGTCGTCATAGGGGCGTTTCTGACCGGTCTTTTCATTGGTGATGACAGCGCTGTTGCTGGACTCGCTACCCGCAGCGGCGATGGTCAGCACCGAGGCCAGGGGCAGACAGGCCTTGGCGGCCCGCTTGCCGTCAAACAGTTCCCACACGTCCCGGTCCGGCTCGGCCAGGCCGTAGGCGATGGCCTTGGCGGTATCGATGACCGAACCGCCGCCCACCGCCAGCAGGAAGTCGA
This sequence comes from Candidatus Gemmiger excrementavium, assembly GCA_019116485.1. Taxonomy (GTDB): domain Bacteria; phylum Bacillota; class Clostridia; order Oscillospirales; family Ruminococcaceae; genus Gemmiger; species Gemmiger excrementavium. Next base: position 43,060 of record DXBO01000136.1, read on the forward strand.
TTCCCTCCCGCTTGCCGATCTCGATGCCCTCATACACCTTGCCCAGGTGGGGGTTGGGCACCACGCCGCCCAGCAGGTGACAGACAAGCCCCGCCTGCCGCATAGGGGCCACTACCTGCTCCAGCAGACCGCTTTTGACCACCCGCTCGCTGCCGTAGACCACCAGCACCCGGCTGCCGCCGTACTTACGGATGTATTCCGCCGCCTGGGTATGGGTGCCCCGGCCGAAGACGATCTCGGTGGGGGAATAGAAGGTAAAATTGTTTGCCATGGGGTTCACCGGTCCTTTCCGTTTGTGCCGCCGGGTGCCGCCCGGCGTTTGTTACCCCCAGTATACCACGCCGCGGCAGCCTTGCCAATGGCGGGATATTTACAAAATCCGCAAAACCCGTATAATGAAAGACAGAGAACACCCGCAGAAAGGAAGCATCCGCCATGCAGAAAACCGACGCCGCCTATTCCCTGTACCTGAACATCCTGCGGGAAGAACTGCTGCTGGCTATGGGCTGCACCGAGCCCGCCGCGGTGGCCTATGCCGCGGCAGCCGCCCGCAGTCTGCTGGACCCGGGCAGCGTGCCCCGCCGCTGTGCGTTGTATGTGAGCGGCAACATCATCAAGAATGTCAAGAGCGTGGTGGTGCCCAACACCGGTGGTCTGCGCGGGCTGGAAGCC
>DXBO01000137.1 GCA_019116485.1 Candidatus Gemmiger excrementavium
CTGTATCGCCCTTGACCCGGAACTTGTTGCGGATGAAGTTCATATCGTTGCGTTCATACTGCAGTTTCACCAGACGGCTGCACAGTTCGTCCCGCTCCAGCTGCATGCCGGGGCGCAGACTGATGACCATACTGCGGTAATCGATGGGATCGCCCAGCGAATAGATGCAGGACACACTTGCCACGATGATAACGTTGCGCTGTTCCGACAGGGCCGCTGTGGCGGAATGCCGCAGACGGTCAATCTCATCGTTGATGGCGCTGTCCTTCTCGATATAGGTATCCGTGGAGGGAATGTAGGCTTCCGGCTGGTAGTAATCGTAGTAACTCACGAAGTATTCCACCGCATCATCGGGGAAAAAAGTGCGCATCTCGGTGCATATCTGGCTGGCCAAAGTCTTGTTGGGTTCCAGAATCAGGGTGGGACGATTGCACCGGGCAATGATATTGGCCATGGTAAACGTTTTGCCGGAGCCAGTCACGCCCAGCAGCGTCTGAGCTTCATCCCCTGCATTGATGCCCTGTACCAGTGCCTCAATGGCCTGGGGCTGGTCGCCGGTGGGCTGAAACGGGGCCTTCAGGTGAAAAACTTCCTCCATTATGGTTCCCCTTTCTTAACAACATTTTGTTGTATTCGGATTATAACATAGTCCCATTTATAAGTAAAGTCCCCTGCTCATAATTTTGTGCCGCAGCACACAAAAAGATGCACCCCGCGCCCGACGGACCGCAGAGTGCACCAGAGTCAGCGCCCGCTGGCTGCATTCAGAATTCCCGGCGTCGCCCGGAAATCCGGCAGACAGCCACGCTGCAGCATGGAGCAGGCATCCTCCCCTGCTATTATGATATGGTCAATGATACGCACCCCGATAGGGTCCAGTGTCTGCATAATTCCCAGTGTGGCGATCACATCCGCTTCACTGGGAAGTGCCAGCCCCGTAGGGTGGTTGTGGGCCAGAATACCGCAGGTGGCGTTGGTACGGGCCACATCCCGCAGCAGTTTGCGGGTATCAATGTGGACGCGGTTGGGCACGCCTTCCGCAACGCGCAGTTCCTGCAGCGGGCGGCATTTGTCGTCCAGCAGGACCAGATAGAGCAGTTCGTTCTGCTGCCCGAGAAACAGCGGTTTTACATATTCCACCGCTTGTTCGGTCTTGTCCAGCGCGGCGCGGCTTTTCCGCTTTTTCAGGCTGTAATAGCGGCAGAAGCCCATGACGGTACAGATCAGCTGGGCGCTTTTGTCGCCGATTCCTTTCACCTGTTTCAGTTCCTGGGGCTCCGCCTCCATTACTTTGCAGAAATCTCCGAAATGCTGGATCAGCCGATGAGCCAGTTCATTGGTATCTGCCCGCGGGATGGCCAGAAACAGCAGATATTCCAGCGCTTCATGTTCGGCCAGGCTTTCCAGACCGTCACGCGCCACGCGGGCCTTCATCCGTGCACGGTGCTTTTCGTGCAGGGATCCGTCCTTGTTCTCTGCCATCGGCAACCCTCCCGCTTTATCTTTACCTTTTTTCGGTTTTATTATATACTGTAGGAAAGATTTTGGAAAGAGTCAATTTTTGCAGGAGAGCTGTTCATGAAAAGTTATACCGCCGGTCCCAACGAAAACGACGTGCGTCTGAGCCGCTTTGTGGAAAGCGTGACCCGGGAAATGCCCCGCAGCCTGATGTATAAAGCATTCCGAAACAAGCGCATCAAGGTCAACGGCAAGCGCGCCGAGCCGGATACCCGGCTGAAATCCGGGGACCTGATCGAGTTATATATCAACGACGAGTTTTTCCCCGCATCGCCTGCCATCCCCAAACCGAAACCGCCGCGCCGCCAGCCGCCGGTGACCGTTGTCTATGAGGATGAGCATCTGGCTGTCCTGTACAAACCGGCTCATCTTTTGTGCCACAGTGACCGTACCGGTGACCCCAACCTGGTAGATGCTTTTGCCGCCTACCTGCAGGCCAAGGGCGAGTATGACCCACAGGCTGAGAACCGCTTTGCCCCGGCCCTTTGCAACCGGCTGGACCGAGGCACTGAGGGGTTGGTGCTGGCCGCCAAAGAGTACGCCGCCCTGCGGGACCTGAACGAGATCATCCGCACCGATCAGATGAAGAAGGAATACCTGACCATTACGGTAGGGGCGCCGCCGGCGGGACGTCACATTGCCTGGCTGCAGCACAGTGAAAAGAACAACAAGGTGCGCATCCACGCCCGGGAAAGACAGGGCTACAAACAGATTATCACTGAAGTTACGGTAATCCGCCAAAGCGGCCCCTTTGCGCTGTGCCGCATCGGGCTTATCACTGGGCGCACCCATCAGATCCGCGCCCATCTTGCCTACCTGGGCCACCCGGTGCTGGGCGACATCAAATACGGAAATTCCAAAATGAATGAGCCCACCGGCCTGAAAACCCAGGCACTTTGCGCCCAGCGGCTGACTTTCGGACGCATCCCGCAGGAAAACACCCTGCACTACCTGTCTGGCCGGGTCATCAAGCTGGAAGACCCCCAGATCGTACATTTGTTTGACAAACTGACAGAAGGCTGAGCCACACAAAACGGGCAGCATGCTTGGAGGCATGCTGCCCGTTTGTGCTTCTTCACTTCAGTTCCACCACGGTCACACCGCTTTCGCCCTCGCCATAACGGCCCAGGCGGAAACTTTTGACCGCTTTGTGGGTGCGCAGATGCTTTTGAATCGCACTGCGCAGCGCACCGGTGCCGTTGCCGTGGATAATGTACAGCGTCTGCTGGTTGCGCAGCAGACCACTGTCCAGGAATTTGTCCACTTCGGCCAGGGCTTCCTCCACCGTATAGCCCAGCAGATTGATCTCCATGCTGGTCTTGCGGCTGCTGTCCAGCTGGACCCGGGTGCTGGACCGGCGGGGTTCCTGTTTGGGACGCTTTTCCATCTTGTCCGGTGCCCGCAAGCCGGAGAGCGGTACCTTTGTCTTCATAATGCCGGCACGCACTTCCACCATGCCATCCCGGTCAGGCCGCGCCGTCACGGTAGCGGTCTGATTCAGTTCGGCGATGACTACCTCCTGCCCGATGCGCACCTCCTTAAGAGGAACAAAATTGCGGGCGGGTGCCGGCTTGGCGTCGGTCTTTTTCAGCAGGGTCTCGGTGTCCTTGCGGGCAATTTCCCGGGCACGCACGGCGCGCTGGGCCGCGCTGGTCTTTTCGTCTTTCTGAATTTTGCGCAGCTCATCCGTCAGGGCATAGGCTTCGTTCTGCACCTGCTGCATCAGTTCATGGGCCTGCCGACGGGCGTTTTCCAGTTCCCGCTCGCCCTGGGCCATCAATTCCCCGCGCTTTTTCTCGGCGCTTTCCAAAGCATGTTCAGCGTCGTACCTGGCTTTTTCTGCCTCAGCCTGAGCTTCCTTCAGCTGCAGTTTCAAATCATCCAGCTGGGCCAGCACACTGTCCAACCGCTTGTCATCATTGGACATATGGTTCCGGGCCGCGTCGATGATCTGTTGGGGTATCCCCAGCTTGGCACTAATGAGGAACGCATTGGATTTACCCGGCACACCCACACTGAGCTTGTAGGTAGGCATCAGGGTCTCCACATTGAACTCGCAGCTGGCGTTGACCACGCCGGGAGTCTCCAGCGCATACACCTTCAATTCTGCATAGTGGGTGGTAGCCATCAGCAGACTGCCCTGCCGGCGCAGCTGTTCCAGAATACTCACCGCCAGCGCCGCGCCTTCTGCCGGATCAGTACCGGCACCCAATTCGTCGATCAGCGCAAGCGTGCCATGCCCGGCGCGCTGCAAAATCCCGCTGATGCGCTTCATGTGACCGGAGAAAGTGGAAAGGCTCTGCTCAATGCTCTGCTCGTCGCCGATATCCACCAGATATTCCCGGAAATGGCAGACCACACTGCTCTCATGGGCGGGAATCAGAAATCCGTACTGGGCCATAGCGTTGAGCAACCCTGCCGTTTTGATCGACACTGTCTTGCCGCCGGTGTTGGGACCAGTGACCACCAGGGTATCATATTCCTCGCCCAAGGCGATGTCCACCGGCACCACGCTCTTTTTGTCGATGAGCGGATGCCGCGCCCGGTTGAGCCGGAAGCAAACCTTGTCACTGACAGCAGGCCGAAAGGCATTTTGTTCCGTCGCCAGCCTCGCTTTGGCCAGCAGCAGGTCGATCTGCAACATGGCCTCGTAGCTGTAAGAGAACTGGGGTTCCAACGAGCCGACCTGTGCCGAGAAAGAACTGAGAATACGGGTGATCTCCTCCTGCTCCTGGGCGCGCAGCTGCATGATGCGCGCGTTGGCTTCCACCACTGCCGTGGGCTCCACAAAAATGGTGGCACCGGTGGAGGAAACGTCATGAATGACGCCCCCTACCTCGCCGCGGTACTCGGCGCGCACCGGCACCACGTAGCGCCCGTTGCGCAGCGACACCACCGCGTCCTGCAGGAACTTGTTGGTGGTGGAGTTTTTGATGATATTGTCCAACTTGGTGCGGATGGAATCTTCTGTCTGGCGTATCTTGCGGCGCAGGTCATGCAGTGTCACGCTGGCAGTGTCGGCCATTTCTTCCGGCGAGAGGATGCTGTCCGAGATTTGTTTTTCCAGCGTGGGCTGGGGTGTCAGAGCGTAGAACAGGTCGTCGGTGGGCAGCATCTCGTGTTCGCTCAGGCCGTACCACTGGGACAGGCCCGAGAAATTGCGCAGCGTGGCGGCAATTTCCAGCAGTTCCCCCATGGAGAGGATGCCGCCCTTCTGGGCATGGGCCGTAATACGCCGTGCACCGGACACACTGCCGAACCGCGGACTGCCGTTTTTGAGCAACAGCGAATAGACCGCGTCGGTCTGGGCCAGGGCATAGCGCTCTTCCTCCGGCGTGGGACAAGGCTCCAGGGCCTCCATCAGTTCTTTGGTTTCCCGGCAGGCGCACAGTTGCACGGCGCGGGCCAGAATTTTATCCAGTTCCAGCGTTGTCTTGTAGGCGGTATCCATAGGGGGTATTGCTTCTCCTTATTCCAGTACAGTTTTTAAAAAGTCCAGGCTTTTCAGCCCGTGTTCCAGATGCGCCAGCAAGTACTGCTCGCTGACGCGGGACAGGTTTTTCAGGCTGGTCGGTGATAGTGTGAAGGAAAAAACCTTCTGATCCTCCGCCAGACAAATATAGCGCAGTGCATACAGCGCCCCGGGGTCCAGATTGGGGATGTGCCGGGCTTTGTCGGCACACTCGGCGCAGAGCAGGTTTCCCTCCACCGGGTCCAGGTAAAATTCTCCGCCCTCATACTTTCCGCAACTGCTGCAGCTGAGAAGGTCGGGCTGATACCCGGCTTTGCTCATGGTGCGCAGCTCATAGATTACTTTGATCTGGCGCAGGGGCAGCCGCTTTTCCCCGATCATATACAGGCTGTTGAGCAGCAGCCGCAGTTGCGCATCCGCCTCCGGCGGGGCGGGCGCCAGGGTCAGGGCGATTTCCCCCAGATAAGTGGCAAGGGCCATCCCCTCCACACTGCCGGAAATGCCGTGAAACACTTTTTTGACCTGGGCCGAATCCACAAAATAGTGGCTGCGCCCGCTGGACAGAGTAAATTCCGAGTAACAGAATACGCCCGTGGCGCTGAACAGTTTGTTTTTGAGCCGCAGACTGCCCTTGGCCGATGCTGTGATTACACCCAGATCAGGGGTCAGAATCGTCAGAATCCGATCCGCCTCTCCCACCTTGACCTGGCGCAGCACCAGCCCCGTCGTTGCGATCTGCATGCTCTTCCTCCCGCAGTGCGCACTGCTGCGCTTTATAGTTCAGATAATCGTATACGCTGCCTGTCTTGGCAAAGCGCGCCCAATCCCCCGCCGGACAAAGCATAACCGGTTCCCCCTTTCTGCTTCCATCATGGTAACAGAAAAGATTCGGAAATGTTGTCCAACCGGGGCGGTTTGCATTTTGTCACGGCTTGGCAAAACCCAGGGAATTGAGCAGCTGCTCATTATCGCGCCAGTCTTCGCGCACTTTCACCCAGCACTGCAGGTTCACCTTGACCCCCAGCAGTTCCTCAATATCCAGACGGGCGGCGGATGCGATTTTTTTAAGCATTTGCCCGCCCTTGCCGATGATCATCCCTTTATGGCTTTTGCGCTCACAGTAGATATCCACGTCGATGTCAATCAGGTCCTTGTCCGGCCGCTCTTTGAAGCGCTCCACCACCACTGCGATGCCGTGGGGAATTTCCTCCCGCAGAAAAAGCAACGCTTTTTCCCGCACCAGTTCCGCCACCAGTTCCTTCTCCGGCATATCGGTAAAGGCGTCATCGTCAAAATAGTGGGGGCCTTCATTGCCATAGGGCATGAGCAGTGCGAACAGTTCCTCACAACCGGTGCCGTCCTTGGCAGAGACAGCCACCACCGCATCAAAGCAGCCGAAAGCCTCTACTTCTTTTTTGCGGGCCTCCAGCGCCGCAAAGCTGTCCAGCAGGTCCACTTTGTTGATGACAGCCACGGCAGGCCCACCCCTCTGCAGCGCTTTTATCATAGTCCGCTCCGACTCAGTCAGTTCCCCGGTCGGCTCAAACAACATCAGCGTCACGTCCACATCTTTCAGGCTGGCCGCTGCCGTCTGGGTCATGCGGGCATCCAGTTTGTTGCGGGCCGCATGAATCCCCGGTGTATCCATAAGTACATACTGCACAGGGCCGCGGGTAATGACACCGGTGATCCGGCTGCGGGTGGTCTGGGGCTTTTTGGTGACGATAGCCACCTTCTCCCCCACCAGATAATTGGTCAAGCTGGACTTGCCCACATTGGGCCGGCCCACCAGCGCCACGAATACGCTGCTGGGCATTTCAGGAATCGGTTTTGCCATCGGATATTTCGCCTTTCTTCTTCTGGTTCGGATAACGGAAGGTAAACAGATACGCAGGAATCAGTGTAAGCACCAGAACCACATAGGCCGCGGGTGCAGCCGACAGTTTGGCCAGGATCACATCCAAACGCGGAATCAGCAGACATCCCCCCACTGCCGCCGCTGCCAGCGCCATAAACAACACCGCCCCAGCTGCCATGTCCTTGGCGGCGCCGGCACTCCACCAGTGGGTGGTGTCCGGCTTGTCCACAGCGCGTTCCACGGCGGAATTCATCAGTTCCATTGCCAGCACAGCGCCCACACACAACACAACCAGCGCCCATTCCACCGCCGAAAGACCGGCCAGAACGGACGCTGCAAACGCATAGCACATGGCGCACAGATGAAACCGAAAATTGCGTTCTTCCTGCACGGCGGCGCGGATGCCGTTCCACGCATAGACAAAGCCGCGGCCGAAGCGCTTGATCTCAGATCTCATCGCTGGTATACGAAACGGTACGGGGCAGTCCCAGTTTAATCAGTACCGCTTCCTCCTTTTCCCGCATACGCACCGCTTCCAGGCCGCTGGCTTCATGGTCGTAGCCCAGCAGATGCAGCATGGAATGTACTGTCAGGTAGGCCACTTCCCGCTGCAGGCTGTGGCCGTACAGTTCCGCCTGCTCCATGGCGCGTTCCATGGAAATAACGATATCTCCCAGGATTTTGCAGCCATTGTCCTCATCAATATCATACGCTCCGTTTTCCCCCATAGGAAAACTCAGCACATCAGTAGCCGAGTCTTTGTCCCGGTACTGCCGGTTGAGTTCATGGATGCGGGCGTTGTCTACAAACGTCACACTGATCTCGGCGGGGCCTTCAAACTTTTCGAAGTCCAGCACTGCGTTGCAGCTGCGGCGGATCAGGATGCGAAGACCGGAGGGCACCTTCACCACACTCTGGTCATTGGTAATCAGCACCTTGTTGGACATAGGGTATCAACCTCCTGTATGATTCTTTCCTCAACGCCGGTTCGGTCCGCCGGCGGCTTTTTCATAAGCTTTGACGATCTGCTGCACCAGCCGATGGCGCACCACATCTTTTTCCGTAAGGTATACCTGGGCGATGCCGTCCACCTCACGCAATACCTGCAGCGCGTCCACCAGGCCGCTGCGCGCTTTGTCGGGCAGGTCGATCTGGGTCACATCGCCGGTAACCACCACCTTGCTTCCCACGCCCATACGTGTCAAAAACATCTTCATCTGTTCCGGGGTGGTGTTCTGCGCTTCATCCAAAATGATAAACGCATCATCCAATGTGCGTCCACGCATATAGGCAAGGGGCGCCACTTCTATGATCTGCTTTTCAAACAGTTTCTGAAAAGTCTCTGCCCCCAGCAGGTCAAACAACCCATCATATAAGGGGCGCAGATAGGGGTCCACTTTGTTTTGCAGGTCACCGGGCAGAAATCCCAGTTTTTCGCCCGCTTCCACGGCGGGACGTGTCAGGATGATACGGCTTACATCCTTGGACTTGAATGCCTTGACCGCCATGGCCACTGCCAGGTAGGTCTTGCCGGTACCCGCAGGGCCTACGCCGAAGGTTACCGCATGCCTGCGGATAGCCGCCAGATACTCTCGCTGGCCCAGAGTCTTGGGGTGAATGGGGCGTCCCTTGGCCGTTACCGCCACAAAATCATCGGTCAGTTCCTGCAGACGTTTGGCCTCGCCATCCCGGGCCAGGCTGATGCAGTACCGTACAGTCTGTTCTTCCAGCGGGGTGTGGTTCTGCATCAGGGTCACCATTCCCTCTACCGCGTGGAGTGCCGCCTGCACGTCTTCCTCGGCTCCGGTAAAGCGCAGTTCCGAACCGCGGCATACCGCCGTTACCGAAAATTCTTTTTCCAAAAGATGGATGTTCTGGTCACAGTTGCCGAAAATGGCCGCCGCCAGTTCAATGCTGTCCAGTTCTACGGAACGTTCTGCCAATCTTGCGCCCCTCCATTGCCAGATTTTACAAGAATCCATTCAGATTATATCACAGTTTTTTGCAAAAGAAACTGTGTAATTTGCACAAAATTTTTCTTCTCGTTTCGGCATCACTGACTTTCCGTTCCTGCCGGGTCACCAGCACTGGCAATGTCCGCACAAAATACATAACGGATCGTACACATTGCACCTTCCTCTGTAGCAGACACATTTCTCTGTTCCGATTCAATCACTGCATCTGGAAATTCCTCATACAGCCGGGCACGGCAGCTGCGCCTGGCCAAGGCCTGTGCTTGTTCAGCGGTGTAAACAATCGTTTCCTCCCGCTGTTGCCACCAATTGGTTTGCCGAATGCACCCAGGCAGACAGATTCTTCCCAGCCGCAAGGGAATCCAGCGCTCGATTGTCAGTACATTTTCTGTTGGCGGCTCTGCCGCAGTGTCGGACCACCCCGGCCAAAACCATTGGTACACGGTATCCCCCGCTCCGGTCAGCACAGGACCGGTCCATGTGTAGGGCTGCAGCGTCGTATAGCTTTTTTCCACCCTGGCTACAATGCGGCCTGAGGCTCCCTGCAGTACGGCTTCACCGGAACGATCCAACCGTACGGCATCCACCAGCAGGTCTCCCGCCGCCACTTGTTGCCCCACTTCCACCGCCGCGAAGCCGCTTTCTGCCTCTACCGCAACAATCACCCCTTCCGTTTTAGCGTAGAGCGGGGCAGGCAGTGTTTCCTGCCGGACGGTCTGATACTCCGCATCGGTAGTTTCGACCCACAGGCGTCCCCCTGCAAAATTCAGGCTGATCCAGCCGAAGAGATCACTCTGGCGCAGCGCTTCATTCTGTGCAGTCTGCAAAGTATCGTCATCCAGAAAAACCCCCTCCCGTACACCGCAGGATACCAGCAAAGTGCGCAGCCGCATCTGCTGTTCCCCCTCCAATTCCCCGAAGTCGATAGTCCATACAAGCCCCTCCAGCAGCCGTATCAGGCAGCAAAACAGAACCATCCCTGCCGGCAGCCCCGGACGGTCCAGCAGGCGTTCCAGCCACCGGCCCGGACCGCGGCGCTCCAATACCTCCAGTTGCCAGCCGCCTTGCGCGGCAATACGATACAGTGCCGCCCGGTCCACGCCGAAAGCAGTAGCCGTAAAGCCGTCCTTTTCCCTGTGCAGCCTTGCCAGGCGGATTCCCTGGGCACCGGCTGTCCCCAAAAAACGAAGAGCATACGGGCCGGTGACCCGGAAGGTAAAGCGATCTGCCGCCCAGGCCCCCTTGTTCATGGCACACTCCTCTCCCATTTATTTCTAAATTCAATGCGGGAAAAACGCCCCGCCATCACCAGCCTTTTACCTGCGAAAGATTCTATCCGCAGCCCGCTGCCATAAAATGTTACTGTAAAGTTTCCCATATCCAGGCAAATCGCTTCCGGCGAAAAGTCCAACACCCGGCGGCAACCGTCGGTGAGCAGATATTCGCCCCGCAGTTCAAATTCCGGCAGATGATAAAAAGCGGCGGCTGGCTGGGCTACCAGGCTGCGCAGCGGTGGCCGCTCCCTGCGGAAACGCTGTTTTCTTCTTTGCTGACGTTTCACCGGCGTCCCCCTTTCCACTTGCGCGGTCAATTCAATATACGCGATTGGAGGCCAGTTATGAGTCGCTATTTTTCCGGCAGAATACTGACATTGGCAGGTTGCGCGCTTCTGTGTACCGCCCTGCTGGGACAGCCGCGGCTGGCAGCCCAAGGGTTTGAAAGCGGCGTCCAGCTTTGTCTGCACAGCGTCCTGCCCGCTCTTTTTCCTTATTTTGTTGTCTGCGAATTGCTGTCTTCTCTTTCCTTAAGAGGATGGCCCATCCGCCTGTTGGCCCGACTGTTGGGACTGCAAAGTGAGCAGACCGCTTCGGCCCTGCTGCTGGCATGGGCCGGCGGATATGCTGTCTGCGCCCGGATGGCCGCCCGGTTGCGGCAAGCCGGAACCATCACATCACGGGATGCCACCCTTCTTTTGCTGTTGGGCTGTTGTTCCGGCCCGGGGTTCGTCATCGGCTGCGTTGGCGGTTTGCTGTTGGGCAATCTGCGGCTGGGTATTCTGCTGTATGCCGCACAACTCGCCGTCAACCTGCTATGTGCCGCACTCTGCCTGCCCTTGCTTCCACACAGCACACCTCCGCGTTCCCAGCCTGCGGCGGCGCAGCCCGGGCCGGTCCTCCTGCCGTCGGCGCTGTCCAGCGCGGTGGACAGCAGCTTGCAGGTCTGCGGCTGTGTGATTTTTTTCCGCACCGTGGCCACGCTGTTGGCCCCATATCTGCCCAAGGCGCCGCTGGCAACGGCATGCATGAGCGCCCTGCTGGAGATCAGCGCGGGATGTGCCGATTTTTCCGCGCTGGGTGGCCGGACGGCACTGTATGGCTGCTGTGTTTGCCTAAGCCTTCTGGGGCTGTCTGTGTGGATGCAGCTGGCACTGCTGCTACAGGGTACTGTTTCCTTTCGCCCTCTTGTAGTCAGCCGACTGCTGCATCTGGTACTTTTTCCGCCGCTGGTTGGTTTGTGCGCCCGCTTTTTACCGGGCTGTGCAGCCGTATACCGTTCCCTGACCGGCCCGGTAATCCCTATTGGCCGCCTGGCACCGGATGCCGCTGTGGTAGTGTTTCTGTTTCTTTGCGCAGCCCTTTACAAGATACGGCAAAACTTTTATAATGGGTAGGTATATTTTTACCGTTTGGGGTGAGGCTATGTTCAAAAAGACCTATTATGGCAGCAAAATTTCCCCGGCCTGCGCCTATTGCCTGTACGGCACCCCGGCGGCAGACCCCAAAATGGTACTGTGCCGACAGAAAGGTGTGGTGTCCCCTTATTACAGCTGCCGCCATTTTTGCTACGACCCGCTGATGCGGGTGCCTCACCGCCAGGTATTGCCCGAGTTGGACCCGAAAGATTTTTCTCTGGAATAAAGGAGCTTCTATGGAACATCCAAAACCCAGCGGACGGCCTTCTTTCCGCACTCTGTGGCGGGAGAAAAAGGCCGTGACCATCACCTACATTCTGCTACGCACCTCGGTGGTTCTGGTGATGCTGGCACAAATCTTCAATCGGAACTTTGAGAACGTCTTCCTTTGCGTGCTGACCATGGGGCTGTTCATGATGCCATCGGTCCTGGAGCGCAAGCTGGACATCGACTTGCCCAACACGCTGGAGATCATTATTCTGCTGTTTATCTATGCCGCAGAAATCTTGGGCGAAATCGGTGCCTATTACGTCACCTATCCCTATTGGGACACCGTTCTGCACACGCTCAACGGTTTCCTTTGTGCTGCCATCGGTTTTTCCCTGTTGGATATCCTGAACCGGCACAGTCGGGCGCGCATTCATCTTTCTCCGCTGTATCTGGCTATCGTCGCTTTCTGCTTTTCCATGACGGTAGGCGTTGTCTGGGAATTTTTCGAGTTCACCATGGACCAGTTCTTCCTGTTGGATATGCAGAAGGACAGTGTGGTACAAAGCATCGGTTCGGTGCTGCTGGACCCTACAGGCGGTAATACCCCCATTGCCCTGCACAACATCACCGATGTGATTGTGCTACAAGGGGACGGCACCCAAACCGCCCTGGGCCTGGGCGGCTATCTGGACATTGGCCTGCTGGACACTATGGAAGACCTCTTCGTGAACTTTATCGGTGCCCTGATTTTCTCCATCATTGGGTATCTTTATGTACGCAGCCGTGGTCAGGGCCGGTTTGTAAAACGGTTCATTCCGGTAGCCAACACGCCCCCG
>DXBO01000138.1 GCA_019116485.1 Candidatus Gemmiger excrementavium
GTACTTTCAGCAGGGGTGCAAGCCGGAGGGAAAACTTACCCTCGGGCTGGAGGTGGAACACTTCGTCACTCACGCGGGCGGGGAGCCCGTCACCTTTGCCGAGATACAGAATGTGATGCGGCAGATGCAGCAGCCTCAGGATATCCCCATCCACATTGACGGGTTGTATATGGGCTACCAGACCGCTGCATACGGTGTCTCCCTGGAACCGGCCTGCCAGGTGGAGGTCAGCATTGTGCCACGCAGCAGCGTGGCGGAAATCCTGGATATTTACAACCGGTTTTATCTGGAACTGAGCATGACGCTGGCAACCCACGGTCTGCGGGCCTGGACGGTGAGCTACCATCCTACCCGGCGGGCAGGGGAACTGCCGTTGATCCCCAAGCAGCGTTACGAGGCGATGGACCGCTATTTCAAAAATACCGGCGCCTGCGGTATGCAAATGATGCGGGGCACCACCTCCACCCAGTTGTCCATCGACTATTTCAGCGAGCGGGATTTTGTGCAGAAGATGCGCGCCGCCTGTCTGCTGACGCCGTTTTTTGCACTGCTCAGCGATAACGCCCCTGTCTACCAGGGCAACCGCAACAACGCCTACAGCGTGCGCACCCGCATCTGGCAGGACGTGGATACTGACCGCTGCGGTGTGCCGCCCCACCTGATGGACCCGGATTTCGGATTCGACTCCTACGCCCAGACGGTGCTGACCCGGCCGCTTATCGTGGCGCTGCGTGGCAACCGCACCAAGGCAGTGGGGCGCAAAAGTGCCCAGGAATTGTACGGCCATCACATGCACCAGAAGGAGATAGAACATGTGTTGTCCATGTTCTTCTTCGATGTGCGCCTGAAATCCTATATTGAGATCCGGGGCGCCGATTGTATGCCGCCCCGCTATATTGCGGCCTATGCCCAGCTTATCAAGACCATTTTCGGCAGCCAGGCGGCGCTGCAGAATGTGCTGCGCCATTATGCGGGCGCTACCACCGGTGATATCGCCAACGCCAAAATGGCCGTCTGTAAGGATGGTTATAACGCCTGGGTTTATGGCAGGCCCATCGGCAAGGAACTGGCCTGGCTGTTGCTTCAGGCTCGCAGCCGTACTCCTTCTCAGGAAGAGCGGGCGCTGCTGGAACCCTTTGCGCGGCTGACCGTTACCAAAAAAACCATACGGGAAGAAGATACAGACAATGAATGAACTGCAGACCCTCAACCGGGAATATGCCGCCCTGGCTGAGCAGGACCCCCGGCGCCTCGCCCGGGAATTTGATGAGATCACCGAATTCATGAAGGCATCCTCGGCCATTCACCACGGGGAATATGTGCGCACCTGCTACCAGCCCAAATTGTTTACCGAGGCGGTTTTTGCCTCTTTTGCCGCCGATATCCGCACACTGTACGGAATCCTCGGCAAAGTGGCGGATGCTTACTATCTTGACCCCGGCTGCCGGGCGCTGTTCGGGTTTGAGCCGCTGGCAGAGGAACTGATTCTTCGGGCTGACCCCCGGGCGTCGCTGCTGCCCATGGCGCGTATCGACTTTTTCTACAACGAGGAGACCGGCGCCTACAAATATTGTGAATTCAATACCGACGGCACCAGTGCCATGAATGAGGACCGGGAACTCAACCGTGCCCAGCAGCTTTCCACGGCGCACCGGGTGTTTTGTGCCCGGCATCGGACCCGTACCTGTGAGCTGTTCCACAGCTGGGTCAAAACGCTGTGTGCGGTGTATCGCCGCATCCGCCGCACGGAACAGACGCCCTATGTGGCCATTGTGGATTTTCTGGACTGCGGCACCGTCAACGAATTTGAGGTGTTTCAGGGCTGTTTTGTGGAGGAGGGCGTCCCGGCGGAGGTCTGCGATGTGCGTGCCCTGCGGTACGACGCTGCCCAAAAATGTCTGTTTGGTCCCGGCGGGCACAGGATCGACGCCATCTACCGCCGGGCTGTGACCAGCGATGTGCTGGAGCGACGGGCTGAATGCGGGGCGCTGCTGGCCGCGGTGCGGGATGACGCGGTGGTGCTGGTGGGGGATTTTCACACCCAGCTGGTGCACAACAAGACCATCTTCCGCATCCTGCACGAACCACAGCTCCAGACACTGTTCACGGCGGAGGAGCGGGAATTCATCCGGGCCCATGTGCCGTTGACAAAAACTTTCGCAGAAAGTGACCTGCCACGGGTCCTGGCTGATAAGGACGCCTGGATATTAAAACCGCTGGACTCTTATGCTTCCCGCGGGGTGCATGCCGGGGTGGAGTGTACCCAGGCAGAGTGGGAACAGATCGTACAAAATACCCCCCGCACCGGCTACCTGCTGCAGGAATTTTACCGCCCCTATGTCACTGAAAACTACGGCATTGGCCCGGACGGTACGTTTGGCAAGAACCGGTATTACAATCTCACCGGCGTCTATGTCTACGATGGCGTGGCCCAGGGCATCTATTCCCGGGTCTCCTTAAGCCCCATCATCTCCAGCCAGTACAGCGAAAAAACGCTGCCCACCGTCATCGTGGCGGAATAAAGGGCGTTCACCCGCCGCATACTACCCTAAAACAAGCAAAGGGGCGTGTGCGCCATGCGGGAAACATCGTACCATGCGGTCATTGCCGAAATGACGGTCCGGGCCCTGTGGGAAACCCAGAATGTGATGGACTGCATCCCTGACGAACTGTGGGACAAGCACTACGGCGGCTCGCCCCTGTGGCAGCATTTGTACCATATGCTGCACAGCCTGGACCAGTGGTTTATCAACCCCCGGGCCAACGATTTTGTGGAACCGCCCATTCATGTGCCGGACCTGCAGGATTTGGACATCTATCCGGCGGCCCGGTTGGACCGGGGGCAGATCGATGCCTATTTTTACACCATCAAGGCCAAACTCTCGCTGTATCTGACTTCCCTGCATGATGAGGACCTGCTGCAGCGGCCGGAAAACTGTGAATGGACCCGCTTTACACTGATCCTGTCCCAATATCGCCACCTGCACACCCATCTGGGCATGCTGATGGGGTTTATTGTGGCGGAGATCGGCCTGTGCCCCCGCACGCTGGAGCCGGGCGACGAACTGCCCCGCCCGCCTTACGACCCTTACCGCTGAAGAAAGGAATGTGCCGCCCATGAGAAAACAACACGCCGCCTTCCTGGCGGTGCTGCCGCTGGCATGGCTGTTGGGGGCCTGTGGGGCCCCTGCGGCGGAAACTGAACCCGTGTGGCAGCAGCAACTGCCCAACACAGGGGTGTACATGGAACTGAGCCACTGCATGCTGCTCAGTGAAGAACCGGTCACTTATGCGCTCAGCCGGGAAGAGGCCCTGAACCTGAGCGAACATCCGGCTTTACAGGTGGAAGGAACACCGGTCATCACGCTGCGCGGTGTGGAGAAAGACCAGGTGGAACTGCGCTTTTCAGAGAATATCGCAGACCTTTACCTTTACTACGACAAGGTCATGCCCCAGCAGGACCTGGATTTTGTACTGACCCAGGGGGAGGACGGCGCACTGCAATATCGCCTGGATACGGTATACAACTATGATTTTGTGGTGACCACGCCGGAAGGCGCCGATACGATGCTGGTCATCTGCTACCGTGACGGTCTGCGGGACGTGCCGCCTCCGCCGGAGGAAGACTGAGCAGCGCCCGGCTTTTCGAGGCCGGCAGGGGAGAAACCATGCAACAGAAAATCAAGAAACCCTATGCTTCTGCCGGGGTGCTGGCCCTGCTGCTGGCGGCGCTCCTGGCGGCAGTTTTGGCAGGGCTGTGCCTGGGCAGCCAGCCCTATACCCTGGCCCAGCTGTGGCAGGCACTGTGTACCCGCGGCACCGATGATCCGGTGTGGCGGGTCATTGCCTTTGTGCGGGTGCCCCGGGTGCTGGCAGGGGTGCTGGCTGGTGCGGCGCTGGCGGTAGCCGGTGTATTGCTGCAGGCGGTACTCAACAACGCCATGGCCAGCCCCAATGTCATCGGGGTAAACGCCGGGGCGGGCTTTTTTGCGCTGCTGGCGGCTGTGGTAGCCCCCGCGGTGCCCGGCGCCATGCAGCTGTCCTCCTTTTTGGGGGCGTTGGGGTGTGCCCTGCTGGTCTATCTGCTGGCCTGGCGGGCAGGGCTGTCCCGCACTACACTGGTACTGGCGGGGCTGGCCGTCAGCGGTATGCTCACAGCGGGAATCAACGCCCTCAAACTGCTCTGGCCGGAGATCGTGTCCACCTCGCCGGGGTTCCTGATGGGCGGCCTGTCCGGTGTCACCACTGCCATGCTGACGGCGGCGCTGCCCTATCTGGCGGCGGGGCTGGTGCTGGCGGTATTTCTTTCAGTGGACCTCAACGTGCTCTGCCTGGGCGAGGAAAGCGCCGCCGGGCTGGGGCTGCACGTGACCTGGACCCGGTTTGCGGGCATCTTGGCGGCGGCACTGCTGGCCGGTGCGGCGGTGAGTTTTGCGGGCCTGGTCAGCTTTGTGGGGTTGCTGGCACCGCACATCGCCCGGCGGCTTATTGGCACCGACCACCGGGTGCTGATACCGGCAGCGGCATTGCTGGGGGCGGCTTTTGTGGTAGGCTGTGATATCGCTGCCCGGCTGCTATTTGCACCTTTTGAACTTCCGGTAGGCATCCTTCTTTCGCTGATCGGCGGGCCGTTTTTTCTCAGTCTGCTGCTGCATCACAAGGGAGGGCGAGTCTATGTTTGAACTGCGTGGCGTGGCGGTAGGATATGGCGGTGTGCCGGTCCTGCAAAATGTTAGTTTTACGGCCCGGGCCGGTCAGATCACCGCATTGGTGGGCGCCAACGGCTGCGGCAAAACCACCTTGCTCAAGGCGGTTGCCCGGCAGCTGCCGACACTGCGTGGGACCATCTGCCTGCACGGGCGGGACCTGGCGGCCTATAACCGCAAGGAATTTGCCCGCGCGGCAGCCTTTATGCCCCAGGTGCGCAATATCCCGGAAATCACGGTCCAGGGACTGGTCAGCCATGGGCGGTTCCCGTATCTGGGACTTTCCCGCCAGATGACCGCCAGGGACAGAGCGGCGGTGCAGCAAGTCATGGATCAGACCGGCGTGGCCTGTTGGGCCGGGCGCGACCTGCGGGAACTTTCAGGCGGGGAACGGCAGCGGGTTTACCTGGCTATGGCCTTGGCCCAGGGGGGCGACGCCATTCTGCTGGATGAACCCACCACCTACCTGGATGCGGCTGCCCAGTTCGAACTGCTGGAACTGCTGCGCCGGCTGGCGGGGCAGGGGAAGGCCGTTGTGCTGGTGCTGCATGACCTGGCCCAGGCGCTGCAATACAGCGATAGGGTAGCGGTGCTGGCCGGGGGCGGTCTGGCGGCCTTTGACACGCCGGAGCGGCTTTTTGCACAAAAATTGCTGGACGACATTTTCGGTGTCACGCTGTGCCGTGCGGCAGAAGGTACTTATTATCTGCGAAAACAGGAACCGACTAAAACCGCCTCTTGCAATTATAGCGGCGATATTGTATAATAACTTTTGCGGACAGGGCTGCATTGCGCTGTTTTGCGTACAGATGCGGGCCCCGTGCGTGGGCGGCCTGTGAACCATGTCAGGCGGGGAACCGAGCAGCATTAAGCGGCGCTCGTCCAGTGCTGCGGCAAGCCTGCATCTGTACGCAAAGCGGCGCAGCCGCGTGCTCTGCCCGCTTTTTCTGATTTTTACAGGGAGGTGTCGCCCCATGTACCGTGCGCTGTACCGCAAATGGCGTCCCCAGCGCTTTGCCGACGTGGTGGGCCAACAGCCTATCGTGACGGCGCTGCAGAACCAGATCGCCGCCGGGCGTATTGGCCACGCCTACCTGTTTACCGGCACCCGGGGCACCGGAAAGACCACTTGTGCCAAAATCTTTGCCAAGGCGGTCAATTGCCTGGACACCACCAGCCCGGACCCCTGCTGTGCCTGCGAAATCTGTAAAGGCATCGACAGCGGTTCCATCATGGATATTATCGAGATGGACGCCGCCTCCAACAACGGTGTGGACGATATCCGCGACCTGCGGGACGAGGTGGCCTATCTTCCTTCGGTATGCCGTTATAAAGTGTATATCATTGACGAAGTACACATGCTTTCCACCCAGGCTTTCAACGCCCTGCTGAAGACCATGGAGGAACCGCCCGAACACGTTATCTTTATCCTGGCCACCACCGAGGTGCAGAAAGTTCCTGTCACCATTCTCAGCCGCTGCCAGCGGTATGACTTTGCCCGCATTACGGCCCAGGATATTGCCGGGCGGCTGCTTTATGTGGCCGGGCAGGAACAAATCGACCTGGAGGAAAACGCCGCCCAGCTCATCGGCCGCCTGGCCGACGGCGCCATGCGCGACGCGCTTTCCATCCTGGATACCTGCGCCGGTGTGGACAACCATGTGGATGAGGCGTTGGTCCGCCGCATGGCGGGCGTCACCGACCGTGGGTATCTTTTTGAGATCAGCGACGCCATTACTGCCCGGGATTCGGTGGCAGCCTTGGGCAAGATCGCCGAATTGCGCCAGCAAAGTGTGGACATGCGCCGCCTGTGCATGGAACTGGCCGGACATTACCGCAACCTGATGCTCTGTGCACTGCCGGGCGGTACAGAACTGCTCACCGGCACTTCGCCGGAAGAGGAGGCAGCCTACGCTCAGCGCAAGGATTTTCCTCAGGCAGAGGCGATCCGGGCTATCAACGCCTTTGGCCAGGCACTGGAAAAGATGAGCCGCGGCACCGACCAGCGCATCGAACTGGAACTGGCAGTCTTTTCGCTGACCCAACCCCAGGCGGCTGTGGTTCAGCCTGCCGCGCCGGTTCAGCCGGTGCAACCGTCCCCCCAGCCTTTTGCCGCTTCGGCACAAGGGGCCTTTGCGTCGGTCCCCCCTGCGCAGAACGCCCCGCCCTGCACCCCGCCGCCGGTGGTACAGGCAAAAGCCCCCGAACCGCCGGAGGAACTGCCGCCCCCGGAAGACGAACCGGCCTTTTTACAGCCGGAACTGCGCCCGGCGGTACAGCCGCCCGCTGCGCCGGCACCGCGGCAAACGCCCCCTAAACCGGCGCCCCGCCGCCAGGAGCCGATGCCGGAGGCCGGCCCGCTGGAACCTTTTGCCCAGTGGGCGCTGGTGCTGGCGGACCTGGAGGAAAGTGACGGCATGCTGATTTCGTTTTTGCGGGGGACCCGGGCATACTATGACGGGCGGCGGGTATTGTTTGAGTGCAGCGACGCTTTCCGTGACTATATCCGCAACAACCGCGAGGTCAGCAAGAAACTCAAAGAGACTATTTACAAAGTTACCAAGATTCGCTGCAACATTGGCCCCTATGAACAGCCAAAGGCCGTGGAAAGCGGCACACCCCAGGTGAACATCGAACAGACCTTGCAAAACATGCAGGCCCTGGGGGTCGATGTGAAAGTGGAAGACAAATAAACATTGGAGGAACCACCCATGAAAGCAAGAATGCCCAAAGGCTACGGCCGCCCCGACCCCAACGCCATGATGCGCCAGGTCCAGAAAATGCAGGAGCAGATTCGCGCCAAGCAGGAAGAACTGGAAGCTAAAGAGTATACC
>DXBO01000139.1 GCA_019116485.1 Candidatus Gemmiger excrementavium
GCTCCTTATCATCGAACTGTACATATTCGATATTTACAGTATATACACAGTATACACAGTTGTCAATAGGCAATCACAAAAAAATCCCGCCTTTTGCAAGGCGGGCAGAGACTGTCGAAAAAGTATAAAATCGTCTGCGCCGGCGGACATGCGCCGACCAGTGCAGACACATACAGGGAAATTTGGCGGCAAATTGTGTGCGAGACGCATAGCGTCGAGTGCGCGATTTGCCGCCAAATTTTGTCGAGGGGGCGTTCAAGAGGGGGAATAGGCCCGTCAGGCAATTGCCGTGCGGGTCTGTTCCCCCTTTTGCAGCGTGTCGAGTTTCTCGACACGCTGAGCCCGCCTTTTGCAAGGCGGGTCGGAAAAGGTCATTCCGGTTCGGTGGCATCGGATACCGGCACCCCCCGGTGTTCCACCGGGGTCGAAAACACGATTTGGGTATGGGTGCGGCCAAACTGCTGCAGGTGGTTGATGAACTGGTCCAGTTCCTGGGTGGTGGCAAACAGTACCTCAATCAGCATGCTGTAGTCACCGGTGACGCAGTTGCATTCCACCACCTGGGGGCACTGCTGTATATAAGGGTAGAACTCCGGCTTGCGCTGGGGGTCCATATCCAGGTTGATGAAAGCCTTGACCCGGTAGCCAACCAGCGGGGCGTGAATCTGGGCCTGGTATCCGGCAATGATACCGGCTTTTTCCAGCCGGGCGATACGTGCCGAGACCGCCGGGCTGGACAGAAAAACCTGGTCGGCCACTTCTTTCAGTGGTGCGCGGGCATTTTTTTGCAGAATGTCTATGATCTTGCGGTCAATGTGATCCATGGTGGGCCTCCCATAGGGCGGGGTCCCGCCGGAAAAAGGCGGGACTTCAGAAGTGAAAGTATTGTACCACATTGGATGTGCAAAGTAAAGCGGATGACGAAAGAATCGAAACCCCCGGGGGGACGGGCCTGGCCCGGCGCCCGGTGATTGAAAAACCACGGCAAACGTGGTACAATAAGCTGATACTGTATAAAACAAAACCGCCTGGCACACAGCTGTGCCGGGCGAGCAGGGAATACCATGATAAACAAACGTGAAAAACTCCAATACGCTTATGTATTTGCCCTGGACCTGGTGACGCTGGTGGTCGGCGTACTGCTGGCCTGGCTTATTACCGACGGCCTGCTGGGGCGTATTGTGCCCTACAGTGTGGCGGACTGGGTACAGACCCTCTGCCTGCTGGCCATCGCTTTCATCATGACCTTCCTTTTCTTTGACCAGCGGGAAAACATCGCCACCCGCCCCATGGGCCGGGAGATCAAGCTGTCCATTCGCTTCAATGTGCTGATGGCAGCGGTTTATTCCACCCTGATGCTGCTGGCCAAGGCGGAAATGCTGGACTCCCGCTATTTTGCCGTGGCGGTACCGCTCGTCAACGCGGCGCTGATGCCGTTGAGCCACCTGCTGCTGAAAAGGGTGCTGGTTCGGGCGGGTAACCGCAAGGGGATGGAGAGCCTGGTGGGCATTCTTTCCACCAAGGACCATGCCCCGGCGGTGATCGGTGAACTGCAGCTGGACTGGTCCAAGCGTATTTGCGGTGTGGCGCTGCTGGACGCCCTGCCCGAGGAGATGGGCCAGACCTTTGAGGGGGTGCCCATCCGCGCGACCTTTGAGACTTTTATGAGCTGGATCCGGCGGGAAGCGCTGGACGAAATCTATGTGGATATCCCCATGGACAGCGGCGAATCTTTCATCCCCTATCTGGACGAGATGGAGAGTATGGGCTTGACCGTCCACTTCCGCCTCAAGGTGCTGGACCGCATCGAGGAAGTCTGCTGCGACGAGACCAGCGCCGCGCGGCTGCGCCGGGAACTGGGCCGCTGCGCGGGCGGCAACATCGTTACCATGGGCACCATCGAACTGGAACTGCGGGACATGATCCTCAAGCGGGTGATGGATATTGCAGGTGCGCTGGTGGGCTGCCTCATCAGTATCCCCATCATCGCCGTCACGGCCATTCCCCTCAAGCTGGAAAGCCCCGGCCCGCTGATCTTCAGGCAGAAGCGGGTGGGGCTTAACGGCCGGTATTTCTACATCCACAAGCTGCGCAGCATGTATGTGGATGCCGAGGCCCGCAAAAAGGAACTGATGGCCCGGAACGAGATGAACGGCCTGATGTTCAAGATCGAGGACGACCCCCGGGTCACCCGGGTGGGCAAGTTTATCCGCCGGACCAGCATCGACGAACTGCCCCAGTTTTTTGACGTGCTGGTGGGTAATATGTCGCTGGTGGGCACCCGTCCCCCCACGGTGGATGAGTACAAGCAGTACGAGAGCCATCACAAGCGCCGTCTGAGCATGAAACCCGGAATGACCGGCTTGTGGCAGATCAGCGGCCGCAGCGATATCGACAACTTCGAGGAAGTGGTCAAGCTGGATGTGCAGTATATCGATAACTGGTCCCTGTGGCAGGATGTGAAAATCCTGCTGCGCACCATTGTGGTGGTGTTTGCCGGGCGTGGCGCCAAATAAACGGAAGAAAAGCAAAATTCCCTGCCGTGGAAAATCATCCGCGGCAGGGAATTTTTGTCAGAAGTCGGGATTTCTGGTGGGCATATTGGGGAAGACCTCGTAGGGGTTGAACAGGACGTCGTTGTAACTCATCTCAAGATGGCAATGGTTGCCGTAAGAGTTGCCGGTATTGCCTACATAGCCGATGAGCTGCCCTTGGGCGACGGTGTCGCCTAAATCCACCACAAAGCTGGACATATGAGCATACAGCGTCTTGTAGCCGTTGCCGTGGTCGATCTTCACATAGTTGCCCCAGCTGGCGTGCATGCTGACCGCTTCCACCACGGTGCCGCTGTCCGAAGCATAGATCGGTGTACCGTAGGGGGCCGCAATGTCCACAGCACGGTGGAAGCCGGGGGAGGTGGGGTCCAGGTTGGCCCATCGGCTGATGGATTTGTACCCCGGCACCGGCCAGATAAAGGTGCCGGTACCCAGTTTGCCGATCATACCGTTTTTCAGCCGGGTGCCCCGGCGGATGATCTCGGTGGTGGGGGCCTGCAGCAGCTGCACGTCCACCACCTGGTCGTCGGTCAGTTCACCGTTCACATAGGTCAGTTCCCGGGTCACGGCTTCGCTGCCGGGTACACCTGCCTGCACGGTCTCGCTTTTGCCAAAGTCCAGGCTGTCGTCCTCCTGCACTTCGGTGTCGTAGCTTACCTCCTGTATGTCGGTCACCGTACGGCGCACCTGTACCTGTTGCAACGCGCCGTCGTCGGCCTGCAGGGCATCCAGCACCGTGCGGTAGTCCACCACCGAGCCGGTCAGGTAGATGCCGTCCACCAGCTGCAGCCCATGTACGAAGTCCACCCGGGTGGTGGTACTGGTGGGGTCCTGCCAGGGCTCCTTTACGGCGTTCAGGTAAGCGCGCAGATGATCCCCCTCGGTGGTCACAAAGCGCAGCTCACCGTCCAGGTAAACGGCGGTGCCCTCGCTGATCTCGCCGCCGCTGGTGCGCAGAATTTCGTTGGCGATCTCGCTCTCGGTCATGGTGTCCGGGCTGATGGCCAGGGTATAGCCCGGTTCCAGGTCCCAGTCGGGGGTTGGTTCCCCGGCAGCGGCCAGCAATTCCCGGGCGGAGTTCACACGGGCCAGCACATCGCTTCGGGCCCGGTCAAAGGCCTGCTCGCTGGCTACGTAGCCCACAAACTGGCCGTTGACCTCCACCCGCAGGGCAAAGGGCAGGGAAAGCCCGGTGCGTACTACCAGTATCAGGACGGTGACGGCTGCAGCGGGCAGCAGGTAGCCCAGCAGCAGCCGCCCCGGGGCGTGCAAAGCGGCTTTCAGGTCGTCGGTGGCCCGAACCAGGGGGCGCAGCGCTGTCAGCAGCAGCAACTCCAGGGACCGCAGCAGCCAGCGCAAAATGGCCCGCAGGGTGCGGGTCAGACAGACGAGGCGGTACTCTACAAAAAAGCCCGCTGCGTACAAAAAGTCGCCTAGCGGTCCCTGCAAGGGACGCAGCAAAGGGAAAAAAGGCATGGCGGTCACCTCCTTGCCAGGGGATCAGCGGGGTACATAGACCAGCGGGTCCACCCGGCTGCCGTTGACCCGCAATTCCAGGTGCAGGTGGTAGCCGCCGTTGGCGCCGTACACATTGCCGGTATTGCCCACATACCCGATGATCTCGCCTTTTTCCACCTGCTGCCCCTGGTTCACGGCAATGCGGCTCATGTGGGCGTACAGGCTGTCGTAGCGGCTGCCGTCCCCGGCGGTGCCATGGCTGACCTGCACACAATTGCCGTAGCTGCTCACCGGCCCGGCGGCACTGATGACCCCTGACGCGATGGCGTAGATGGGGGTGCCGTTGGCGGCGGCAAAATCGGTGCCCCGATGGGGAATGCCCCAGGGGTCCGCTTCGCCGAAGCGGGTGGTGATGCTGCTGTAACTGTCCAGCGGGCAGCGAAAATCCAGACTGGTCAGAATCAGGTCGTCGGTGGTGTACCGGTCACTCTGGCTGCGGGCGTAGGCATCCAGGGCGGCGGTGGCTTCCTCAAAGGCTTTCTTTGCGGCCTCGGTCACTACCTGTTGGGCCTGGCCGGCGGCTTCCTGCTCGCTTAACGTCTCGTTGGTTTGCTGCAGGGCCTCTTGCAGCTGGGTCTGGGTCTCATCCAGGCGGGCTTGCTGGCTGTCCAGTTCCGCCTTGGCGGCTTCGGCTTCCCGGGCAGCGGCTTCGGCAGCCTGGCGGGCTTGGTCCAGGGCGTCGGCTTCCTGCTGGAGCCGGGTCAGAATCTCGTTGTTTTTGGTGCTGATCTGCTGCAGCACGTCGGTAAAACTCAGCAGTTGGTACAGGCTGTCCGCCTGGGCCAAAAGCCCCAGCGAACCGCCGCCGTCCAGCATCTGCATGGCCCGCAACTGGTCCCTGCAGCGGTCCCGGCTTGCGTCGTATTCCGCTTGTTTGTCGGCCAGGGCCCGGGCGGCGGTATCCGCTTCGTTCTGGCGCTCCAGCAGCAGGCGTTCCGCCTCCTGCCGGGCGGCATATACTTCTTCCAGCTGGGCAGCAATGTGGGCGCTCTGGCCTTCCAGCGTGCCGATTTGGGATTCTGTCTGCGCCTGTTGCTGCTGCAGAGCCTCCAGCTTTTCCTGGGCGGCCTCGTACTCTTCTTTGGCGGCATTCTGCTGGGCGGTCAGGGCTTCTTTTTTGTCATCCGCGCTGGCCGGGGACGCCAAAAGCGTACAAAAAACAAGCCCCGCCGCCAGCGCGACTACGGCGGAGCTGTGCAGATGGATTCGTTTCATGGCAAGTCCTTGTTGACAGGAAAAAATGATCTATCGCTATAGACCTCTTTTTTGATAGTCTATCACGATAGACCAAAAATGTCAACAAAAACCGCCCGGCTTCGCGGCAGGGCGGTAGAAAACAGCCAGCCCCGGCCTTGGGGCCGGGGCTGGCTGCGGCGGGGCGGGGTCAGGGCCACGCCGGAAGATCAGAAGTCTACCTCAGTATCGTAGTAGCAGCACTTGAGCAGTTTCTCCATCTCCTCCTGAGAGGGCTGGCGCGGGTTGGAGCCGGTGCAGGCGTCGCCGATGGCGTTCTTGGCGATTTCGGGCAGACGCTGCAGGAAGACTTCCTCGGGCACGAAGCCTTTCTCGCAGGGGTAGGAGTCCGGGCCGTACTGGCCGATGCAGTGGGGGATGTTCAGGTCGTCATTCATGCCGCGCAGGTAGGCGATCAGCAGGGCGACCTTCTCGTCGTCGTTGCCGCCGCCCAGATGCATCTTGTCGGCGATGACGCCGTAGCGCTTCTTGGCGGTGGGGTCCTTGGCGTTGAACGCGATGACCTTGGGCAGGTACATGGCGTTGGCGGCACCATGGATGATGTGGGCACCGTAATCGGCAAAGGCGGCGCCGGTCTTGTGGGCCATGCTGTGCACGATGCCCAGCAGCGCGTTGGAGAAAGCCATGCCGGCCAGGCACTGGGCGTTGTGCATGGCGTCACGCTTGGCCATATCGCCGTTGTAGCTGCCCACCAGGTCCGCCTGGATCATCTCGATGGCGTGCAAGGCCAACGGGTCGGTGAAGTCGCAGTTGGCGGTGGAGACATACGCCTCAATGGCGTGGGTCATAGCGTCCATGCCGGTATGGGCCACCAGCTTCTTGGGCATCGTGTGGGCCAGTTCGGGGTCTACGATGGCCACGTCGGGGGTGATCTCAAAGTCGGCGATGGGATATTTGATGCCCTTGTCGTAGTCGGTGATGATGGAGAAAGCCGTGACCTCAGTGGCAGTACCGGAAGTGGAGGAAATGGCACAGAAATGCGCTTTGCGGCGCAGCGGCGGAATGCCGAACACCTTGCACATATCCTCAAAGGTGATATCGGGGTACTCGTACTTGATCCACATCGCTTTGGCCGCGTCAATGGGGGAACCGCCGCCGATGGCTACGATCCAGTCGGGCTGGAACTCCTGCATAGCGGCTGCGCCCTTCATCACGGTCTCAACGGAAGGGTCAGGTTCAATGCCCTCGAAAAGCGCCACTTCCATGCCGGCTTCCTTTAAATAGGCCTCGGCACGGTCAAGGAAACCAAAACGCTTCATAGAGCCGCCGCCGACGCAGATCATAGCGCGTTTGCCGGGCAGCGTCTTGAGCGCTTCCAGCGCATTGGGGCCATGATACAGGTCGCGGGGCAGTGTAAATCTTGCCATGGGAATTACCTCCTTGGGTATTGATAATAAATTATCAATCTGATTGTTTTTATTGTACACCTTGAACAAACAAACGTCAATTGTCGATAGGGAGAAATTGCTTCACGAATTTCGGCATTTTGACGGAACATCTTGCATAGGCTGAGCTGACGGCGGGCCTCTGTGTCCCGCCCGGAGGGAGGGTTTGTACATGCGTCATCTGACTCCGCAGCAAAGCCGGCTCATGCGCCGGCGTGCCCGCATGCTGGCCGCAGTCCTGGCGGTGGTGTGCTTCGGCGGACTGTTGGCACGGTTGTGCTTTTTGCAGTTGTTTGACCCCGAAGGCTACGCCCGGCGGGCAGCGGACCAGCAGTTGCGCGGTGCCACACTGCCTGCGGCCCGGGGGGAAATCTATTCGGCAGACGGTGTGTTGCTGGCTGCCAGTGAGACCTGTTGGACGATCCGGGCTGCGCCCCGGGAACTGGCCGACGAACTGGTGGAGCCGGCGGCCCGTGCACTGAGCGAGATTCTGGAAATTGACTACGATGACACGCTGGCCCAGTTCAGCCAGCGCAGTTCCAACGACTGCCTGCTGCGCCGCCGGGTGGACCGGCAGACCGCCGACGCCGTGCGGGACTGGTGCACGGCCAACGGTGCCCAGGGCATCCAGATCCGGCAGGATACCAAGCGGGTGTATCCCCAGGGAGATTTTATGGGGGGAATTCTGGGCTTTACCGATGTGGACAATGCAGGACTGTGGGGCCTGGAACTGCGCTATAACGATGTACTGACCGGCCAGAACGGCCAGATTCTGACAGCCAAGAATGCCTGGGGGTATGATATGCCCACCCATTACCAGACCCTTGTGGAGGCGGTGCCCGGCAACAGTCTGACACTGACTATCGATGCCAACATCCAGCATTGGCTGGAGAGCGCCGTCTCTGCCGCTGTGCAGGAGCACAAAGTGGCCCAGCGGGGGGTGGGCATCGTCATGGATGTACACACCGGCGCGGTGCTGGCCATGACCAGCCAGCCGGACTACGACCCCAACACCCCGCGGCTGCTCATCGACGACGAGGTGCGTGCCCAGGTGGACGCCCTGACAGGGGAGGCACGCAGCGAAGCCTTGCAGAAAGCCCAGCAGACCCAGTGGCGCAATAAGGCCATCAGCGACCTGTACGAACCGGGAAGTGTATTCAAGCTCATCACCGCCTCGGCAGCGCTGGACACCGGTGTCTGCAAACCCACCGATTTGTTTGTATGCGCAGGCAAGATCAAGGTGGCCGGCACTACCTTCCGCTGCGCCAACGGCCACATCCATGGCACCGAGACCTTTGCCCAGGGCCTAGCCGCCAGCTGCAACCCCTGCTTCATCCAAATCGGCGCGCGGCTGGGCAAGGAAAATTTCTGTGACTACTTCGCGGCTTTCGGCCTACGGGAGGCCACCGGCATCGACCTGCCCGGCGAGATCAAGCGCAGCGAATATTATACCGCCGACCGGATGGGGCTGGTACAGAGTTTTGGACTATGCCATTTTTCATGATAATACGTTAAAAATAAAAGAAAAACCGGACTTCCGGCGGGGCTGGTGGGCTCTGCAGGTTGTGAGTTGAGGCAAAAAATGCCTCAGCGTTGGCGAATCCAGGCAATCGATTCACTGGTGCCGGGGAGCGAATCCGGAAATTCTCTGAGAACCTGAACAGTTTCAGGCGGGGTTCATTTGCGGGTAAGAATGCTACAATCCAGCACCAAAAACTTGCCAATTCGCACAGACTTCCCGTTTTCCG
>DXBO01000140.1 GCA_019116485.1 Candidatus Gemmiger excrementavium
CTACTACAACAACCGACGCATTAAGACAAAGCTAAAGGGCCTGCCGCCCGCTATTCACAGACAGCAAGCCCTTTCGGCTGCTTGAACAATTTCTTTTTGATTTTCTTGTCTAACTTTTTGGGGTCACTTCACATGTGCGCTGCGGCGGGGATTTTCCTATAGCTTATGATACCGAAGTTGTCTCCTGGGCCGGTTCGGCGGGGGCCGCCGTTTCCGGGGCGGCGCCGGGCACGGGATTGCCCTCCCCATCGATGCCCTTGCGATCCAGCAGGAAATGCACGATCTCCTGCAGCAGACCGAACAGGGTGGCAAACAGCGGCACACCGATGACCATGCCCACCAGGCCGAAGAGGTCGCCGCCCACCACGATGGAGAACAGCACCCACAGCGAGGAGATGCCGATGGACTGGCCCAAAATTTTGGGGCCGATAAAGTTGCCGTCCAGCTGCTGGATGAACAGGATCAGCACCGCAAAGATCAGCGCCTGCACCGGGTCCACCAAGAGCAGAATAAAAATGCTGGGGATGGCCCCGATGAAGGGCCCGAATACCGGGATGATGTTGGTAATGCCCACAAACACGCTGACCAGCAGGGCAAAATCCAGCCGCAAGAGCGACATCAGCGCAAAGGTCAGCACACCGATGATGGCGGAGTCGATGACCTTGCCCACAAAAAAGCCGGTGAAATTTTCATTGGCAAAATGGCAGATGCGCAGGGTGTTCTGGGCTACCGAGCGGGGCAAAAAGGCGTAGGTCAGGGTGCGCAGCTGATGCAGCAGCTTATCTTTGCTGGAAAGCATGTACACGCTGGAGGCCACCGCCGTGAACACCGCCACAAAATTGGAGGCAAAATTGCCCACGGTACTTAAAATCTGCGGCACCACACCGGATACCATGGCGTAGACCTCTTTCATCATGGATTCCGACAGGTCCAGCATACGCACCGCCTGCTGCAGGTTCAGGCCGTAGTCTTTTTCCAGCACCACCAGGGTGTCCTGCAGGCTTTGCACGTACCCCGGGAAATTGTTGAACAGCATAACAACGCTGGCAAGAATCTGGGGCATGACCAGCGACCCCAGCAGGACCACCAGCAGCACCGCCACCACATAGGCCAGCAGGATGCAGACCCAGCGCAGGCTGGCCCGCCCGTTAAAAAGGGCGTGCTGGAAGAATTTGACCAGCGGGTTGAGTACAAAGGCCAGCACCATCCCCCCCGCAAAGGGGGACAGAATGCGCAGCAGACCGTACAACCCGCCCATAAAAAAGCCCAGGTTGTTTAAAAACAGATAGAAAGCAATACTGGCAAACAGCAGGCAGAGCCAGTCCAGCATGGTATCCGGTTTCTTGGACCAGAAATGATGTTCCTTCACGGCGGTATGCTCCCCTATCCTTTCGGTTTTACTTGGTTTCAGGTTCCGGCAGCGGGTTGCCGTTCTCGTCGATGCCGCGGGCCGTCAGGCCTGCGCCCACCGCCTGTTTGATCAGCGTAACGATCACCGCCAGGGTGGGCACACCGATGACCATGCCCGGGATGCCGAACAAACTGCCGCCCATAATGATGGCCAGCAGCACGCCCAGACCGGGCAGACCGGTGGCGCCGCCCAGGATGCGGGGGGCGATGAAGTTGCCGTCGACCTGCTGCACCACCAGGATGATAAGCACAAATTCAACGGCCTGCAGCGGGGATTCCAACAGCAGGATGACCGCCCCCGGCACCGCCCCGATAAAGGGGCCCAGCACCGGGATGATATTGGTCACGCCCACCAGCACGGCGATGAGGGGGGCATAGTCCAGCCGGAACAGCGACATCAGGAAGAAGGTCTCGAACCCGACCAGCAGCGCGTCCAGCAGCTGGCCGCCGATGTACCCGCTGAAGGTGCGGTTGGCCATGGCGCACACCGAGAAGACGCTGCCCACTTTGCGGGGGGGCAAAGCGGCCCGCAGGCAGGTGCGCAGGGCGTGGAGCAGCATCTCCTTGCCGGTGAGCAGGTAGATACTCACTGCCAGGGTCACAAAGCTGTCCATGGCGGCGCCGGCCACCCCGGCGGCGGCATTGGCGGCAGCCTGGGCGGCCTCACCCGAGACGGTGCTGAACCACTTGGTCACCGCATCGGTCACTTCCTCCACATACTGTTCCAGGGTGGCGGTATCAATGCCGAAGGTCTGCTGCACCCAGGTCAGGGCGTTCTGAATGTCGGCTTCATAGGCGGACAGTTTGCTCACAAAGGAGCTGACGCTGGACGCCAGCTGGGGCACCACCAGTGAGAGCAGCAGCCCTACCACGCCAAACATCAGAATATAACTGAGCACCACGGCCAGGCCGCGCTTGCCTTTGAACAGTTTCTGGGCAAAAAAGCGGGTGGGAATGTCCAGGATATAGGCCAGCACCAGACCCCAGGCAAACGGGGCCAGAATTTTCAGCAGAAAACCAACGCCGCCGGCCAGCACAGGCAGCTGCCTCACGGCACCGAAGATCAGCGCCACGCCCAGGGCCAACAGCAGAAAATCACGGGTGGTTTTGGGCACACGCTCCAACCAGTCTTTCAAGGGGGTTCCTCCTTTGGTTTGGGGGGTATTTTTCACACAATTATACAGTATTGATTATAGCACAGATATCGCCAATAATCCATAGCCAGCCGGCGGGATTTACATTGTATTCATTTTTGCGGCTGCGCGGCAAAAAAGGCCGCCCGGCGGGCGGCCCTCACAGCGTGTCGAGAAACTCGACACGCTGCCAAGAGGGAAACAGTCCCGCACGGCGGTGCCTGACGGGCCTGTTCAACGGGTTGCGGTGCCCGCATCGGTCTGCGCCCCTTGGGCGGGGCTTGCCCTCTGCGACCGCGGCCCCTGCTCCGCCGCGTTGTTTCTGCCGCAGGCAGCGCGCGGCTCTGCAGCCCTTTGGATTCCCTTTCGACAAAATTTGGCGGCAAATCGCGCACTCGACGCCCTGCGTCTCGCACACAATTTGCCGCCAAATTTCCCTGGAGGTGTCTGCACCGGTCGGCACATGTCCGCCGGTGCAGACGTTTTTATACTTTGGGGGTATCAGTGGTTCTTGTAGTAGTTGATGAGGCAGCCGTCCGCCAAAATCTGGCGCTCGGCGTCGGTCATGGCACCCAGGCGCACCGTGAACTTCACAACGCCGCCGTCCGGCTTGACGGCCACGGCCTCCAGTTCGTCGGCGGCATCCAGCAGGGCTTTGCGCACCCCGGGCAGGAACACATAATCGCCGTTGTCCAGCACGTTGGGGGTGTCGGTCAGGAAGGGCAGCATGCCCCAGTTGATGCAGTTGGAGCGGTAGCGCTTGGTGGCGTACTCACAGGCAAAGTTGGCCGCGCCGCCCAGCACCCGCTGGCAGCTGGCTGCCTGTTCCCGGGCGGAACCGTCGCCGGGCTTGTTGGCAAAGATGGCCGAACCGATGTTGGTGGCCGCAGCGTCGGGGGTGTAGCCCAGCTTGGCCAGCTCGGCGTAGACGCGCTGCACCTCGTCGGGCAGGTTGCCGGCGCGGCGGGCAGCATCCAGGGCCTGCACGGCCTTGGCGCCCGGCACATAGGCCGGGTCCTTGCGGGAGAGGGTGAACTCCGCCAGCCGCAGCGGATTGGAGCGGAAGGAGGAAGTCTCGCCCGAGGGGATCAGCTCGTCGGTGGTGGTCACAGGGTCGGTGATGTAGCTGACGATCTTCACCAGCAGGTCATCGGTGAGGGCGGGCTGTTCGGGCCAGTCCTTGATGTTGGGGCCGAATTTGAGGGCGTAGTCCGGCTCGGGATGGCCCCAGCCGTTGTAGACCCGCTTGTCGTAAACGCCCTGGTCGAAGTGGTATTCCGGGGCGGTGTACTCGGTGTCGCAGACCTCACTGGCGGCGGTCAGGTAGCCGCCGTTGGCTGCCGTGGCGGCGATGGAACGGGCGTCCATGAGAGCCACCGCGCTGATCTGGCCCTCGCCGGGCTTGGAGCCTTCCCGGTTGGGGAAGTTGCGGGTGGTGTGGCGGATGGAGAACTCCCCGTTGGCGGGGGTATCACCGGCGCCGAAGCAGGGGCCGCAGAAGCATTCCCGGAAGATGCCGCCCGCCGAAACGATATCGGCCACGGCGCCGTTCTTGACCAGTTCCAGGTAGGTGGGCATGCTGTCGGGGTAGACGCTGAACTTGAAGGCACCGTTGCCGCAGTTTTTGCCCCGCAGGATGTCCGCCACGGCGCAGATATTCTCGTAGGTGCCGCCGGAGCAGCCGGCCACCACGCCCTGTTCCACATAGATGCGGCCATCGGGCTGGATCTTGCTGAGCAGGTCCATCTGCACCTTGCCGCCCAGCTGCTGGTTGGCCTGTTCCTGGGCCGCGGCCAGAATCTCTCTGGCGTTGGCTTTCAGTTCCCGGATGGGATAGGCGTAGCTGGGGTGCATGGGCAGGGCGATCATGCACTCTACGGTGGACAGGTCCAGTTCAATGACGCCGTCGTAGTAGGCCACGCCGGCGGGTTTCAGTTCCTTATAGGCTTCGGGGCGGCCATGCTGTACGAAATACTGTTCCGTCACGGCGTCGGTCTGCCAGATGGAGGACCAGCAGGTGGTCTCGGTGGTCATGACATCGATGCCGTTGCGGTAGTCCGCCGACAGGTTGGCCACGCCGGGGCCGATGAACTCCATGACCTTGTTCTTCACATAGCCGTTGGCATAGGTGGCGCCCACCAGGGCCAGGGCCACGTCGTGGGGGCCCACGCCGGGGTTGGGTTTGCCGGTCAGGTAGATGGCCACCACGCCGGGGTAGGCCATATCGTAGGTACGGCCCACCAGCTGCTTGGCCAGCTCGCCACCGCCTTCGCCCACCGCCATGGTGCCCAGGGCGCCGTAGCGGGTGTGGGAGTCGGAACCCAGGATCATCCGCCCGCAGCCGGACATCATCTCCCGGTTGTAGCTGTGGATGACCGCCATGTTGGGCGGCACATAGATACCGCCGTATTTGTGGGCGGCGGACAGGGCGAACTGATGGTCGTCCTCATTGATGGTGCCGCCCACGGCGCACAGGGAGTTGTGGCAGTTGGTCATGACATAGGGCAGGGGGAATTTTTCCATGCCGGAGGCCCGGGCCGTCTGGATGATGCCCACATAGGTGATGTCGTGGCTGGTCATGGAGTCAAACTTCATGCGCAGGTTGGCCATATCGCCGCTGGTGTTGTGGGCTTCCAGAATGGAATAGGCAATGGTGCCGCGGCGGGCGTCGGCCTGGGTCACGCCAGCCGGGGCGTCGGCCTGCCAGGCGCCGTTGACCAGATACATGCCCTGGGGATGCAGTTTCATGGTAGGGTCCCTCCGTTTCTATAATTCAAAAAGGCAGGGCGGCCGGTATGCAGCCGTGCCCTGCGGTGCTTTTTGCTATTCTTACTACACTATACCCGCTTTGGGCGGGGTTGTCAACGCGGTTTTTTATACAGGCAGGCATGTTTGCAGTTCTCGCTTAATAAAATAAAGTGTCTTTCGTGTTTTCTGGAATATTTTTAAAGTTTTTCTTGACGAAAGCCGCCCGGCAGTATAAAATCATAGTATCGACCTGAGCCGCGGCGCTGGCCGCGCAGGCGAATAAATATGCATGCACAGAGAGGGGCCTGACCATGTATTATCCCGACGTACCGGCTTTGGAGCCGGAGGAAATGGAACTGCTCTGCCATGAATACCTGGAGCACAACGCCCACCTGGACGCCCGGCTGGCCGACCGGCTGGGGGTCAAGCGCGGCCTGCGCAACCTGGACGGCACCGGCGTGCTGGCCGGCATCACCAACGTGTCCAGCGTTATCGGGTATGACCGCAACGACCAGGGGGACATTGTGCCCATTCCGGGGCGGTTGGTCTACCGGGGCATCGACATCGACACCCTGGCCGCCGAGGCCGACAATCATGACCGCTTCATGTTTGAGGAAGTGGTCTGGCTTTTGCTGTTCGGCTCGCTGCCTGACCGGGACCAGCACGCTAAGTTCTGCAAACTGCTGGAACACCACCGGGAACTGCCCCGGGGCTTTGCCGACGACATGATCCTGAATTCCCCTTCCCCCAACCTGATGAACAAGATGGCCCGCAGCGTGCTGGCCATGTACAGCTACGACGAACATGCCGAGGACTGCAGCCTGCCCAACATCCTGCGCCAGAGCATCAACCTCATCGCCGAACTGCCCACCATGATGGTGAACGCCTACCAGATCAAGCGCCGGGTGTATGACCGGTCCAGTATGTACTTCCACCTGCCCACCGAGGGCCAGAGTACGGCGGAACACATCCTGAGCACCTACCGCGCCGACCAGAAATTCACCCATGAGGAAGCCCGCCTGCTGGACCTGTGCCTGCTGGCTCACGCCGACCACGGCGGCGGCAACTGCTCCACCTTCACCTGCCGGGTGCTGTCCAGTTCCGGCACCGACACCTATGCGGCCATCTCGGCGGCCATCGGCGCGCTGAAAGGCCCCAAGCACGGCGGCGCCAACCTGAAGGTCATGCATCAGCTGGACTACATCCTGGAAAATGTGGAAAATCCCGCCGACGACGGCGAGGTACGGGAGTTTTTGCGCAAGATCATCCGAAAAGAAGCCGGGGACGGCAGCGGCCTGATCTACGGTATCGGCCACGCGGTGTATACCGTCAGCGACCCCCGCGCCCAGATTCTGAAAAACCACGCCCGCCGCATGGCCTACGCCAAGGGCTACGACGAGGAATTCGAGATGCTGTGCAGCATCGAGCGACTGGCCCCCCAGGTCTTTGCGGAGGAAAAGCACGGTCCCAAGAAGGTCTGCGCCAACGTGGACCTGTTCAGCGGCCTGATCTACCGCATGCTGGGCATCAGCGAGGATTTGTATACCCCGCTGTTTGCCATTGCCCGTGTGCCGGGCTGGTGCGCCCACCGGGTGGAGGAAGTGGAGTTTGCCAACCGCATCATCCGCCCCGCCTACAAGTATGTGGGCCAGCCCCAGCCCTATGTCACGCTGAGCGAGCGGAACTGACAATCAAAAATGCCGCCCCACCGGGGCGGCATTTGAGACTGTCGAAAAAGTATAAAATCGTCTGCGTCGGCGGACATGCGCCGACCGGCGCAGACACCGCCAGGGAAATTTGACGGCAAATTGTGTGCGA
>DXBO01000141.1 GCA_019116485.1 Candidatus Gemmiger excrementavium
GCTTTCGCCTCCTAATAAATTTTGTGCCTTAGGCGAGCCGATAAACCACACACGTTTCCGGGCGTTCAACTTTCTCGCATGACAAAATCCGGTGAACCGTATTCACACAGTTCTCCCGGAAAGAATCATCACAAAGTCAGTCGAACATTGGTCCGTGCCGCAGAA
The DNA here is from genome assembly GCA_019116485.1 of Candidatus Gemmiger excrementavium. GTDB lineage: Bacteria > Bacillota > Clostridia > Oscillospirales > Ruminococcaceae > Gemmiger > Gemmiger excrementavium. The sequence continues at coordinate 166 of DXBO01000141.1, forward strand.
TGCAGCGCCGTACATATCCCTTTGTTTCCGTAATTCTTTCGCCCGGTTCTAAGATCGGACATACTCCGCGGAAAAACCCCTCTGCCTATTGGCGGAGGGCAACCTCCCGCATCAACGCATATCGCGGCTTGCGCAGAACGCTTGTGACATTCCGCCCAAGCCTTTCGCAGCCGAGAATGATTATAGCACACGTTTCCCGGCGTTGCAAGTGTTTTTTGGGCATTTTTCTAATTTTTTTTGAAAAAATTCTGCGTTTTGCCGAAAGAAGAGGCAGTCTGTTTTCAACACACATCCCCTGCCGGTCTTTCGGCATTTTTGCAGTCTGCGGCGGCGCAGACTGCGCCCGGACGCCTTTGCCCGGGCGCAGCACCAGCCTCATTTTTTATACGAATCGTATTTTGTACTTTATCTTATACGTTTTGTCTTTTTTACATGCCGTTTTCAGGCAGGCAGTTCGGTCCGGTGCCAGCCGGTATCGTCCTTGACCCAGAGGACGGTCCCTTCCCAGGCCACACCTTCTTTCTGACAAGGGATGACTTCGGTGCCGGTGGCATCCAGCAGCCCCCAACCGTCACCCCGGCGCACCACGGCGTACCCGTTACGCAGATGGGCGCCGTAGACCGGCTCCTCGTCCGGCTGGAAAGCATCCCGGCAAACCGGGTCGTATACGGCCTCGGTGGCCAGTTCGCCGCTGCGGTCCAGGTAGGCCCATTTGCCGCCGGTCTGCACCGGAGCCAGCGCCTCGTCAAAGAACCAACCCGCCAGTTCCAGATCAGCCGGATAGAGCGCTGCGCCATCCCGGCAGATATACCACCATTGGACGGCCTGCCCGTCGCCCCGCTGGAATTCCACCAGCGAGTCGGGCCAGCCCATTTCAGGGCCGCCCTCCGGGTCCTCATGCGCCGAATATACCGGCAGGATATCCCCGAAATAGTCCCAGCAGCCTTCCTCCACAGGCACTGCCCAGGCAGGCGTCCCGCCCGTCAGATAGCGCAGCGCCGACAGGTCCACCGCCGTCGTATCCCGCCCGGGGGAATCCAGATCATAATAGAAGCTGTGAACCGACCCGCCGTGGGCACCGCAGAGGGCGCCATCCCCCGCCGCCGTCAGTTCCTGAGACAGGGCCTCTATCTCCTCCCAATTCCTGTACACATTCCAATGCCACTGGTACAGGGCACCGCAGACCGACACCGGGCTCAGCGCTTCGCAAGGTAGCACCTCGGTGCCGTCGGCCCGCATCAGGCCCCACAGCCCGTCCCGGCTCATGGTATAGTATCCTTCGTACAGTTCCGGCGGCTGGTCATTGTTCTCGCAGACGATCATGCGGATCTCGTCGTAGTCCAGACCCGGTTCCGGCGTGGCCGTGGGCTCCGGGGTCGCTGTGGGCGCGGGTGTTGCAGCGGTTGCCGGGGTCGCCTCCGGGCCGGGCGTGGGCTGTGCCTCGCTTTGTGGCTGGGTACAGCCCGCAAGCAGCACAGCAGACAGCAGGACAGGCAACATACGTTTCATGACCATTCACCTCCTTGCAGGGTACAAATTGTTGTATTTTTTTCAGTATACCATAAAAGCCACACGCCGCACAGGCGGCATGTGGCTTTGTAATAAAATTTACATCTCAGCGTTTCTTCAGCTGTTCTTCCAGGCCCGGGCGCGGTGTGACGTAGACCGTGGTGTAGACGGTATACAGCACCATGCCGGGTTTGGCGCCGTTGGCTTTCCAGATATTTTTGACCTCGGTGGTGTCCACCGCGACTTTTGCCCCGCCGTTCTGGCTGGAATGGAGTACCGCCAGTTCGGCAGCCTCCTGCCGGGTGGTATCGGGGATGTCTTCGCCCCGGCTCATGACCACGCAGTGGCTGCCCGGCGCTTTCTGCACATGGAACCACAGGTCCTTGCCCCGGGCGGTGTGCAGGGTCAGCTTGTCGTTCTGCAGGTTGTTGCGGCCCACCAGAATCTCGAACCCATCGCTGGAGGTATAGCGCAGGAAATCAGCCGGTTTCTGCTTGCGATCCCGCTGCTTGTAGTATTTCAGGTAACCCTGGCTTTTCAGCTCGGCCCGAATCTCGTTGAGCGCTGCCTCGCCGGGGGCGGACTCCACCTCGTACAGCACGGTGCCCAGGTACTCGATCTCGGCTTCCCCTTCCACCAGCAATTTTTCCAGCATGGCATGAGCGGTCTGCTTCTTTTTATAATCCTTGAAGTATTTCTGGGCATTCTCGTTGGGGCCCAGCCGCGGGTCCAGCCGGATGGTCACATCCTCGCCGGTGTAGTAGTTCTGCACCGTTACCTGACGGTCCCCCTTGTGCATGGCCCAGAGGTTTGCCTGTAGCAGTTCCCCGTACAGGCGCAAAGTGTCAGCCTTGGCAGACTGGGCCAGTTCCTCCCGACGGGCGGCCTGTTTGCGCAGAGCGCGGTCATGCATGTTATGAACCGCCTTATACAGTTCCCGGCTCTTTTGCCGCAGCCGCTCGGCCCGGTCCTTGGTGGCGTAGTAATCCTCCAGCATTTCGCTGTAGGTGGGGTACCGGGTCAGGATAGCCGCCGGGCCGTACTGCCGGGGCACAAAAAAGCTGAACTCCACCGGCTTGGGGGTGCCGTCCGGCTGGGGCAGGCGCACCGCCGTGGGCGTGCCGCCCGCCGCGTGTTCCTCTTTCAGTTCGTCCAGCGCCGCGGCCAGGCGGGCACGCTGCGTTTCATCCAGGTCGCAGGCCAGGGCCGGGGTCTCCCCCAGGGCGCGGCAGACAGCCTCCCGCACCACAATGGGCCCCACGCCCGCCACCACCTTGCCCAGCGCCGAAGCCACCGGCAGGTCTTTTTCACAGGCAGCCGCCACCAGAGAGGCCGAACTGACCGCCAGAAAATCCGGGCGGTTGGGTTTGGGCGGCAGCGTGTAGGGCAGACCCGGCAGCAACTGACGGACCTCACTGTCCTCAAAATCCACCCGTTTCAGTGCATCGATGATGCGGCCATCCTGTACCAGCACCAGGTTAGAGTAACGGCCCATCAGCTCCGCGGCCAGCGTGTTGGTGACCAGGTCCCCCATCTCGTTGGTGCAGCGGAAATCAAAGTAGACGATGCGGTCCCCTTCCTCCCGGCGCAGGTCAATGAGCCGCCCGCCGGTGAGGTGTTTGCGCAGCAGCATACAGAAACCCGGAGGCGTCAGGGGATTTTCAAAGGATTCTTTGGTCAGGCAGACCCGGGCCGACCCGCTGCGGGCCGACAGCAGCAGACGGTGGGTGTCGGTGCGGGTGCGCAGCGTCACCAGTACCTCGTCGCGGGTGGGTTCAAAAATCTTGTCGATCTTGGCGTCCAGCAGCGTGGCTCTCAATTCATCAGCAACCAGCGCCAGCGTGGCGGCATCCAGAGACATAGCAAATACTCCTTGCTCAACAATTCAGATAGGTATAGGGGTCAGTGTCGGCAGCGGCGTGGCGCACTTCCAGTTGGGGGAAAGCCTGGTGCAGCCGCCCGGCCAGCACATCGGCAATGCCCTGCTCAGTACCCCAGTGACCGGCCACCACCAGCCCCACGCCCTTCTGCTTTGCCAGCAGGGCAATGTGATGAGCCGCTTCGCCGGTAACCAGGCAGTCGGCGCCTTCGTCAATAGCTTCCTGCAGATAACTGCCGCCCCCGCCGCTGACTTCCGCCAGACAGGTGACGGGCTTGCCGCTGTCCACAAACTTGACGCCGCTGTGCAGCGTGTCGGCGCAGAATCTGGCGATGGCCGCCGTGGTGGTGGGCTGTACCGTGCCGATGCGGCCGCAGTTCTCGGCAAAATTGCGGCGGCCTTCCCGGGCGATGCCCAGGGTATCGGCCAGCAGGTCGTTGACACCGCCCTCGGCTGCATCCAGGTTGGTGTGCATGCAGATGCCCGAGATACCCTTTTGCAGCAGCAGGGCGGGCACATCCTGGGCCGTGATGCGCTTGATGGGATCAAAGATCACCGGGTGATGACTGACGATCAGCTGACAGCCAGCCGCGGCGGCTTCTTGCACCACATCTGCTGTGATATCCAGCGCGGTAAGTATCTTGTCCACCGGGCGGCCCGCATCCACCAGCAGACCCACATTATCCCAGCTGCAGGCCAGTTCCGGCGGCGCAAAGGCTTTCAGTTCCTGCAAAATTTCCTGTACAGTCACAGACATGCGCGTTTCTCCAATTCTTGTATCAGGGCGTCCACCCCGTCGGCTTCGGGGCCGGGAGGCAGGCCCCGGCGATATTTTTTCAATTTCACGTTCTGCTGGGCGCAGTAAGCGGCGAACCCGGGCTGTCCCTCGGTTTTGCCGCACAGGCATTCCAGCCCGTCGGGTTCATGTTCCGCAGCGGCATAACGGGCGTTCATCACCGCGTACCACCGCCCCGCCGCCTGGCAGAGGGTCTCCCCCGTTAGGGCAAAGCCTCGCCGGGCCAGCCAGCGGCGCAGGACGCTGTGTTTGGTGGCGGGCACCAGCACCAGATTGTACCGGGCATCGAACACCCAGGGGGCAGCCTCCAGGATTTCGATGATGGTTTCAGCCCCCATACCGGCGATGACGATATCCTCCACCTCGCCGGGGGCCACCACCGAGAGACCGCTGCCCAGGCGGCACTGCACCTTGTCCCCAAAAGGGGCACAGCGACGGCGGGCTTTGTCCAGCGGGTCAGGGCGAAGATCACACGCCAAAACAAGCGGGCAGCGACCGCTGCCCGCCAGTGCGGCGCTTAATTTGCCGTGGTCGCAGCCGATGTCCGCCGCCGCACGCCCCGGCCTTACATAGGCAAAGGCTGCGGCCAGGCGGGCATCCAGCTGCGGCACATTACTGTTTCGCAAAGTAGTCGTTGAGCTGGGCCACCAGGGCGTCGGCGTCCACGCCATGGACGGCACAGGCCTGTTCCACCGTCTCGCCATGGGCAGCCATGCAGCCCAGGCAGTGCATACCGGTGGCCAGGAAGATGGGCACGCAGCCCTGGGCGGGGTCGTTGTTGAGGATTTCGGCAATGATGGTATCTTTCGTAACAGTCATGGGAAATGTTCCTTTCTGGTTTTACTATTTTATGAAACCGGCTGCCAGGATGCGTAAAGCGCGAATCCCTGCAGCTGGGTCAACAAGGTGAACAGCGCCACGGCAAGTGCGGCCCCATGGGCAGCCCTGCGGCGCATAGTGACGCAGCGGTTGTTATGGACCAGCAACAGCGCCAGCGGCAGCACAGGCAGCAGATAGCGCCCCTGCAAACCAAACAGGGTCTGGTAATTGATAGGCGTCCAGTTGAGCGCCGCCGCCAGTACGGCCAGTACCACACAAGCCAGGATGACGCCGATGCCCCGGGCCGTGGAACGGCCCAGCAACGGCGGTTCTTCCGCCGTGGGCAGTGCCGCCGCCAACAGCGCCAGCAGCAGCCCGATGCCCAACAGCCAGCTGACATCGATGCGGTAGACGATGGGTTCGCCCAGGGTGGTGCCCAGCAGCCCCTGCAGCCACAGGCCGCCCTGCTCGGGCAGGGTGCGCAGCAGCAGTTTGAGGGTAGCGGGCAGGTTGCGGCAGATATACCCGAAGGAGAAAGTCCACACCGAGTCACCGTTGGGATAGACTTCCAGCAGCTGGTCGGGGGTCAGGCCGCCGCCCATACGGGACAGCAGGAACATGCCCCCCACAATGCCCAGCACCACCGCCGCCCCGGCACCGCGCCAGAACCAGCGGCGCCCTGCCGGCGTGCGGGAAACTTTGCCGTACAGCCACAGCGCCAGCACCAACACCGCTGCCAGGACCACACCGCCCACGGCCACCAGGGCCATGTTCATATCCCGGGCGGCGTAGGCCAGGGCGTCGGCATTGGCCGCCGTCCACAGCAGGGCGGCCAGCACCAGCACCGCCGCCTGCACCAGACGGCCTGGCCGGACTTTCCAGCGGGCCAACGCTATGGCAGGCATTGCCGGGGCGTTGCGCGGGTCCAGATGTTCCGGCGGGATCGCCAGGCAAAGCAGCACCACCGGCAGATAGATGGCCTTGGCGGGTGCCACGGCAGCCCCCGTCAACACCAGCAGCACCAGCTGCCAGCGGACGGCGGCGCGCTCCCGCAATGCCATGCACAGGGCCGTGTACAAGAATGCCGTTCCCAGCACCCCGGCATCAGGGGAAAGGCTGCCCGCCAGCTGCAGCGGCATGGGCAGCAGTGCCACGCAGGTGAACAACCCCCGCAGCGACGCCGGAGCCAGGGCTACCGCCGCCGTGACCAGCACCAGATACAGCAGCAGATTGGCCGTGCGGCCATAGCCCAGCATGGTGTAGAAGTTGCCCCCCCGGCTGCGGGCCAGCAGGATACCTGCCGCCTGGGCCCAGTAGTTGCCGCTGCCCTGCCCGGCGTCAGCCTCGCTGACCACTGTCAGCTCGTTGGGGCCGCCGGTTTCATTGCGGCGGGCCTGCTCCTGGGCTTTCAGGGCAAACAGACCGATTTTCCCGGTCTTGGTGGCAAAATGCGGGGCGTCACATTCCCGCACCAGCAGCTTGCCGTTCTCATCGGCGGTTTGCTGCCCGCTCCAGGTCCCGGCCAGTTCATAGGCTGCTGCCAGATGGGTATATTCGTCAGGAGCCACCAGGGCCGGGGTGACGCGCACAAAGCACAGTCCCAGCAGCAGCCCTGCCACTGCCGTCAGCAACGCCAACGGTGCCTGCAGGCCCGCCAGCAGCACAGCGGCAAATGCCGCTGCCGCCAGGGGCAGCGCCAGTTCCCGTGCCAACAGGGCAGGCCACTGGCCGGAGTAATCCGCCACACACTGGACCGCCAGGGTGGCGTTCAGTGGTGTGCCGCCGGCCTCGCCGCTGCACAGCGGCATTCCCTCCACCTCGGCCTCGCTGGCCCACAGCCCCAGCGGCCCCTCCCAGGGGACCGCGTTGTACAGATGGACGGTCAGCGTTTCGTCCCCGGTGGCGGTGTAGGGGTTCTCGGTGGTGAATTCGGTAAAGGTATCGTCGAAGATGTTGAGGAAGTTGCCCGCCGCCTGGGCGATACATGTGCCCTCGGCGTTATAGACATCCACCATGACCATGCCGGCCTTGTACAGCTGGCCGTGGGTGCTGAACTTGAGGCGGACCCCGTAAAAGGATTCCCCTGCTTTCAGCGGGATGGACTGGGTCAGCCCTTCCTCCGGCAAGTCGATGATCTGGCTGTACTCATCATTGATGATCTCATAGACTGGCTGGCCGCCCAGGCGTTCCTGCAGGTCGTAGCCGACCCAGCGGCAAAGCAGCCACACAGCCGCCGCGGCCAGCAACGCCGCCAGCAGGCTGAAAAGCGCCCGGCGGGCGCGGGGTAGGTTGGGCATAACATCGCCGCCTTTCTGACAAGATGGACCGGGGCCGCTGTTATTATACCGCAACAGAGCAAAAAGCGCAAATGATTACTGCCGCCGGTAGAGATACCAGGTCACGGGCCCTTCGCCCCCGTCGTAGCTGCACTGGTCGATGCAGGTGTAGCCAGGGAACCGCACCCCCAGGTCGTCCACCAGCGCCACGATGTAACTCACCCGGGCATTTTCCAGCAGAGTGTTTTGTTCCTCCCACTGACCTTCCAGCGGCATGTTGGTCACGCAGAAATACCGGCAGGGCGGCAACAGGCCGCTGGCCGTATAAAAGCCGCCGTCCAGCGTTCCGTAGTTCAGCAGGCCGTCGCCGTGGTCCACGGCGATGGTGCGGGCAAAGCGCAGCTGAGGCAGCGTCTGGGCATCCCGTCCGCGCAGGGCCCGGTTGGGGCTGAGCAGTGCACACCACACCGCCGCAGCGGCCAACGCTTCCCAGGGCATAGCCCGCCGGGCAAGCGCGGGCATTCGGCCGGGCAGGGCCAAAGCGGCCAGCGGGGCCAACCCCAGAGGGGCAAACACCGCCAACACCAGCCCATAGTAGACAAGATACCCGCCCATCAAGCTGGTAAGGGCCAGCCCGGCTGCCAGGGCCGCCACCGACGCCGCCGCGGCACGGCGGTGGGACGCAAAGGCCCAGGCCAAAAACAGCGCCAGCAGCCCAGCGGCGGGCAGACTGTCCCGCACAGCCCACCACAGGTGCCGGGCAAGCGCCGCCAGACCGCCCCGCTCCCCTGCGTACAGAAAAAGATTGTCGTAGAAATAAGCAGTGAACCAGTCCCCCAGCGCCCCATGGAGGCCAAAGTAAACCACCCACGGCAGCGTGGCCAGTGCCATGCCGCCCAGGTAGACCCCGCAGCTTTGCGCCAGTTGCCGGTGCAGGCCCCGGTGCCAGTAGGCCGCTGCCAACACCAGCACCCATGCAAGATAAAAGCCCAGCACCGTATATTTGAGCCACAAAGCACACCCTGCCAGCAAGCCGTGGCAAAACACCTGCCGCAGCGGCATGGGGCGGGGGTTTTGCACTTGAACCAGCAGGCCGTACAGTGCCGCCGCCAGCAGAGGCAGCAGCAGTTCCTCAGCGCTGCCGCCGTGGGAAAAAGCCCGGCTGGCGGCGATGGCCGCCGCCGGGACCGCCGCCCAGGCCGGGTGCAGGGGCTTGCACAAAAGCCGTTCCGCCGTACTCAGGCCAAGCGAGAGAAACGCCGCAAATGCCCCGATCTCCACCGCAAAAACGCCGGCAAAACCGGTGGCATCCAGCAGCGTACCGATACCGTAGACAAGATAGAGCAGCGGGCCCTTGTGGTCGAAGACATCCCGGTAGAGCACCTTGCCCTGCATCATGGACTTGCCCATGGTAAAAAAGATGTTGGCGTCCATCCAGTCGTTGAAGCCGTAGAGCGGCGAGCACTTGCTGCACAGCGCCAGCACGGCAGCGGCGATGACCACACACCACAGCGCCCGTTTGCCTTTTTCCATGCGGTCACCCCCGTACAACAAACCGCGCCCCAGTCAAACCGACCGGGGCGCGGAGTGGAAATTCAAACTCGTGTTACACGTTTATACGCGCAAATCAGCCGTTCTCTTTCATCTTGGCGAAGCACTCGCTGCAGTAGACCGGGCGGTCCTCACGGGGCTGGAAGGGAACCTTGCAGGCTTTGCCGCAGCTGGCACAGACGGCGTCGAACATCTGGCGCTCACCGCGGGTGGCGTTCTTGCGGGCGTCGCGGCAGGGCTTGCAGCGCTGGGGCTGGTTCTCGAAACCACGGCTGGCGTAGAACTCCTGCTCGCCGGCGGTCCAGACGAACTCCTTGCCGCAATCCTTGCATACCAAAGTCTTGTCTTCGAACATAATGGGTATCTCCTCTGTTTGTATTTGCCCGCGGAAGAATCTAAACCAACGCATATGGAATGGACCAACGAACTGATTTTAGGCGCTACTGGGGGCAGGTTGATATATGACCAGGCAACTGCCTGAATCCAAAAAAGGTCACTCGCCGCGCAGTTTGCGGCGGGCGCGGGCCAGCGCATTGGCCACGGCTTTGGGCGTAGTGCCCAGGGCCTGGGCTGTCTGGGAGGCCGGCTGACCGTGCAGACTGGCAATGAGTACGCGGCGCTCCATCACCGAAAGATCGGTGCGCATGCGCTGCAGGGTATCGGCATAACGTTCCCCCGCAATGGCCAGTTCCTCCGGCCCGGGCTGGGGAATTTGTTCGGCGTCAGGCAGCGGTACGCTGAAGTTCAGCGGCGCGTGCTTCTTGCGCAGGGCTGCCCGCTGGGCGTCCTGCTGGGCGTGGTGGATACAGGCGGCGGCATAGGCCGCAAAAGGCGTGCCGGCAGCGGCGTTGTAACCGCGTACCGCCTGGAACAGACCGATCAGCCCTTCCTGCACGGCATCCTCAAAATCCAGGCCGGGCGCCCTGCAGGCGGCGGCCCCTTTGCGGATGGCCGGCATCATACGGGCAATCAGGGCGGCCAGGGCCGCTTCGTCCCCCTGCTGGGCGCATGCCAGCAGTTCCTCGTTGATTTTCTGCATGCAAAAATCTCCACCGGCGCCGATGCGAACACCTTTATAATAGCTGTAATGGCAGCATTTGTCAACATTTTTTTATGCAGCTTGCCAAAGCCTTTGCCGCCCATTTTGTGCAAACCGGGCCTTGCAATTCCCTGCGCAGACTGCTATACTATGCTGTAAGGGAAAAGGGAGTAAGCGGCGTGCGCCCGTGCCATCACCGGTGCCGCGTATGATTCCGTCATCACGGGTGTGTGTACCCCGGTTTCATGCTCAAACACTGAGACTTTTGCCGACGTACTGGTGTGCGCCGCGGCAGGGGTCTTTTTCTTTTGCCCTTTGCCGACACACCCCGATTTATCCGATGGGAGGGTCAATGTTATGAACGTATTGCAAACCTTTGCCGGGCTGTTCGCCAACTTCGGCAATCTGACCTGGCAGATGGTGGTCATGTGGATCATCGGCGGATTGCTGATCTACCTGGGCATCGTCAAAAAAATGGAACCCAGCCTGCTGCTGCCTATGGGCTTCGGCGCGATTCTGGTCAACCTGCCGCTGTCCGGCGCTATCACCCAGGGGGACACAGAAGGTCCCATCACCGCCTTATTTCAGGCAGGTATGTCCAACGAACTGTTTCCGCTGCTGCTGTTCATCGGCATCGGTGCCATGATCGACTTCGGCCCCCTGCTGGAAAAACCCTGGCTGATGCTGTTCGGCGCGGCGGCCCAGTTCGGCATCTTTTTCACACTGGTGGTGGCCGGGTTGTTCTTTGACCTGCCTGATGCGGCTTCCATCGCGGTGATCGGCGCAGCGGACGGTCCCACGGCCATCTTTGTGGCCAACACCCTGGGCAGCAAATACCTGGGCGCGATCATGGTGGCAGCCTACAGCTATATGGCCCTGGTGCCCATTGTGCAGCCGCCGGTGATACGGCTGTGCACCACCAAAAAGGAACGCCTGATCCGCATGCCGTACCAGAAAGGCAGCGTCAGCAAAACCACCAAGATTCTGTTCCCCATTGTGGTGACCATCGTGGCCGGGCTGGTGGCCCCCGCCAGCGTGGCGCTGGTCGGCTTTTTGATGTTCGGCAACCTGATCCGGGAATGCGGGGTCCTCAACTCTCTGTCCGAGACCGCACAGAACGTGCTGGCCAACCTGATCACCCTGGTGCTGGGCCTGACGGTGGCCGGGCAGATGACCGCCGATAAATTCGTCAAGCCCGATACCCTGCTGATCCTGGCTCTGGGCCTGGTGGCGTTTATCTTTGATACCGCGGGCGGTGTTCTGTTCGCCAAGCTGCTGAACGTCTTCCTGCCTGCGGACAAAAAAATCAATCCCATGATCGGCGCGGCGGGCATTTCCGCCTTCCCCATGAGCGGCCGCGTGGTCAACCAGATGGGCCTGGCAGAGGACAACCAGAATTTCCTGCTGATGTACTCCATCAGCGTCAACGTTTCGGGCCAGATCGCCTCGGTCATTGCCGGCGGCCTGATCCTGACCCTGATGAATCTGTGAGGAGGTACACACCATGAACGTTACATCTCTGGCCACGACACTGCCCATACTGCTGGCGGGCATGCTGGGCATCTTTCTCGTCATCGGGCTCATCATCCTGGTGGTCTACCTGCTGCACAAGTTTACCGCTGGTGCCCGGTAAGCCGCCGTATTCCATCACAGCACAAAAGCGCCGCCCCGGCCGGGGCGGCGCTTTTATCCTTTTTTCGTCTTATTCTGCATTCTGCGAAACAAACACCACACCCACCGCACGGGGACCCACATGGGTGCCGATGGTGGCGCCGATCTGGCTTACATGCACATCGTTCAGCTTCAGGTTCTGGTGCAGGTAGTGGTTGACCGGGCCTGCCATGCCCTTGTCGTCGCTGTACAGCACGGTGCAGCCATAGTCGGCATCCACACCGCCCATCTCGTCGATCTGCTTGAACATGGCCACCAGGGCACCGGGGCGGCCCCGCCCCTTACCGGCCAGCTTGACCGCGCCGTCATAGAGGGAGATCACCGGCTTGATGCCCAGGGCACCGCCCACCAGTGCTACGGCGGCAGAAACACGCCCGCCTTTCTGCAGATGTTTGAGGCTGTCCACCACGGCCACAATGCGCACCCGCTTTTTCAGCGATTCCAGTGCGTCCACGATCTCTGCCGCGGTGAACCCCTGGTCCCGCAGGCGCAGTGCCTCCCGCACAATGACGGCCTCGCCCTGGGTGGCAGTCTCGGAGTCAATGATATGGACGGGGACATCCACATCCCCGGCGGCCATGGTGGCACACTGGTAGGTACCGGACAGCTTCTGGGCCACCGTGATGACGATCATCTCGTCCCCGGCGTCGGCAGCATCGGTAAATGCCTCGATAAAGGCGGCGGGGCTGGGCTGGCTGGTGCGGGGCAGCTTGCTGTCGCTGGCCAGGCGGACGAAGAATTCGTCCTTGGTCATGGAGCCGTCATCCTCCTGGGAGGTGCCGTCCTCAAAGGTGATAGCCATAGGCACAACGACCACACCGGGCTGTTCCAGTTCCCGGGCGGTCAGGTCGGCTGCGGAATCGGTGATGATGCGGATCATGGTACTTCCCTTTCCTTTGCATGTTGTTGGGTGGAAGCGGTAAAACGCCGCTATACGGTCTTTTCCTGTTCAAGTCCCAGCAGCCCCGCCGCCGATTCGGGGTCGAGCTGCTGTACGGATTCCAGTTTGCGGGTGATGGCCCGGCTGCGCGGGCCGATGAGTTCCTCCAGGTCAGAGCCGGTCTGGTTCAGGTGGCGCTGCATCTGCTGCAGCCCGGCGCCGAACTTTTCGAACTCAGTCTTGACGGCCCCCAGAATATTCCACACCTCGCCGGAGCGTTTCTGGATGGCCAGTGTGCGGAAGCCCATCTGCAGCGCGTTGAGCAGCGCCGCCATGGTGGAGGGGCCCGCCACCGTGATCTGGTAGTCCCGCTGCAGTGTCTCGGTGATGCCGCTGGATACCACCTCGGCATACAGCCCTTCAAAGGGCAGGAACAGGATGCCGAAGCCGGTGGTATAGGGCACCTCGATGTATTTGTCGCGGATATCCTTGGCCTCCTGCCGCAGCACACTGTACAGGGCCTTGCGCATGGCGGCGGTGGCCGCCGCGTCCCCTCGTTCCTGAGCGGCCTGCAGGTGGGCATAGGTATCGCCGGGGAATTTGGCATCAATAGGCAGCCACACGGTGCCGGATTGCCCCGGCAGCCTGACGGCAAACTCCACCCGGTTGTTGCTGCCGGGCACCGTGACCACGTTGCGCTCATACTGGCCGGGCGCCAGAATCTGTTCCAGAATGGCCCCTAACTGAACCTCGCCCAGAATGCCCCGGGTCTTGACGCCGGACAGCACCTGTTTGAGGCTGCCCACGTCGGCGGCCAGGTTCTGCATCTCGCCCAGGCCCTTGTAGACCTGTTCCAGCTGGGCGCTTACCGTGCGGAAGGAATCGTGGATGCGCTTTTGCAGGGTATCCTGCAATTTTTCCTCTACCGTGCCGCGTATCTCATCCAGTTTTTTGTTGTTGTCGGCCCGGATCACATTGAGTCCCTGGACCAGGGCTCCCCGCACCCCGTCCAGGCGCACGGCGTTGGAGTCCTCCAGGTTTTTCAGGCGGTTTTCCAGCATGGTCAGCTGGGCCAGCAGGGCATCGTTGGCAGCTTTCTGCCGGGCAGCCCCCGCCCGGTCAATGGCCTCCAGCCGGGCGGTGGACGCCGCCGCGCTCTGGCGCTGGTTTTCCCCCAGCAGGGCAGAGAAATCCCGCAGACTGGCCGAAGTAGTGCGGGTGGTTTCCCCCTGCATGGCCCGCAGCTGTTCCGCCAGCAGGTCGGTTTCCTCCTGCAGCACCGGGGTCATGGCGCGCACAAAATCCTCGGCGGTGTCGGTACGCCGGGCGCTTTGCCGGGTGCGCACCAGCAGCACCACCAGCAGCACATCCCCTAGCAGGGCCAGCGCCAGCAAGACATAATAGATCCAGTTCATAAAAAATCCTTCTGCCTGCCTGGTGCCAGTATAGCACATCAGGCAGCCGATACCAAGTACAGTTGTCTAAAGTTGGCCTTGTTCAGTGCAGGAGCAGCAGTGCCACCCCTACCAGAGCCATGCTGGCGGCCAGCACCTCGGTGCCGGGGCTTTTGCGCTCTACAAGAGGACGCGCCGGGTTGTACCACACCAGCACGCTTTTACCGGTGCGGTCCGAGCGGTCAAACCAGAAAGAATCGTTGGTCTCCCGCTCCAGGCGCTCGCCGTCCGCATACAGTTCCACCAGGTAGCGGTATCCGCCCGCCCCGTTCCGGGGGCTGGTACTGCCGGCTTTGCGGCACTGCAGAATCCGCCCCGGCAACAGCTGCGCCCCACGCACCGTGCGGTATTTTTCCCACAGGGTGGCAGCAGCCAGCACCAGCAGCGCCGTGCCCAACAGACGGTAAAAAATCAAAAGTCCAATCGGCATAACTTCCCTTTCCCGGCGCCTGGCAAGCAGGGCGCGCGGCCTCTCTACTTATATAATATTATAATACCCTGCTTTGGCCAAACGTGCAAGTGCCTGCCGGCAAATTGCGGGCGGCCTTGCTTTCCCGGTTTAAAGTATTGACTAAATTGGGCACATTTGCTAGAATAGTTTTATGAATGACCCCGACTTAAAAACACTTTCAACAAAATCAAAAGGAGGCGCCTATGCGCCCTGAAAACCCGCAACCTAAAGAGCGGGACACCGCCCTGTATGAGGCGATCCTGCGGCTCAACGACCTGAAGGAATGCATCCGCTTTTTTGACGACCTGTGTGCCGTAACTGAACTGCGTACCATGGAGCAGCGCTATGCCGTAGCCGGCTGTCTGCTGCAAGGCAAGGTGTACAGCGAGATAAGGCGCCAGACCGGAGCGTCCAGCGCCACGGTCAGCCGTGTCAACCGCATGCTCAACTACGGCACCGGCAGCGTGGCTGCCAGCGTCCGGTACGACCTGGAACACCTGAACCAAGACAACGAATAAGGAGGAGCTGCCATGTCCGTTTCCATTACCCCTTTCGGCAAGACCACCGACGGGATTCCCGTACAGCAGGTCGTGCTGAAAAATGAAAAACTGGAGGTCCAGCTGCTGACTTATGCGGCGGTGATCCACAAAATCCTGGTGCCGGACCGCAAAGGGCACCCGGTGGACGTGGCGCTGGGTTACCAGACCGTGGCCGATTACGAGATCAACACCGACAGTATGGGCGCCGCCGTGGGCCGGTTCGCCAACCGCATCGGCGGGGCCCAGTTTCCCCTGTATGAAGAGATCATCCATGTAACGGTCAACCAGCAGGGCAACTGTTTGCACAGCGGCCTGCACGGCTTTAACCGCACCGTGTTTGACGTGGAGCCCACCCCCGGCGAGACAGACAGCGTGACCATGACCGCCCACAGCCCCGACGGCACCGACGGTTTCCCCGGCAACCTGGACCTGGAGATTCAGTACAAACTGGTCAAGAGCGGGCTGATGATCCAGTATACCGCCACCACCGACGCCCCCACCGTCTGCAACATGACCAACCACAGCTACTTCAACCTCAACGGCCACAACAGCGGCACCGCTCTGGGCCACCGGGTCTGCGTGGATGCCGATGCTTACCTGGAGGCCGACAGCACCAGTGTGCCCACCGGCCGCAAACTGCCCGTGGCCAACACCCCCATGGATTTCACCGAGGAAAAGACCCTGGGGCTTGACATTGAGGCAGACTACCCCGCCTTGAAGCAGGCCAAGGGGTACGACCAGTGCTACATTATCCGGGACAGCGGCCTGCGCCACGCCGCCTGGGTGACCGGCCCCCAGACCGGCATCCGCATGGAAGTGCTGACCACCCTGCCCGGCATGCATCTGTATTCCGCCAACTACCTGGACCCCGAGACCCCCGGCAAAGACGGCGCCCAGTATCACCCCAGAGATGCGGTCTGCCTGGAAACCGAAGAATTCCCCGACGCTCCCAACCATCCTGATTTTCCCGATACCACGGTGCTGCCCAAGACGCCCTACAGTTCCACTACCATTTATCGCTTTGACATCGCGCCGGAATGACCGGTTTGCCCCCATACAATCCACCAGCCCGCCGGGTAATTCCCGGCGGGCTGGCTTTTTTGCAGCGGTCTCAGATTTTGAGTATCGTCTTTGCGATATTGAAATAGACCAGCAGCGTGGTGGTATCCACGATGGTGGTGATGAGGGGCGAGGCCATAACCGCCGGGTCGATCTTGATCTTCTCGGCCAGGACGGGCAGCAGGCCACCGATAAGCTGGGAAATCAGCACTGTGCAGGTCAGCGTCAGGCAGACCACCAACGCCACCGGCGGGGCGATGCGGTCAAAAAGCAGCATCTTGCCAAAATTGCACACCGCCAGCGTCAGACCGCACAACAGCGCCACCCGGCATTCCCGCCACAGGATGCGGGGCAGGTCCCGGGGGGCGATATCCCCCACCGCCATACCGCGGATGATGGTGGAAGTACTCTGACTGCCGGCGTTGCCGCCTGTGTCGGTGAGCATGGGGATGTAGGCGGTAAGCACCGTAACGGCGGCCAGGGCGCTCTCGTATCCGCGGATGACCATGCTGGAGAAGGTGGCGCTGATCATCAGGAAAATCAGCCAGGGAGCCCGGCTCTTGTACAAGTCCCACATGGACTGCTTGAAGTAGGGCTTGTCACTGGGGCCGATGGCGTTCATCTTGGCAAAGTCTTCGCTGGCTTCTTCCTGCAGGATGGAGATCGCATCGTCGATGGTGACAATGCCCACCAGGCGCTTCTCGGCATCCACCACAGGGATGGCCAGAAACCCGTACTTTTCAAACAGGTGGGAGACATCTTCCTGGTCGGTGGTGGTGGTCACGCTGACCACGTTGCTGTCCATCAGGTCGCGGATCAGACGGCCTGCGTCCTTTTCCAGCACCAGCGCCCGCAGCGAAACCACACCGATGAGGGTACGGTCCCGGTCTGTGACATAACAGTTGTTGATGGTTTCCTTGTCGAAACCGTTCTGACGGATGGTATCCATAGCCTTGCTCACCGTCATATCGGGGCGCAGTTCCATCAGCTCGGTGGTCATCACGCCGCCAGCAGAGTCCTCTGGGTACTGGAGCAGTTCGTTGATCATGCGGCGGGTCGCGGGGTCGGCCTGGGCCAGAATGCGCTTGACCACACTGGCCGGCATTTCTTCCACCAGATCCGTCGCATCATCGACGAACAGTTCGTCCACCACAGCCTTCAGTTCCTTGTCGGTCAGACCGTCGATGAGATTCTGCTGGGTCTCGGGGGTCAGTTCGGCAAAAATTTCCGCCGCCAGGTCCTTGGGGCACAGGCGGAACAGCACCGGCAGTTTCTCCGGCGGCAGGTCCTCAAACACAGCGGCCAGATCAGGGGCGGGCAGGGTTTCCATCACGTCCCGCAGGCTCTGGTATTTCTTGGCGTCATCCAGGTGGGCCAGCATGGTCTTGAGGGTGAGGATCGCGGTATCAGACATAAAAAAGCTGCCTCCTTTCGGCGGCAGCACATCATGTATGGATTTGGGCAAAGCAAAGCACGCCCGGCCGTGCGCGATTTTTCACGCACAGCAAGGCTGACCCAAACAGAACAAGATGGCTGCCGTATGGGGAATACATCGGTTCACAGGACTGGGACTACTGGAAGCATCCACGACAACCACCTCGCTTTTCTCAGAATTGGGCAGGGCACACCCCTACCCAACAACACTTTACCATTCACGGCAAGGTTCGTCAACCCTTGCCGAAAAGATTTTACAAACGGCTCTTTTACATGACCAGCTGGCGGAAATACTGCGTATTGACGCTGTGGTCACTTTCGGCCAGTTTGGCAATGCAGCCGTCCAGTGTACGGGCGATATCATCCAGGCTGCGCCAGGCCGCGGCCTGGGGTTTGACCTCCCGCTCCAACCAGGGGGCGATCTCTGTATGGGAGCAGGCGCCTTCGATCAGATAGGCACCCGGGCGGGCCGGCTGGGTCTGGGGCTGGTAGTCTTCGGCGCTGCCCAGAGTGGTCAGCACAAAAGCGCCCTTACGGTTGCGCCCGCCCACCAGCAGCCGCACCCCCACAGGCTGTACCGCCACCTGGGGTGCCTTTTCGCACAGAATCTTGACCACTTTCTCCAGGGTCAGATACTGGGTATCGTATTCGTCCACCGCGTTGATGATCTGCACGGCGGCCAGGGCGTCCCCTGCAAAGCCCACCACCACGTTGCGGTTGATCTTGCGGACTTTGGGCAGTTCCTCGCTGATGACTTTGGGGCTGTCACCGGTGATGGGCTCCTCCACCAGACGGCCGTCGCTGACCATGGCGCAGAAACTCTCGCCGCAGACTGCTAAAATCGCGCTCATTGCATCACGTTCCTTTCTTTTCAGAGGCACAAAAACGGGGCGCGCCCCAAAGGCGCGCCCCTTCGTGCGTTACCTTTATTTGCTGACTTTGAGCAGGTCGGCACCCGGTTCCACTGTGCCGGAAGCCACCAGCTCCACATCCTTGAAGTCGTCGGTGTTGGTCACCACCGTGATGACCACAGCGGGGTGGTTGGCCGCGGCGATCTTGGCCAGGTCCATCTCCAGCAGCAGCTGGCCTTTCTTGACCTTGTCGCCCTCCTTGACTTTGGGGCTGAAGCCGTCGCCCTTCATCTCTACCGTATCAACGCCAACATGGATCAGCACTTCCACATTGCCGGTGCCCTGAATGCCCAGCGCATGGCCGCTGTCCGGCGCCTGGGTGATGGTGCCGTCCACGGGGGAATAGACCTTGCCCTCACTGGGATCAATGCCGCAGCACTTGCCCAGGATGCCCTGCGCAAACACTTCGTCGGGAATCTGCTCCATCGGTACAACCGTTCCCTTGGCGTCAGCCGCCACCATCATCGGAAACGCAGGAGCCGCTTCGGGCGCCTTTTTCAGAAAATCAAAAAATCCCATGATGTACAACTCTCCTTTTCTGGCCCGGTTCCCGGGCGCTAGCTATGATACCATTATACAGCGGCCAAACTGAGAAAGCAACGGAAAATTTGCCGCCGTTACAGAAGTTCTTTGACCGCGCGGATCGCCTGCCAGGTGATCTCGGCCATCTCGGCAGGCGGGGGGTCATATCCCTGCATCTGCCAGGCGGCCACGCTGCCGAAACACCCATCCACCGCAAAAGCCAACAGGTACTGCTGCCGCAGGGTCCCCCCTTCCGGCGCAAGCTGGCCCATGCAGCGCCGGGCGATCATTTCCTTGGCGCTGCGGGTAAACTCCGACTCCCAGCTTTTTCCGTACAGGGCACGGCAGACATCCGGGTTTTCGTTCAGATAGGTAAACAGGGCTACCAGGGCCGGGGGCACATCGCTCTGGGAGATGCTGGGCACCAGGGCATCCATCAACTCGCACAGATGGTCCAGCTGGGCAGCCTCCATCTGCTCCATCAGGGCATAGATGTCCGCATAGTGGAAGTAGAAAGTGCCGCGGCTGATCCCCGCCAGTTCAGTCAACTCGCGGACGGTAATCTCCCGCAGGTCCTTTTGCTGCAGCAACGTGATCAACGCCTGATACAGCCGCTGCTTGGTCATGCGCACACTGCGATTGGCATCGCCTTTGGCGTTCATCGCATGCACCACCTTTCAAGCAAACTTCCGGGCAGGATGTTTATACATAAAGCATAGCGGGTTTGGCTGTAAATGTCAAGTTTTTTCAAGCTGTTGCGCGAAATGTAGGAGTTTTGTTAATATTTTATTGTACTTTTTGCCCTATCCCCTTTGCATGGAAATGTGTTACAATGCATACAAAAGGAGGGCTTTGCCATGACCATTCCCCGCCGCCGGGCGCTGCAGGCGTTTGCGGGCTACGCCGCCCATTACAACGCCGACGACCCCAAGGTAAAACTTAAAATCGACCACACCTACCGGGTGGCGGCGCTGTGCGCCCGTATCGCCCAAAGCCTGGCCCTGCCGGGTGACGATGTGGACCTGGCCTGGTTGTGCGGGCTGCTCCATGACGTAGGGCGCTTTGAACAGCTGCGGCAGTACGGCACCTTCAACGACGCCCGCTCCATCGACCACGCAGCCATGAGCGCCCGGGTACTGTTTGAAGAGGGGCGCATCCGGGACTACCTGGACGACGACAGTGCCGATCCCCTGCTGCGCACCGCAGTGTTGTACCACAGCGCCTACCGTTTGCCCACGGACCTGGATGCCCGGACGCTGACCTTCTGCAACATTCTGCGGGACGCCGACAAGATAGATATCCTGCGGGTGAACGTGGAGACCCCCATGGAGCAGATTTACAATGTGAGTACCCGGGAACTGCGGCAAAGCCCGGTGAGCCCGGCGGTGCTGCAGGCTTTTTATGAGCACCACTGTGTACTGCGGGACCTGAAGTGTTACCCGGCGGACAATGCCGTGGGGCACGCCTCGCTGGTGTTTGAACTGTGTTACCCCGAAAGCCTGCGGGCCGTGGCCGAGCAGGGCTGGCTGTGGAAACTGCTGGATTTTGCCACAGACAACCCGGACACCGCCGCCGCTTTCGCGGACATCCGCGCCGAAATGCACCGCTGGCTGGACCAGCAGATGGGCTGATTTTTCCAGATCAGACGCATCCCGGAATGATCCGGCACATCCCAAAACACAGCAGGGGGACGGCATATGCCGTCCCCCTGTTGTGTTTTTTTGCTTACCGGTTTTTGGTGTATCACACCGGCTTAATTTTACCAGGCTAACAGTTCCTTAGTCCCGGGCCGTGCTCACACTGCGCCGTACCTGCAACAACACAAGTACCAGGCTGATTCCCAGCAGAATGTGCCCGATGCCGGCCACGCCGGACAGCGCCGCACTCATCCCGGAGGTAAGCGGCAGCCCCAGCACCTGGGCAACGCCACGCACCGCAAGCATCACGGCAGTCAGGTTCAGCCCCACCTGATACACCACCAGCACCCGGCCCGTTTTGGCGCCGGTAAAGGCAAAGTTCTTTTCCAGCAGGAGCAAAAGCAGAAAAAACACCATACCCAGCAGGAAGTAATGGGTATGTACCACTCCCAAGGACGTTTTGCCGGTAAACCCATTGAATTTGGTAAACTCCCGGTAAAACACACCGCCGACCATGGCCAGAACGGCATACAACAAAGACAGGTTTATATAACGTTTCATTATGTATCCTCCTTTTTTGCGGGTGTACCGCGTTATGCTTCCCGATTCTCTGTATCCGCGGCCAGTAGCGCTTTGCCGTAGTTGCAGCCAAACAACAGCCCGGCCAACAGAAGCGAAGCCCCCAGCCCGGTATAGAACACCGCGATAAACCGTTCCGGAGCCAGGCCGCTTATCCGCAAACCGATACCACCGGTCATCATCACCGCCATGATCATAAAGGCCTTTTTGTCAAAGAATTTGAGGAAGAAATGCCGTTCTTCCTGATAACCATTGATTCTGGCCGTGTGCTTTTTTACCAGCTTACCGAAAACGAATTGCTGAAACAGCACAAAAACCACTGCGGACAATACCAGGTTCAACACCGTAACATAAGGGCCATAAGCCACCAGACCGATACGCAGTACATTGAATCCTGCCGCGCCCCATACCAGGCATGCCAGCAGCAGCAAAGTCTTGCGTTTTACTTTCATACACGTTCTCCTTTTGGTGAACACTGTTTATTTTATCTGCAAAAAAGTTCCGCTTCCCTGTACCAATCCTGGTGCAGGGCTTGGCGGACGTTCCCTGTTGCTCCGGTTATGCGGACTTTTTCACGCCAATATGAACATCGTTCATTATAATCATCCTCTCCCCTTCGTCAAGGGTGGTCCTGGATTTTATACTGTGCGCAGTCTGCTGCGGGACGCAAAAAACACAGCCGCCTACCGGAACATTTCCGGCAAACGGCTGTGTAATTCCTATCATGTTTTTCACGCGGCGGGCGCGGCGCTATTCATTCGGTTGTGCCGCGCACCATCCCGATCACAGAAGACCCTGGACCAGAATCACTGCAATGAGGATGGGCAGCACAAACTGGAAGTAAGGCTTGAACACCCGGGGCATCTTCAGGCCGGAGCCGGTGTTGCACTCTTCCATATATTTGTCGTACCCCCAGCCCCAGCGGCTGACGCAGAACAGCAGGTAGATCAGGCTGCCAATAGGCAGCAGCAGGTTGGAGACGAGGAAGTCCTCGATGTCCAGAATCTGGCCGCCGGCGGGCGCGTTGGGCAGCGGCACCGAGAAGTACCACAGGTTGTAGCCCAGCACACAGGGGATGCTGGCCACCAGAATGAACAGGCCGCAGACCAGGGTAGCCTTTTTGCGGGTCCAACCGAAGCAGTCGATGCAGCTGGCCATAATGTTTTCAAAAACGGCCAGCACAGTGGTGAAGCTGGCAAAGGTCATGAACAGGAAGAACAGTGCGCCCCAGACCCGGCCGCCTACCATGTTCACAAAGACGCGGGGCAGCGTCACAAAGATCAGCGAGGGGCCGGCGTCGGGCTGCACGCCGAAAGCGAAACAGGCCGGGAAGATGATGAGGCCCGCCATCAGCGCCACAAAGGTATCCAGCGCGCAGATACGGACCGCCTCGCCGGGCAGGGTGTGGTCCTTGGTCATGTAACTGCCGAAAATCTCCATGGCCGCAATACCGAGACTCAGCGTGAAGAACGCCTGGTTCATGGCCGCTGTGATCACGTTGCCCAGGCCCACTGCGGACGCCCGCTGAATGTCGGGCAGCAGATAGAAAGCCAGGCCCTCTTTACCGCCCTCCAGCATAACGCTGTTGACGGCCAGCACCACGATCAGTACCAGCAGGGCCAGCATCATCCATTTGGAGACGCGCTCCAGGCCTTTCTGCAGCCCGAAAGAGCAGACCAGGAAACCGCCCACCGTGATGATGGCCATGAAGGTGGTCAGCTCCACCGGGTTGGCCAGCATGGCACTGAACACCCCGTCCACGGCGCTGTTTTCCATGCCGTCAAAGGCACCGGTGGCAAACTTGTAGAAGTAATCCAGCATCCAGCCGGCCACCGTGGTGTAGTACATCATCAGCAGGCAGCAGCCGATGATACAGAACCAGCCGTGGATATGCCATTTGCTGCCCTTGGGTTCCAGGGCCTCATAGGCCTTCACGGCGCTCTGGCGGCTGGCGCGGCCCACCGCCAGTTCCATCGTCAGCACAGGCACCCCCATGATGACCAGGAACAACAGATAGAACAACACAAAGATGCCGCCGCCGTTGGCACCAGCCATCCAGGGGAATTTCCAGACATTGCCGATGCCGATGGCACAGCCGGCGCTGACCAGAATAAATCCGAGGCGGGAGGCAAAACGCTCCCGCTGTTTTTGGGAATCCATATACTTCCTTCCTTTCTCACACAAGTACGAAACATTATAGCGCATTTTGACTGCCATTGCAAGCGCCGCAGGCCCGTGCTATAATAAAAGGCATGCAAGAAAAAAGGAGATGCATTCCATGCTTCGTTTTGAATGTGATTACGGGGAAGGCGCGGCCCAGCCCGTGCTGGACCTGCTGGCCAAGACCAACCTGGAGCAGACCCCCGGCTATGGCGAGGACGGCTACTGTGCCGCTGCGGCGGACAAGATCCGTACCCTGTGTGACGCCCCCGATGCCGCCGTACATTTTATGGTAGGCGCCACCCAGGCCAACCTGACCATCATTGATGCGGCGCTGAAGCCCTGGCAGGGCGTGCTGTGCGCCGAGACCGGGCACATTCACGTCCACGAAACAGGCTCCGTGGAAGCCACCGGCCATAAGTGCCTGGCTCTGCCCGCCACCGCCGGCAAGATCACCGCCGGGCAAATTCGCGCCGCCGTGGAGGACCACCGGGCCAACCCCAGCCACGAACACGAGGTCCAGCCAGGCATGGTCTACCTGTCCAACCCCACCGAGGTAGGCACCCTGTACAGCAAAGAGGAACTGACCGATATCTCGGCTGTCTGCTATGAGCTGGGGCTGTACCTGTTTGTGGACGGCGCCCGCATGGCCTACGGCCTGACCAGCCCTGCCAACGACCTGAACCTGCAGGACTACGCCGCCCTGTGCGACGTGTTTTATCTGGGCGGCACCAAGTGCGGGGCCCTGTTCGGCGAGGCGGTGGTCATCACCAATGATGAACTGAAAACCGATTTCCGTTATGCCATCAAGCAGCACGGCGGCATGCTGGCCAAAGGCCGCCTGTTGGGGCTGCAGTTCCTGGCCCTGCTGGACGGCGAGGACGGCACCGGCTGCAGCCCGTACTTCACGATGGCTGCCCGGGCCAACCGCCAGGCGCTGGACATCCGCGCCGCTTTTGAGGCAAAGGGCGCGGCGCTGCTGCACGACTCCCCCACCAACCAGCAGTTCTTTGTGCTGCCCGATGCCTGGCACAGCGCCCTGGCTGAAAACTATGCCATGAGCGGCATGGGCAAGCCCGATGCGGACCACACCGCTGTGCGCATCTGCACCAGCTGGGCCACCCGCCCCGAAGCCGTGGCCCGGCTGATTGCCGACGTGCAAAACCTGTAACAGCCGTTTCCATAGCAATACCCCCGGCAGGATACCTGCCGGGGGTGTTTTGCATCTATTCAAATGGCGCGGGGCCTTATGGGTTGTCTGCGCCGGACCGGAAACGGCTGCTTCCTCGCATGGCCCGACAGCAGTAGTTTTGGGTCTTGGGATTGGTTACCTTGACTGTGTCTCCAGTATACGACCCCTTTGTGTACGGAACATCACACCATTTTGAATCTTTTGTGAACGCGGGGCGCCGTCACTTCTGGACGCGCTTGTCGCAGCCCACCGCCAGCCGGGTGCCGAAGGTCTGCAGAATCTGCACCAGCACCACCAGCAAGGCCGTGGCGAAAATTTCCAACACCACGTTGAAGCGGTAGTAGCCGTAGTTGATGGCGATCTTGCCCAGGCCGCCGCCGCCGATGATACCCGCCATGGCGCCGTAGCCCATGATGGTGGTAGCCGCGATGGTCACGTTGGAAATCAGGCCGGGCAGGCTTTCGGGGATCATGACTTTGGTGATAATCTGCAGCGGGGTGGCGCCCATGCTTTGGGCAGCTTCGATCACACCGGCATCCACTTCCCGGATGCTGGTCTCCACCAGGCGGGAGACAAAGGGGAAAGAGGCAATGACCAACGGCACGATGGACGCCGGGGTGCCGATGGAGGTGCCCACAATGAGCCGGGACAGCGGAATGACGATAATCATAAGGATCAGGAAGGGCACGCTGCGCAGCAGGTTGATGAGGGCGTTGAGCAGCCGCATGACCCAGCGGGGCAGCGGGCGGACCCCGCCCGGCTCACCGGTGACCAGGCAGACGCCCAACGGCAGACCCAGCACCAGGGCCAACAGCGTGGCTACTACCGTGGACCAGATCGTCTCCCAGGTTTCAAAGGGGATGGTGGGCAGCACCTGCAAAAAGGTCTGCCACTCCTTGCTTGCCAGAAATTCCGCCATCAGCCGTTCACCTCCTCATAGGTAATGCCGGGATAATTCTTGATATAGTCGATAGCCTTGGCCGCGTTCTCATCCTCAGGCAGAGCCAGCAGCATACTGCCCAGGGTCTGGCCGTTGACGATACGGGTATCCGCCGCCAGGATGGACACCAGCGCCCCGCACTGAATGGCCAGACTGGCCACCAGGGGTTTGTCGGTGGTCTGGGTACCGTTGAAGGCCACCCGCACCAGTTTGTGGCCGGGCATGGCTTCGGCTTTGGGGGCCCCTGCCGGGTAGACCAGACGCCGGGCCGCCGCCGAGGTGGGATGGCTGAAAATAGCCTGGACCTCCCCTTCCTCCACCACGGTGCCCTCGTCCAGAATGGCCACCCGGTTGCAGATTTCCTCCACCACGCTCATCTGGTGGGTAATGACCACCACCGTGATGCCCAGTTCCCGGTTGATCTTCTGGATCAGCTGCAGGATGGCATGGGTGGTATTGGGGTCCAGGGCACTGGTGGCTTCGTCACACAGCAGGACCTTGGGGTCGGTAGCCAGGGCGCGGGCGATGGCAATGCGCTGTTTCTGCCCGCCGGAAAGCTGGGCCGGGTAGGCGTCGGCCTTGTCGGGCAGCCCCACCAGTTCCAACAGTTCCCGGGCCCGGGCTTCGGCCTTTTCTTTAGGGACTTTGGCCAGTTCCATCGGGAACATGATGTTGCGCAGGCAAGTGCGCTGCATCAGCAGGTTAAATTGCTGGAAAATCATGGTGATCTCCCGCCGGGCAGCCCGCAGGTCGGCGGCGCCCAGCTGTTCCATAGCGCGGCCATTGACCAGGACCGAGCCCTCGTCGGGGCGTTCCAGCATATTGATACAGCGCACCAGCGTGGATTTGCCTGCGCCGGACATGCCGATGATGCCGTAGATATCCCCGTCCCGGATGGTCAGGCTGATATCGTTCAGCGCCACCACTGTGCCGCCCTGGGTGGCGAAGCGCTTGGTCAGATGTTGCAGTTCGATCATGGGTGTTCCCCCTCATTGTAATAGGGAACGGGCTTGCCCGTTCCCTATTGATTGTACCCTACAAAGCGCGCCCTTGCAAGGTGTTATGACGTTTTTCTCAGAACAGGGGCAGCACGGCACCGTTGTAGGTGGTCTCGATGAAGCTCTTGACCTCGTCGCTCTTCAGCGCGGCGAGCAGGGCCTGCATAGCAGCGCTGTCCTCGTTGCCTTCCGCGACTACCAGAACGTTGCCGTAGGTCTGGGCGGCTTCGGAGGCGGCATCCTCGGTGGCCAGGGCGTCATCCTTTACCGAGAAACCGGCCTCCAGGGCGTAGTTGCCGTTCATGACCGCGTAGTCCACATCAGCCAGGGTACGGGGCAGCTGGGCAGCTTCCAGTTCCTCTACCTGGACATTGTGGGGGTTCTCCACAATGTCATTGATGGTGGCGGTCAGGCCGGCATCCTCCCGGATGGTGATGATTCCCTCGGCAGCCAGCAGCTGCAGGGCCCGGGCCTCGTTGGTGGTGTCGTTGGGCACCGCGATGACCGCGCCGTCGGTGATTTCCTCCAGGTCCTGGCTCTTGCCGGGGTAGATGCCCAGGGGTTCGTAGTGGATGGCGCCCACGCTGACCAGGCGGGTGCCGTTCTCCTCATTGAAGGAGTCCAGGTAGGGCTGGTGCTGGAAGTAGTTGGCGTCCACCTCGCCGCTCTCGGTGACCATATTGGGCTGCACGTAGTCGCTGAATTCGATGATCTCCAGGGTAATGCCCTGTTCGGCCAGGATGTCCTTGGCCACTTTCAAAATCTCGGCGTGAGGCGTGGGGGAAGCGGCCACCTTGATGGTAGTGCCGGACAGGTCACTGCCGGTCTCGGCGGTAGAGGCCGCGGCCTCGCCGGAATCGGCGGGGGCAGTACTTTCGGATACGGAGGCGGAAGCGCCGCAGGCGGCCAGGCTGACGGCCAGCGCACCGGCCAGAAGGGCAGAAAGCAGTTTTTTCATGAGATTTTCTCCTTTGTGTATTGTTTAACAGGTTCCGGTTGGTTTTGTGCGGTACGTCCCTCAACGTCACATTCGCACACCGGGCTGTTTGTAGATGGGACCACGTTCCATGTACACATTCCTCCTCATCGGTTGGAAGCCAAAAACAAAAGCGGGGCGCCGAAATTGCTTCGGCGCCCCGCTGTGTCTGCCTTTATGCGCCCAATTCCGCGCATGGGAAAGCAGGTACAGGCTGCCGAAGCAAACTGCACATGCACATCATCATGCCGAAACGGCTGCTGCGGATCATAGCCATACCCCTTTCCTGCAAAATTGGGAAGCCCTGGCGGCTTCTGTTGGTTAGAGTATAGCCCCCCGGGGCGCGGCTGTCAACAGGTTTGGGCAAAAATGCCGGATTTTTCGGTATTTTTACCAAAGCGTGGCAAAATGTGCCCAGGGGCTTGCCAATTTCCTACAAACATGGTATGGTAATAGTATCATACCCGAACCGGAAGGTGGATGCGCCATGAAATTTTCGACCCGTGACCGCTATGCCCTGCGCCTGATGTCGGAACTGGCCAACCGGCCCGACAGCCTGGTGCCGCTGAAAGACATCAGTGACGCCCAGGATATCAGCCTGAAATACCTGGAGCAGATCGTCACTCCCCTGACCAAGGCCGGGCTGGTGGTCAGCGTACGCGGCGCCCAGGGCGGCTACCGGCTGGCCCGCCCCGACACCGAGATCACCGCCGGTGAGATTCTGCGGGCGGTGGAGGGGGAACTGACAGCGATCCCCTGCCTGGGGTCCGACATTGACTGTCCCCGCCGGGGGCAGTGCCAGACGCTGCATTTCTGGACCGGGCTCAACGATGTGATCAACGAATATGTGGACAGCGTTTCTCTGGCACGGCTGCGCACCATGAACGGCGCGGCCAAAGGCTGATTTTCCCCGTTTTCGCATTTTTCAAACAAAACCCCCGCGCCTGCAGGCTCTGCAAAGAGTCCGGGCGCGGGGGTCTTTTGTTATGATGTAAAGCTGTGTCAGGATGTAGCGGTGCCATCCCCGTTTGCCTGACCGTTTCCGGCATCCGGCTGCGTTGTTGTCGTGGGAGGCTCGGTAGATGTACTGGAACTACTGCTAGACGTAGATTCCGACGAAGAAGAAGTGGAATCCGAACTGGAAGAAGACTCAGAGGCAGAAGAGGAGGACGATTCTGTCGAAGAAGAGGAGCTTTCCTGGGAAGAAGAAGCCGGCGGCTGCGTGGGCACCTGGGTAGGCACCGGGGTCGGGGCCTGCGTAGGTACCGGAGTCGGTGCCTGGGTAGGTGCTGCCGTGGGTACCGGCGTTTCCACCACCTGGGAAGTGGATTCCGAAGACACTGCGCTGGAAGAGCTGGTGTTGGTCACGTTGGACGCCGTAGAGGTGGAAACATCCTTGTCCCCCACATGTTTGGCCACATTCTTCACCGTGGGACGGTCCTCCTCGGTGATATAACTGTGGGTGCGCACATACTCAAACAGTTCTTCCATAGCCGCCTTGGTCAGGTGGATGCCATCGCTGGACTCCACATAGCTGCTCTTGGCATAGCCAGTGGAAGAATCTTTCAGCACCTCAGCGCTGTTCAGGAACTTCCAGTCATTCTCCTGGCACATCTCTACCAGTGCCTTGTTGTATTCATCCACCTGGGTCTGGGTCAGGTTCTGGTTAGAGTGCACCTGTCCCAGGGGCGGGATGGCGTTGATGATGATGTCCACGCTGGGATAAGCCTCCGCGATGGCCTCGATCCCGGCCTGGTAGCTTTCGATAAAATTGTCCGCCGTGTTGGTGGGGCTCAGGTCGTTGGTGCCAAAGGTCAGGATGACCCGCCGGGGCTGCATCAGCGCCACAGCCTCCGGCATGGTCTTGTAGCCGGAATATCCCTTGAGCTGCACGCAGGCAAAACTTTCCAGCGAGCGGGCGCTCATGCCTACCGAGCCGATGGCATTGTCATAACTGCAGTAGTCAAACATGCGGTACATGCGGGCGGTGTTGCTGTCCCCCAAAAAAAGGGTCTCGTCCACATAGCTCTGGCCGGCATCGTCGCTTTTTTCCAGAATCGTGGAAGAATAGGCATCTTTATCGATGATGTTCTGATCTTTGTCGTAACCGCTCTCGGTAACGAGGGACTCGCTGTCCGAGGCGGCGTTGCTCTCCGCTTCAGCACTGGCAAACAGGTCCAGCCCGCCCACCAGCACAAAAGAGATTGCCACCGTGACCAGCAGCATCAGGCTGCAGATGCCCAGCACAATGTACATTTTACTGCGTGTATCCAGCGGCTGCTTGGCCGATTTTTTCTTCGTCTTGCCTGCCATCGCGGTTCCTTTCGCGCAAATTCCCGGTATCTCTATACATACGTTAGCTATTTTACACCATTTTGGCGGGAAACGCCAGTGTTTTTTCAATTTTTACATATTTTAGTCTCTGCGCGGCAAAACCGGCCCCCGCCGAAGCGGGAGCCGGTGAAAAATATTATTCTTTGGGCAGCAGCCGGGCTTTTTCCAGCGCGGGGCGCAGGGCCAGATACAGCGCCACGGCGCAGACCGTGGACAGCAGCGAGTTCACCAGCGTGACACCGCTGGCGATCTTGGAGAATACCGCCGCGATCTCAGCCGGTTGACCGAAGATGTACCGGTTGCGGAAGTACCCCAGCAGCGGGTCGTTAAAGACATTGACCAGCAACCCGCTGAAAGCGCTGGCCGTGACCGCCAGCAGATATCGCGTTTTGTGCCCGGGCGAAAGGCGGCGCAGATGAAAGACCCTGTGGGCCGTGGCACCGCAGACCAGACCGATGATGAATTTCAGGATAAAGGTGGTGAAGGCATAGCCCGGGTCCCCGGCAATGATATCGGCCAGGGCCAGCCCGATGGCCCCTGCCAGACCGCCCGAAACACCGTCCAGCAGCATAGCGGTCAGCGCCGTAAAGGTGTTGCCCAGGTGAAAGGACGACCCGCTGCCGAATACGTTGGGAATGCGGAAGAACTCATAGGCCACCAGGCTCAGCGCTGCCATCACGCCGACGATGCTGGTTTTCTGTACTGTAAACTTTGTTTTGGTCAGCGCCGCCACCAGCAGCGCCGCCGCTACCGCCACAAACAGCAGCAGCCACATGGTAGAAGTTTCCATAAAGCCGTAACTCCTCTATACAGAATTTCCGGGTTTGACTGAAAATCCGGTTGACAAATCCTTCCCTGCAGGGTATGCTCCTATTATATCGTTTTCTGGCTCCAGATAAATGCCCAGTTTTTGATTTTTTTATGGGGCCAGTGAAGGAGCGTGCCATGATAGACCTGCACCCGGAAAGCAAATCTCCCTTGTACGAGCAGCTCTACGCGGCCCTGGCCGACGAGATTCGGCAGGGCCTGCGGGCTCCCGGCACCGCGCTGCCCGGGCGCCGCACCATGGCCGCCCAGCAGGGGGTGAGTGTAAACACAGTGGACGCCGCCTACCAGATGCTGGCCGCCGAGGGTCTGGCCGAAGCCCGCCCCCGCAGCGGCTTTTATGTACAAAAAACCTACGGTATGCTGCACAGCCGCCCGGTCTCCCCTGCCGCCCCGCCGCCCGACAGCCCCCTCCCCGGAGAAGCCGCCCCCCGGTACGATCTGTCCACCGGCAGCGTGGACACGGCGCTGTTTCCGGCCCGCAGCTGGGGGCGCATCCAGAAGGAACTGCTCTACCAACGGCCCGAACTGCTGCAGCGGGGCGAAACGCAGGGCGATGCACCGCTGCGGACCCAGATCGCCCACTACCTTTCGGCCTACCGGGGGGTGGTATGTACGCCGGAGCAGATCGTAGTGGGGGCAGGCATCGAATACCTGCTGGGCTGTCTGGCCCATCTGTTTGCCGGCGGCTGCGCGGCGGTGGAAAACCCCGGTTACTCCCGTACCCGGGCGGTGCTGCAGAACAACGGCATCCCCTGTACGCTGGTGGACATTGACCGGGACGGCCTTTCTGCCGACGAACTGGAGGCCAGCGGCGCCAACCTGTGCTATCTGACTCCCAGCCACCACTTTCCCACCGGCGTGACCATGCCCGCCCCCCGCCGGGCCCAACTGCTGACCTGGGCTGCCGCCCGCCCGGGGCGCTATATCCTGGAGGACGACTATGACTCGGAGTTCCGCTTCGACACCCGTCCCCTGCCCAGCCTGCAGGGCATGGCAGGCCCCGAGGGGCCGGTAGTGTACCTGACCACCTTCTCCAAAAGTCTGGCGCCGGGCATCCGCATTGCCTGCATGGTGCTGCCCCAGGGCCTGCTGGCGCGTTACCGGCAGGATTTCGCCGTCTATGCCAACACGGTGAGCCGCTTTGAACAACAGACTTTGTGCGAGTTTATGGCGGGCGGGTATTTCACCCGCCATCTGGCCCGCATGCGCCTGGTCTACAAACGCCGTATGGAAGCCTTTGCCGCGGCTCTGCGCGCCGCTTTGCCGGGTGTCATCCTGGGCAGCGTGCACAGCGGGCTGCACTTTCTGCTGACGCTGCCCGGCGCAGGAGGGGAAGCCGCCATGGTGGAAGCCGCCGCCCGGGAAGGGGTACGGCTGCGGGGCCTGAGCGAATACTACCTGGCCCGGCCGGAGTTGTGCCGACCCGACACAGTAGTGGCGGGGTATTCGGCCCTGAAAGAGGAAGACATTCCCGCCGTAGCCGCTGCCCTGGCCCGCGCCTGGCGGCCCTGACATACAGTAAAAGAGGGAACAGCCCCGCACGGCAATTGCCTGACGGGCCTATTCCCCCTCTTGGACACCCCCTCGACAAAATTTGGCGGCAAATCGCGCACTCGACGCCCTGCGTTTCGCACACAATTTGCCGTCAAATTTCCCTGGCGGTGTCTGCGCCGGTCGGCGCATGTCCGCCGACGCAGACGATTTTATACTTTTTCGACAGTCTCAAAGAGGGACGACTTGCGTCGTCCCTCTTTTGCTTATATAAGTGCTTACGTAAGCGTCGCTTATTTGGCCGCGGCGCCACCGGAGATTTCCTGGATGGCAGCCACAGTGGCGGCCAGGTTCTGCATATCACTGGGCACGATCAGCTTGGTTGCCTTGCCGTCGGCCACCTTCTCCATCGCTTCCATGCTGCGCAGGGCCAGGAAGTTGTGGTTGGGGTTGGCTTCGTTGATAAGACGGATGGCATCGGCCTGGGCTTTCTGCACAGTGAGCAGCGCCTGGGCTTCACCTTCCGCCTCACGGATGCGCTGCTGCTTGACAGCCTCGGCCCGCAGGATAGCGGATTCCTTCTCACCTTCGGCACGGGTAATGGCAGCCTGCTTTTCGCCTTCGGCCAGCAGGATGGAAGCGCGCTTCTCACGGTCAGCCTTCATCTGCTTTTCCATGGCTTGGCGGATTTCCAGCGGCGGTTCGATGTTTTTCAGCTCCACCCGGTTGACCTTGATACCCCAGCGGTCTGTGGATTCGTCCAGGCTGGCGGTGATGCGGGTGTTGATGGCATCGCGGCTGGTCAGCGTTTCGTCCAGCGTCATGGAACCGATGATATCACGCAGGGTGGTGGCAGACAGGTTCTCGATGGCCTGGATAGGACGGTTGACACCGTAGGCATACAGCTTGGCGTCGAACACCTGGAAGAACACCACGGTGTCGATCATCATGGTTACGTTGTCACGGGTGATAACGGGCTGCGGCGGGAAGTCGGCGGCTTCCTCTTT
Organism: Candidatus Gemmiger excrementavium; assembly: GCA_019116485.1. GTDB lineage: Bacteria > Bacillota > Clostridia > Oscillospirales > Ruminococcaceae > Gemmiger > Gemmiger excrementavium. The sequence continues at coordinate 33,098 of DXBO01000141.1, forward strand.
CAAGGAGACTTTGCGGGCCACACGCTCCACAAAGGGCGTGCGGATGTGCAGGCCGGCACCCCAGGTGCCTTTGTAGACGCCCAGCCATTCGGTGACGTAGGCGTTGGACTGGGGCACGATGACGATGCACCGCACCAGTACGATGATGATGACGAGCAAGACGATAGCGGCAAAAATCAGTGGCATAGGGACCCTCCTTTTTTCTTTTGCAATCCTTGGTATTACACGGCGGCGGTATCAGCCGTCACCGGGGATACGATGAGTACGGCGCCGTCCACATCATCGACACGGCACTTGACGCCTTTGGCCATGGGCTGTTCGGCCCGGGCCTGCCAGTCCAGACCATCCACCCGTACCCGGCCCAGGTCGCCGGGAGTGATCTGCACCAGCACAGTGCCCTGCTTGCCGATGGTCAGCGGGGAACCGTTGGTCACAGGGGGCCGGTTCTGTTTGCGGCGTTTGGCCAGCGTGGGCAGCATGACGGCCAGCGTGACCCCCGACACCACAGCGAACACCGCCATCTGCCAGGAGACAGATTCGGTAAAAAAGCTGAGGATCATGGCGGCCAGTGCGCCCACCGCGAACCAGATGGAAACAAGGGCGGTGGTGGCGGCTTCGATGCCCACAAACACGATGAGGGCAACAAGCCAGAGAGTGGTATCAAACGGCATAGGATCGGGACCTCCTTCCCTGTAATGCAATGAACTTGCCAACACTCTAACACCTTATGGGGGTTCTGTCAAGATATTTCGTTAAATAAATATCATAGTTTTTTCTGTTTAGTTCTCTCTGTGCGGCGGTACAAACAAAAAAGCACCCGGCCGCGGTAAGTCCGCAGTCAGGTGCCTGCCAGGCATCGCCTTGCAAAAAACTCAGTAGATCGAGAAATAGCCCACATGCTCCGGGGCATTATCTTCCACCAGTACGGTGAATCCCAGGGGGTTGACCTCGGTACTTTTGCCAAAGGCTTCCTCCACCAGCAGATGGGGGCCCCGGTTGAGTACGATCTCGGCAGTCTGGGTTTTGCCCACCCGACGATAGTGCAGTACGTCGCCTTCGGCCCGGACCAGTTCCATGGTTCCGCCGTCAAAAGCATCGCAGCTGCGGCGCAGTTCGGCCAGCGTCTTAAGGGGACCGCGCAGACGCTGCTCGGTGGAATTCCAGTCAAAGAAAGCCCGGTTGAAGGGGTCACGATAGCCTTGCATGCCGATCTCATCACCATAGTAGACGCAGGGCACGCCGGGCAGCGTGTAGATCATGGCATAGCCCAGCAGCAGCTTGCGCAAACCTTCCTCCACTTTGTTGGAGGCGATGCGGCGGCCACTCTGCCAATAGCGGTCCCGGCCATTGGCCGGTTCCCCCGCGATGGCGGTCAGAGCCCGCTCGGTATCGTGGGTGGACAGGAAGTTCATGGCACAGTTAAGCGCCGGGGCCGGGTAGTTTTCACAGATGGTCATCACCTGCTCCGCCACGGCGGCCACGTCAGCCCCCCGCACAAAATCCAGCGCGGCGTTGCGGAAGGGGTAATTCATCACGCTGTCCAGCCCGCGGCCCCGCAGGTAGGTACGGCGGCGCCCGAAGGCCTCCTTGGTGGTGGCGTCCTCCCACACTTCGCCCAGGAGCAGTTTGTCCTCGCCATGAGATTTGACAGCCTGACGGATTTTTTCAATGAATTCGTCGGGCAGCTCATCGGCCACGTCCAGCCGGAAGCCGGAAGCTCCCAGCCCCAGCCAGGTGTCGATGACGCCGCCGGGACCGCATACAAAGTCGGTGTAGGAGGGGGAATCCTCCTGCACTTCGGGCAGGGTCTCAAAGCCCCACCAGCAGCGGTAGCCACTGGGGTAGCCCGAGTCGAAATCATACCAGCTGCGGTAAGGCGAATGGCGGTCACGGTAAGCGCCGCCGGGACCATAGCGCCCCTCCCGGTTGAAATAGAGGGAATCCGAACCGGTATGGCTGAACACGCCGTCCAGAATGATGCGGATGCCCTCTGCCCCGGCAGCGGCGCACAGGGCGGCAAAGTCCTCGTTGGTGCCCAGCAGCGGGTCGGCTTTCAGGTAGTCGGCGGTGTTGTAGCGATGGTTGGCGTGAGCCTCGAAGATGGGGTTAAGATAGATACAGGTCACGCCCAGGTCCCGCAGGTAGGGCAGCTTTTGCCGGATGCCTGCGAAATCCCCGCCGTAGTAGTCCATATTCAGGTAGCCTTCGTCCTGCTCGTTGGGCCAGAAATAGGGTTCCCCGGTCTTGTCGGCCCGGTAAATGCGGTCCGCAAAAGGCATGGGTTTGTTGGGTACGCCCTCACAGAAACGGTCCGGGAAAATCTGGTACATGGTGCCGTGTTTGAACCAGTCCGGCGTAGTAAACTCCGGTTCATGAACGGTGAGCTGCCAGCTGTTCCCGCCGGTCCAGCTGAGTACCCCTTCCCCGCCGTCGCCGCGGTAAATCTTGCGGAAATCAGTGTACAGGTCGAAGTAATAGAAATACAGCCCCGCCGTGGTGGGCGCAATGGTGAAGGTAAAGTGGTTGATCCCCGGCGTCTGGCCCGCAAAGTCCATGCGGTAGTGCACAGGGTCCTCCCGGTCTTTGGTAAGCACCAGATGGGGGTCCACATACCCCAGGTGTTCCGGCACCGTCAGGCGGAAGGTAACGGCCTGCCCGGCCGGAATGGCGCCAAACGGCGTTTTGCAGGCTGTGTCCAGGCTGTTGTAGAATGTGTGCTGCATACAGTGCCCCCAGCGTACAGAGTAAAAAGCTGCCGCGGTCCTGCGGGCCGCGGCAGCCAAAGCATGCAGGGAAAATTATTTGACAGGCGCGGCGCCCCAGATATCCCGCGCGTAGTCCATGATGGAGCGGTCGGCGCTGAAGATACCGGCGTTGGCGATGTTCATCAGGCTCATACGGTTCCAGGTCTTCTTGTCCTGGTAAAGCTGCTGCACCATCTTCTGGGCACGGCGGTAGTCCTTGAAGTCCGCCATGACCATATACGGGTCGGAGTTGCGCAGGTTGTTGGTAACTTCGCTGAAGTTCTCGCCATTCCAGCCCTTCTCCAGCATATCCAGCACCGCCATGGCAGTGTTGTCGCCCGAGATGAAAGCGTTGGGATGGTAGCCCATACCCTTGAGGGCGTTGACCTCCGGCGTGAGCATGCCAAAGATGATCTCGTTGTCATGGCCGGCGGCGTCGGCGATCTCCA
>DXBO01000142.1 GCA_019116485.1 Candidatus Gemmiger excrementavium
ACAAATCTGCCCGTAGGAATCCCAATCTACCGAACCGGGCCAGAAGACAAGCAGCCAGGGAACCCAACAAACAAACATCACAATGGCAGACGCCTTGCCAGGGTTTCGGCAAAACAGCGAGACCCATCCACTGCCGATGGGTGGAACCTGGGGGCGTTCCTTTTCCAGAAAACACCTTAGTGCCCAGGTGGCATGATAAAATAGAACCGAATATCCGGCCATGCAAAGGAGCGCCACAAAGAACTGATACAGATTCTTGAATACAAACGCCCAACTTCCTAGACTACTAATGCTAAGACCAAGCACTTCCACAATCCCGAAAAGAACGCTTAAAAACAGGATGCCGCGAGCAGGGCGTTGCTGCCGATTTAATCGGATACGATACAGCAGATAGGCAAGGGCGGCAGCGCACACGCTCCATCCCCATACGCCGGTGGGAAAGTTCTGGTGTAATTGGGTCATCCAAGTGAGCAACGGGCATGCACTTGACAAAGAAATCTCCGTCAGTTCGGATTCCCCTGTCACCATCCGCAGGTCTTCTTGCGCGATGGAAATATCCGCCACCACTACCTGCACCGACAATGCCGCAACGCAAACCATCGAGAGAAGCACAGCGGAAAACCAATGGATATAGCGGTTGCCTTTTTCTTCCCACATTTGGATCACTCCTCATTTTCGATTTTGTACGGGCAGAATTTCAGACCGTCGGCAGAAATCAGGCGGTAATGGATGCCGTCAACTTCTCCCTGGGTGGCAAAACGGATGGACTTCCCGTGCAGGTGGCCGTAATAACATTCCTGTACACCGAATTCCTTCAGCACGGCCACCAGTTCCTCGGCTGAAGCGCCGGGATAGACCGGTGGATAATGCAGAAACGCGATGCGGTGCAAAGTGTCCCCTGCTGCCTGCAGAGACATGCGCAGACGCCCGGCTTCCCGCGCCATCAGCTTTTCTCCCTGGGCCGCCGCATCATCAAACGGCCAGCCCCGGGTACCACACAACGCGGTATTCCCTACGATGCAGGCGTTGTTGTGCAGGATGTGCAGCGAATCGAAACCGTTGGAAACCAGAAAATTTTCCATCTTGCGGGCCGTTGTCCACCAGTAGTCGTGGTTGCCCTTGAGCATCCATTTTTGGCCAGGCAACCCCTGCAAAAAGGCAAAATCTGCCTTGGTGTCATTCAGATTCATGGCCCAGCTGGTATCTCCGGCCAGAAGGACAGTGTCTTCCGGCCGGACCAGAGTGCGCCAGTTGTGTTCCAGTTTGGTCAGATACCCCTCCCAACCGGGAAACACATCCATAGGCTTGTCGGCCCCCAGGGAGAGATGCAGGTCACCAATCGCAAATATGGCCATACAGCATCCCTTTCCGTGTTATTGCATGGATCAGCCCAGCGCTGCGGCGCGGATATTGTCCGGCTCGATGACCTGGGTAAAACGTACCGGCAGTTTGTCCAGTTCCCGCAGGCTCTGCGGCGCCTGGACCCCGGTTTTCTTGGTCAGCGCTGCCATGGCGGCAAAATCGCTCTCCGGCGCCGTGGAGCCCAGGGCGGACAGCACGTCCCGAGGGAATTTGAAGGGGCTGGCCGTGGAAAGCACAACCATAGGCGCTTCCCTGCGGCATTCCTCCGCCACACGGAATGCCACCGCCGTATGAGTATCACAAAGATAGTTGTCCTGCGCAAAGCGGGTGCGGATTTCCGCAGCCCCCTCCTCATCACCGGCAAAACCCGCAGCAAAATGCTCCTGAATCTTGGCCAGGGTCTCGGCATCCACCGTATACACCCCCGTCTGGGCCAGTTCCTGCATCCAGCCGCGAACCTTTTCACTGCTGCCGCTGAGGTGGAACAGCAGACGCTCCAGGTTGGAGGAGATCAGGATATCCATGGACGGCGACGCCGTCTTGTAGAAGGTGCGGCGGGCATCATAGGTGCCGGTGCGGATAAAGTCGGTCAGTACGTTGTTCTTGTTGGAAGCACAGACCAGCTTGCCAACCGGCAGCCCCATCTGTTTGGCATAATAACCGGCCAGAATATCGCCGAAGTTTCCAGTAGGTACACAAAAGTCTACCGGTGCGCCCCAGGCTACTGCGCCCTGTTCCACCAGGCGGAAGTACGCATAGAAATAGTAGACGATCTGAGGTGCCAGCCGTCCCCAGTTGATGGAGTTGGCGCTGGACAGGCAAATGTTCCGCCCGGCCAGTTCCTGGGCTACCGACTCATCGGCAAATACCTTTTTAACGCCGGTCTGGGCGTCGTCAAAGTTGCCCTGCACAGCGTAGACCTGCACATTGTCACCTGTCTGGGTGGCCATCTGCAGGCGCTGAATCTCGCTGGTGCCTGCATTGGGATAGAATACCTGAATCCCGATTCCCTCCAACCCCGCGTAGCCAGCCAGCGCAGCCTTACCGGTGTCGCCGGAAGTTGCTACCAGAATACGGGTGGTCTCACGGCGGTCCAGGTTGTGCTTGGCTTCCACCAGCAGTTTGGGCATCAACTGCAAGGCGTAGTCCTTGAAAGCACAGGTAGGCCCGTGCCACAGTTCAAGAGCGTACAGACCGTCCTGCACCTTGACGGTTCGCCCGGCATTGCCGCCGAAAGCCGCACCGTAGGTGGTTTCCGTAGCATCTTGCAGGAAATCAGCGCGGTAATCGGTCAAATACCCTGCCAGCACTTTTTGGGCCAATGCAGGGTAGGACAGATGCTTCCAGCCTTCCAGGTCGGCGCGGGGAAAGCACTCCGGCACGAACAGGCCGCTTTGGGGTGCCAGGCCGCGCACAATGGCCTCGGAGGCGGAAACGCGGAGGGATGAATCTCTGGTACTCTGATACTGCATAGTCGTACACCCTTTCTATTGGTTACATTCCCATTTGAAATGCGTCAAAAATACAATGTACCTGCCAGCCCCGTTCCGCTGGTGTTACCTCCACTACGTCGAACCGCGCGGGGGCATCAAAATAAGGGCTGTTCTGCAGGTAGATTTGGGCCGCCAAAATCAAGCGACGCTGTTTTTGCGGACCTACCGCGTCGGCGGGGGTCGTCAGAGGATGGCCGGTACGGGTCTTGACCTCGGCAAAGACCACCGTGCCGTCCTTGTACAGGACCAGGTCCAGTTCCCCCATCCGGGTGCGATAGTTGTGGTTCAGCAGCAGGTAACCGCGTTGGCGGTAATACTGCGCTGCCACCGCCTCCCCTTTTTGGCCTGTCTCACGGTTCATGCCAGTACCCCTGCTTCTTCAGGAAGCTGCGGCGGTAAAAGGGCTGGATACCGTATTGCGCGATGAGTTCGTAGTGCAGCGCCGTAGGATAGCCTTTGTGTTTTGCCAGCTGATACTGGGGATACTGCCTGTCCAACTCCTGCATATACCGGTCCCTGCTGACCTTGGCCAGAATGGAGGCTGCCGCAATGGCAGCACTGTTGGCATCTCCCTTTACTACGGTCTGCGCCGGTATAGCCATCCCGGGCGGGCAGCGGTTGCCGTCAATAAGGGCAAAGTCCGGCTGCGGTTCCAGCCCTGCCACGGCTTGAGCCATGCCGTCCATGGTCGCCCACAGAATGTTCTTTTCGTCAATCTCCTGAGGCGAGATAAACACCACCTTGTAGGCCAGTGCCCGGTGGGTGATTTCTTCAAACAGGGTTTCCCGGCGTTTTTCGCTCAGTTTCTTGGAGTCGTTGATCCCCTCGATGGGATCATTGGGGTTCAACACCACCGCAGCACAGCACACCGGCCCGCACAAGGGGCCGCGTCCCGCTTCGTCCACACCGCAAAGCATTCCGTGTTCCAGGCGCCGCGCCGTGTCAAAGGCATAGAGAGCCTCACTGTTCGTCGGTTTCGATGTCCTGGGCACTTTCGGCCACCTCCTTGCTTCCGGCCCGCTGAGGTGGCCGTTCCAGTGACAGCCGCCCCCATTTGCTGGCCCGAAACTCCCCTACCAGCATTTTGGCGGCGCGTTCAGTATCTACTTCCCCGCCGGAAATCAGCATGCCGCGTTTGGCGCCGATAGCTTGCAGCAACTCGTATGGCGGAAGCTGCAGCGCTTCCGAATCCAGCTTGTAACGCGCCAGCAGCTGCTGCGGGTAAATAGAACGCACACTGGAGAGCAGTCCGCAAGCCAGTTCTTCAATGTCCAGAATATCGTCCCGGATGGAACCGATAAAAGCCAGGTTGGACGCCGTTTCCAGAGAGTCGAACTTTTTCCAAAGTACGCCGGGCATGTCCATCAGGTCGAAATTGCCCACCGAAATCCACTGCTTGCCCCGGGTGACGCCGGGCTTGTTGGCGGCTTTGGCGCGGGTGGTCCCGGCAAAAGAATTGATAAAGGTGGATTTGCCCACATTGGGAATGCCCACCACCATGACGCGGATTGCCGCGCCCACCATGCCGCGGTTGCGCCGACGTTCCATCAAGGCGGAAAGTTCCCGCTCTATGGGGCCCTTGGTAGCAGCGGCACGGCCCTTTTGTTTGGAATCCATGGCCAGGCACCCGGCGCCTGCGCTTTTGAAGTAATCCAGCCACTGACGGGTGATTTCCGGGTCTGCCAGATCGGCCTTGTTTAAAACATACAAATGCGGTTTACCCGCCGTGATCCGCTCGATTTCCGGGTTCAGGCTGGATATAGGAATACGCGCATCCAGAATCTGCAATACACAGTCTACATTGCGGATTTCCTTTTCCATCAGGCGAAGGGTCTTGGTCATATGCCCGGGGAACCACTGAATCTGACGGCTGTTGATGATGTCGCTTTGGCTCATTCTATGGCTCCCATCTTGCTGAAAGGTAGTACGCGCCACAGGGCAACGCCCAACACATCGCGCGTGTCAACACAGCCGATCTCTGTGTCGCGGCTGTCCCTGGAATTGTTGCGGTTATCCCCCATAATGAACAGGCAGCCATCCGGCACCGTAATGGGGAAAGAGACACTCTCATACATCCAGGTGGGTTCGGCGGTATATGGTTCGTCCAGGGCTTCACCGTTGCGGTATACGATGCCCGCGTCAAAATCAATGTCGATGATGTCCCCCGCTTTGCCGATGACCCGCTTGACCAACGGCTTCCCATAAGGGATATAACCGTCAATCACCACCACATCGCCATAATCGGGCTGCAGGAACGAGGCAATGACCACCCGTTCCCCATCAGCCAGTGTGGGCACCATAGAACTGCCGTCCACCTGTACAATGCGCACAACAAAGGTAAACACCAGCGCGATCACGGCCACGGCAACGGCCAGCGCATCATACCATTCCAGCGTTTCCTTGTTGCGCCGATAGCGTTTCTGGAACGTCGTCCCCAACGACATCACCCCCCTAAAGTACGAAAAAAGGGAGAACGCCAACCGTCCTCCCCTTTTCTCAGTATGCTCAGATACGCGCCTTGACCTTGGCCGCCTTGCCGGTGCGCTCGCGCAGGTAGAAGAGCTTCGCACGACGGACCTTGCCGCGGCGGACAACTTCGACCTTTTCGACAAACGGGCTGTTGACGGGGAACACACGCTCCACGCCTACACCGTAAGAAGTGCGGCGGACGGTGAAAGTCTCCGCAATACCGCCATGCTTCTTGGCAATGACGGTGCCCTCAAAAGCCTGGATACGCTCTTTGTCGCCTTCCTTGATGCGGACGGAGACGCGGACGGTATCGCCGACTTCAAACTGGGGCTTGTTCTCCTTGATCATACCCTCGGTAAAATGTTTCATTGCGTCCATGGTAAAAATTCCTCCATTTTGTATCGACGTTCATACCCGGATCGCCGGCAGAGGACCGCCTGTATAATGATGTGTCATTATCCCGCCGGTGGCCCGGCGGCACTAACGCCTTAGTATTATAGCACTCCCCTTGCCGTTTGGCAAGTGTTTTTCCACAAAAATCCGATAAAAAATTCGGCACATTTGCTATTGCAGAAAAAGGAGCTGCCGCCTTACAGCGCGCAGCTCCCGAATGGCAAAACTCAGATAGAAATCGCGTTGGCGATATCGATCATGTCACGGTCAATGGTCTTGTGCATGGACAGCGCCACGTTGACGTCGTAGTCCACGATCTTGTCGCCGGAGACCGCCACAACGCGGTTGTAAATGCCCTTGTCCAGCAGGTCCACCGCATGATAGCCCATCAGCGAAGCATTGACACGGTCACGCACCGTGGGGGAACCGCCGCGCTGGATGTGGCCCAGAACCGTAGCGCGAGAATCCACGCCAGTGGCGGCCTGAATCTGGTTGGCCAGTTCCTGAGCGCTGATAACGCCTTCCGACACGATGATGATGAAATGCTTTTTGCCGGTCACCTGCGTCTGGCGCATACGCTGCAGGATATCACGTTCAAAGTCAAAGGGAATCTCGGGCAGCAGCACCGCCAGGGCGCCGGTGGCAATGCCCACGTTCAGCGCGATGTAACCTGCATGATGCCCCATAACTTCCACAACGCTGCAGCGGTCATGGCTCTGGGTGGTGTCGCGCAGTTTATCAATGGCTTCCACCGCCGTGTTCATAGCGGTATCGTAACCGATAGTGTATTCGCTGCAGGCGATGTCGTTGTCGATGGTGCCGGGCAGACCCACACAGGGGATGCCCTGGTTGGCCAGTGCACGAGCACCCATGAACGAACCGTCACCGCCGATGACCACCAGCGCGTCAATGCCCAGCTCCTTGCAGCGGGCCAGACCCTTGGCCTGCCCTTCCTGGGTCTTGAACTCCAGGCAGCGGGCCGTATACAGAATCGTACCGCCGCGGTGAATAATCTCGGACACGCTGCGCACGTTCATCTCGTAGCATTCGCCATTGATCAGGCCGTTATAACCGCGCTGAATCCCCATCATGCGATAGCCCTTGCTGATACCGGCACGCACAATGGCGCGCACAGCGGCATTCATGCCGGGCGCGTCGCCGCCGCTGGTCAGAACACCGATCGTTTTGATTTCCTTAGCCATAAAGCAGCTCCTCCTGTTTGGGAACATAGCGTTACTTACAATAATTTTTTAACAATCTCGGACCACTCACATTATACCACATCTCATGCGCCGGGATTATGGATAATTCGCGCAAAACGCATGGATTTATTTTGCATGCTGTGCGCTCATTTGTACTTTTACATGTTCTTTGCCCAGAATCCGTTCCAACTCCCCGCGCAAAAGCGGATCGTCCCGCACTGCCATGTGACGCGCCAGCACTTTCTGGCCGGTATCGGCGAAGCGGAAATAGACTTTCACCGTGCCACCATCAAAGATGTTGCACATCAGGTTTTCGATGCGGTGCATCTGAGAGCAGCTGCGGGAGGGCACGGTAAGAAAATATCCTTCTGCCTCTCCCCCGCTGCGCTCACGGACCACCCGGTCGGCGCGGTTAAGGCCAAAACTCTTGTTGGGGTCATAACTTTCAATGGGCTGTACCCCTTCCACAATGAGGCGGGCGGCCTCCTCTTCTTTGACCGAAACACGCCCGCTGGCCACCACTACGGCATTTTCCTGCAGGACGGCACGGCACTCAGCCAACACCCGTGGAAAGACCAGCAGCTCCATGGTGCCGGTCAAGTCTTCAATGGTGGTAAAGGCCATCAGGGTGTTGGATTTGGTGGTCATGACTTTATTCTTGACGATGGTACACAGCAGTGTGACGTTCTGGTTGTCGAACTGTCGGGCATCCTCTCCCTGCAACTGGGCCACACTGCAGGTGGAAATCCGGGCGATCTGTTCCCGGTAGGCGTCCAGCGGATGGCCGGACAGGTAAAGGCCCGATACCTCTTTTTCCATTTTGAGCAGGTCACCAGCTGAATATTCGGGCAGCCGGGGGACTTTGTAATCGTTGCCCCCCTGGGTCTGTGCCCCGGCATCCATCATGCCGAACAAGTCCATCTGCCCTTCCAGGTTCTGACGAGCGTCGGTCTCCACACTTTTCAGGATACCCTCCACACATTCCAGCATGGCGCGGCGGGACGGTTCCAGATTGTCAAATGCGCCGCTCTTGACCAGATTTTCCAGCGCACGGCGGTTCAGTTCGTTACCGTGCAACCGTTTGCAGAAATCATACAAACCGCGATAGGGGCGCTGTTTTCTCTCCCGTACCACTGCGTCGATCAAGCCGCGGCCCACACTTTTGACAGCGTTAAGCCCAAAGCGGATGCTGTCACCGTCCACCGTGAAACCACCCCGGGAAACGTTGATGTCCGGCTGTAGCACCTTGATGCCCAGGCGCTGGCACTCGGTAGTGTACTCAATGACTTTAGAGGTATTATCCAATACACTGGTGAGCAGGGCCGCCATAAACTCATGGGGATAGTGACATTTCAGGTAGGCTGTCTGGAACGCCACATAGGCATAGCAGGCCGCATGAGATTTGTTGAAGGCATAGGAAGCAAAACTGCTCATGTCGTCGTAAATCTCATTGGCCACCGTCTCCGGGATGCCGTTTTTCACACAGCCTGCGCATTCCTTGCCAGGGTCGGTGCAGCCATGGACAAAGTGTTCCCGTTCCGCCTCCATGACTTTATGTTTTTTCTTACTCATGGCGCGGCGGATGTTATCGGCCTGACCGAAACTGAACCCTGCCAGTTCCCGGAAAATCTGCATGACTTGTTCCTGGTAAACAATACAGCCGTTGGTAACATCCAGAATATGGGCCAGTTGAGGCGTTTTGTAGCTGATCTTGTCCGGTTCACGGCGGTTGCGCAAATAGGTGGGAATGGAATCCATGGGGCCGGGCCGGTACAGCGAGATCAGAGCGATCAAATCTTCCAGGTTTTTGGCGTGCATGCTTACCAGCACCTGAGTCATGCCTGTGGATTCCAGCTGAAAAATACCCTCAGTCTCGCCTTTGGCCAGCATGGAGTAGGTGGGAGCGTCATCATAGTCAATGTGGGCCATGCGGAAATCCGGTTTTTTACGGCGTACCGCCGTTTCTGTATCATGGATGACGGTGAGCGTGCGCAAGCCAAGAAAGTCCATCTTCAGCAAACCAAGACGCTCGATTTCCACCATGTTGAACTGTGTCACCGGCAATCCATCGTTGGTAGCCAGAGGCACATATTCGGTGGCCGCCTCCCGGGTGATGACCACGCCCGCCGCATGGGTGGAAGCGTGACGCGGCATGCCCTCCACCTTCAGGGATGTTTCAATCAGCTCATGGACCTGGGGGTCGGCCTGATACATCGCTTTCAGGTCAGGACTGACCTCCAGCGCCTTTTGCAGCGTCATTTTAGGTTCCATGGGGATCAGCTTGGCTACCTTGTCCACATCCTGATAAGCCATACCCATGACCCGTCCGACATCCCGCACGGCAGCCCGGGCCGCCATGGTCCCGAAAGTGACGATCTGCGCCACATGGTCCCGACCATATTTCTCATTAACATAGTCGATGACTTCCTGCCGCCGCTCATAGCAAAAGTCCACATCGAAGTCCGGCATAGAGACACGTTCCGGGTTCAAAAACCGTTCAAAGATCAGACTGTACCGGATGGGGTCAATATCGGTGATACCCATGCAATAGGCCGCCAGGCTGCCGGCGCCGGAACCGCGGCCCGGTCCTACCGGGATATCCCGGCTCTTTGCATAGTTGATGAAATCGTAGACAATGAGGTAGTAGTTGGTATATCCCATAGAACTGACCACATGAATCTCATGGGTCAGGCGTTCCCGCAGGGCATCGGTGACTTTGCCGGGGTAGCGGCGCTCCAGCCCTTCCCAGCAAAGTTTTTCCAGATACGCCTGATTCTCCATCCCGTCAGGCGCTTTGAAGTAAGGCAGCTTGGTCTCACCAAAGGTGAAAGCAAAATTGCACTGATCTGCGATCTTGTTTGTATTTTCGCAGGCTTCCGGCACCATAGAGAAAAGATCATACATCTCTTCGGTGCTCTTGAGATAAAATTCATCGGTCTGGAACTCCATGCGGTCTGCATCCGCTATGGTCTTTCCGGTCTGGATGCACAGCAGGATGCTCTGCATCTTGGCGTCCTCTTTGGTGATATAGTGGGCGTCGTTGGTAGCCACCATGGGAATACCGGTCTCCCGGGCAAGGCGGATCAGCTGCGGCAGTACCACCTGGTCCTGCTCCAGCCCGTGGTCCTGCAGTTCGATGTAATAGTTCTCAGCGCCGAACAGATCACGGTAATACAGCGCCGCCTGCTTGGCCCGCTCATAATCCCCCGCCAGGATGGCCTTGGGAATCTCGCCAGCCAAACAGGCCGACAGGCAGATCAGGCCCTCGTGGTGTTGTTCCAACAGGTCCTTGTCGATGCGGGGTTTGGAGTAAAACCCTTCCACGAACCCTGCCGATACCAGTTTGATAAGATTTTTGTACCCGGTCTCGTTCTTGCACAGCAGAATCAGATGGCTGTTGCCGTCGATGCGGTTGACCTTATCGAACCGGGTGCGGGTAGCCACATAGACTTCGCATCCGATGATGGGTTTGATGCCCGCCGCTATGGCAGCGTCAAAAAAGGCCACGCAGCCGTACATGACACCGTGATCGGTGATGGCACAGGCGGTCTGCCCCATCGCCTTGAGATGTTCAAACATCCGGTCAATGCGGCAAGCGCCGTCCAGCAAACTGTACTCAGTATGCACATGAAGGTGGGTAAATTGTCTCGGGGTGGTATCAGGCATGGGTGGATTCCTTTTCTGCGGTTTCTGCGTCGGACAGCCGTTGGGCGGCTTCCTGAATGCGTTTGAATCGGTGGGAAAGTCCGGCCTTACTCACCGGCGGGTCCAGTTTCTGGGCCAGTTTGGCCAGCGGCAGGTCCGGGTACTGCATGCGCAGCTTGGCAGTCTGGCGCAGGGGTTCGGGCAGCGTGTGCAACGCCCCGGCTGCCTGCAGCCGCTCAATGGCCATCTGCACCTGCACAGCCGCCTGCACACTTTTCCCCAGGTTGGCCGTCTCACAGTTGGACAGGCGATTGGTTTTGTTGCGCATCTCGTTGTACAGGCGCTGGTTCATGATGCGCATGGCCGCCCCCCCTGCCCCCATGAAGGTCAGCAGGTCCTCGATAGGGTCTGCCGCTTTGATATAAATGGTATTGGCCCCTTTGCGCAGTGCACGGTGGGGGTTGAAGTGGTGCTCCGCCAGCATGGCTTCCAACTGTTGGGAAAGGTAATGCCGGGTGGACAGAAATTCCAGATTATAACTCTTCTCCGGGTCTGTCATGGTGCCGCAACACAAGAACGCCGTGGCGATAAAGGCCTGCGTACATTTTTGGCAGCGGAAAACCTCAGGCCGGATGCGCAGCGTGGGTTCTTTGCCAGAGTGGCCAAACAGCGCCAGCATTTTGGGGACCTCTTCCTCCCCTTTCACGCTGAACTCAAAGACCGGCCCAGTGGGACGTTCTTTGCGCAGTACCTCTCCTTGCACGCCGCAGCGGCGATAACATTTTTGGGCAAACTCCGCCACGCCCTCGTTTTCGGTTTGCAACACTACGCCGTGATCGTCGAAATATTTACCAAAACAGGCCACCGCATAGGCGGCGGCCACATTGCAGCAAGGTTTTGTGATTCTGTGACGCAGAATCTCATTTTTTACATCTTGGGAAAAGCTCAAAGGAAAAAACTCCTTCCCTGCCTTACAGCGTCCGCTTGGCGTCGCGGTGCTGCACACTGGGGGTATACCCCAATTTCTGGCAGAATTCGCCGATCTTGCGGGCAAAGGTGATGGAACGGTGTTTACCGCCCGTGCACCCCACCGCGATCATCAGCTGGCTTTTGCCCTCTTTGACATACAGGGGCAAGGCGTATTCCAGCATGTTTTCATACCGGCGCAGCAGTTCCTGGGATTCAGGCGCTTTCATGACATAATCCACCACTGGCTGGTCCAGGCCGGTAAGGTTTTTCAGTTCCGGTACATAGAACGGGTTGGGCAGGCAGCGCACATCCAGGACCAGGTCGGCCTCTTGGGGCAAGCCGTATTTGAAACCGAAAGACACTACCGTCAGGGCCATGGGACTCTTACCTTTGTCCAGGAACAGACTGCACACCCGTTCCCGGTTCTGCGCCGCACTGAGCAGAGAAGTGTCTATCACATACTGGGCCCGATTGCGCAGCGGCTGCAGCAGTTGGCGTTCCCGGGTGATTGCCTCGGTGATGGGCAGCTTGTCCGAGATGGTCATGGGGTGCTGGCGGCGCGTCTCCTTATAGCGGCGCTGGATCGTGTTGTCGTTAGCATCCAGGAACAAAATCTCGTAGTCGATTTTTTTAGCGTCCAGATCGGCCAGAGCTTCCTCCAGCTTATCGCTGCTGCGCACACCGCGCACGTCCATTACTACAGCCACGCGGCTGAGCTGGTTCTCGCCTTGCAGGGCAAAGTCTACGATACGGGGCAGCAACGCCACCGGGATATTGTCGATGCAGAAAAAACCGATATCTTCCAAAGCGTTGACCGCCATGGATTTGCCCGCACCCGACAGGCCCGTTACAATGAGGAAGTTCATAGTCCTACCGCCTTTTTACTTGACAACCCGGATTTCGCGTTCCAGCACATACCCGGTCTTTTGCTCTACAATCTTGCGTACCTGTTCGGTCAGGCTGACCACGTCGGCACAGGTGGCGCCGCCGCGGTTGATGACGAATCCGCAGTGCTTTTCGCTGATCTGGGCACCGCCCACCGTAAATCCGCGCAGCCCGCACTGTTCGATGAGTCGTCCTGCAAAGGCCCCTTGGGGGCGCTTGAAGGTGCTGCCTGCACTGGGCCATTCCAGAGGCTGCTTTTCTTTGCGTCGGCGCAGAAATTCCTGCATCCGATCCAGCACAGCACCGGCATCATCGTGCCGCAGACGCACCGTAGCGGAAAGGATACACCAAGCGGGATTTTTTTCAAACACGCTGGTGCGGTACCCCATCTGCAACCGGGAAACCGGCAATGAGCGCTCCTTCAGCTCCTCATCCAGAAAGGTCACTTCCTCCAGCACATCTTTCAGCTCCCCGCCATAGGCACCGGCGTTCATATAGACCGCTCCGCCCACCGTGCCGGGAATACCACAGGCAAATTCCAACCCGGTCAGGCCGCGCTGCTGTGCCTCGCCGCACAGGTGTCCCAAAGTAAGCCCGGCCCCGGCAGTAAGCAGTACCTCGTTCCCTGACGGCTGCACCGTCAAAGGTCCGGTCAGCGCACGCAAGTCCACCACAGCGCCGTCAAATCCTTCGTCGGCAAACAGCGTGTTGGAACCGTTGCCAAGCAGATAGACCCGTACCCCCTGTTTTTTGCAGCACGCCAGCGTACCGCGCAGCTGCGGCCGGTCCTGGGGTGTACACCAGAATGTGGCCGGCCCGCCGATGCGGAACGTGGTGTGTGCGGCAAGAGGTTCCCCCTCCACAAAAGGCAGAGACGCCGTCTGCAGACTTTGCCGCAGTGCTGTTATTGCTTGTTGCTGCATGTTTCCTCCCCAGTCAATGCCTTGGCGCGCCCCTTTAGATCGAGGACTCCAGCGCAGCCGCGCCGATCACGCCTGCGTCGTTGCGCAGTTCACAAGCGCGGATCTCCGGGACCCGCCCGCCGGTGATATCGTGGGTCTCTTTCTGGACTCTGGCGCGCACCGGAGCCAGCAGAGTCTCTCCCTGATTGGACACGCCTCCGCCGATGCAAATCACTTCCGGTTCAAAGGTGTTGACCACATTGGCAATACCACAGGCCACATAATCCATCCAGTTCTCCACCACCTGTTTGGCCAGGGCGTCACCTTTGGCCATGGCGTCGAAGGAAGTCTTGGCGTTCACATGGTCAATGTCAGGCACCAGTTTCCACATCAATGTGTCGCCGTGTTCCTGCATGGCAGCTTTGGTGTCCTCGGTCAGCGCACGGGAGGAGGCATAGCGTTCCCAGCAGCCCTGACGGCCGCAGTTGCACTTGCGCCCGCCTTTGACGATGACAGTATGACCCATTTCACCTGCAGCAAAATTGAACCCACGCAGGATTTTGCCGCCCAAAATGATACCGCTGCCGATGCCGGTGCCCAGTGTGATGATAACGGCATCTTTGTAGCCTTTCGCACCGCCTGCAATGTACTCACCAAAAGCGGCGGCGTTGGCGTCGTTCTCCACATAGACCTTGCAGCCCAGCAGCGCTTCCAGGTCGGTACCCAAGTTCCAGTCATAATAACCGAAGTTGGTGTTATAACCCACAAAACCGGTGGTGAAATTCACGCTGCCCGGCGTGCCGATACCCACATATCTTACTTCGGAGAAAGGCACATTATTCTCTTTGGCCACGGTACGGCACAGT
>DXBO01000143.1 GCA_019116485.1 Candidatus Gemmiger excrementavium
AAAAGGCGGTACGCTACCCCTCCACGGGGCGCATACCGCCTTTTCTTGTTATCCAGCCCTCCGGCTGTATCGGTTGAGCAAAAGTCAGCGTGGGATTGATGTGGTATCTTTATCTAAGTGAACCCCCGCGCTCCCACTTGGAGACAGCCTGACGGCTGACCCCCAGGGTCTCGGCCACAAATTCCTGGGTTATCTGGCAGCGCAGACGGTTTTCCTTCAGGGCTTCGCCCAGGGTGCGGGCTATGACCTTTTTCTCCTGCCGCACCTCTTTGGAGCGGATGTAGGTTTTCAGGGCCCGGGTCACCAGCCAAAACAGGTAGACGGCGGCCGCTGCCAGGGCGGCCAGCAGCAGAATGTTAAAGACCACATAGGCCAAAGTGAACAGCTGCAAGGTATTCATACGGATGTCCTTTCGGTGGGCCGGGGCAGCGCCCCGGCGGTGGTATCTTTATTGTATAGCAAACGGGCGGCAATATCCAGCACCCGTCAGGGCAGCCGGGTGCCCTGGTCCAGGATTTTTTCCCGGGCCGCCGCGGGCACCTGGGCTTCCTCGGTGGTGGAAACCCCCACCACCAGGGTGGGGCTGGTCTGCAGGGCCAGCCAGCTGCCGGGGGCGTAGTAGTCCCCGGCGCTGCCGCTCTGGGTAAAGGTCACTTCCCGGGCTTCGCCCCGGTCGTTGTAGGCCGTCAGGTGATATTCTTTGCCCGGGGCCTGGGGCACGCCGTCGGCATCCACCAGCCAGGAATCCACATTCACCTCGTCCACCGGCACCCGGGTATAGTACAGTTCATCGGCCACATAGCGGTCGTTATAGTAGCCTTTGGCCCACAGGGCCACCGCGCCCAGGCAGAACAGGGCCGCCAGCCATACCAAAATTTTTTTCATGTTTCTTTTTTTCCTTTCCTGATTCTTACAATTCCAGTTCCTGTTTGCGGAACCCCAGCACCGACGCCGCCGTGGGCAGCGCCATATACACGGCCACCGCCAGCAGCAGCGGCAACAGGCCGCCCGGCCCCTGGAGCAGCTGCCCCTTGGCGGCATACAGCAGCCCGGTGAACAGCCAGCCCGTCAGGTCCCCCAGGGTGTCCAGCACAAAGGACTGGCCCAGGGCCAGGCTCAGCAGGATGTACACCGTCCGGGAGGACAGCAGCACATACAGGATGACCCCGTTGAGGGCGTTCTGGGTACAGAACACCGGCAGGGCCGCCAGGGCCGTGTAGCCCAGGGCCCGCAGCCACTCCGCCCCCAGGGTAAGGGCCAGCCCGGCCAGCTGCCCGGCGTCCGGGTCCAGGCCCAGTGCCACCGGGGCCGCCAGCACTGGCAGGGCCAGCACCGCCGCCGCCCCCAGCAGAAGCAGGGCGCTTTCCAGCAGTTTGGCCGCCACGATACACCCCCGGGCAACGCCGCAGCCGATGGCCGTGTGCAGCGCCCGGCAGCGGAAATCCTCGGCATATACGGCCAGAAACACCGGCAGCCCCACCACAAAGGGGAAAAAGCCCAGCACCCCCGTGACCTTGGCCGCGTACTGTTCCGCGGTGAAGGTGGGGTTGTACCACAAAAAGACCAGGACCGCCCACAGCGCCCCGAACACCCCCACCGAACCCCGGAGGGCGGCGGTACGGGCGGTGCGGCGCAGGTCCGCCATCAGATAGTTATACATGGGGCCGCCTCCCGATACACATTTTTTCATTATAACACAGCGCACGGGTCCCCGCCAAGGCGGCGGGGCTGCGCATGACAAAAACAGCCGATGCAGGCCAAAAACTGCCTATCAAAATCAGGGCGCGGCTGCGCTATAATGAAGCCGGAAACGGGCCCGTACCGCCGCCGGCCCGGGGAAAGGAGACCGAAATGGAACAAATCAAACTCAAACTTATCAACAGCGCGGGGCAGACCCTGCTCACCCGCCCGGCCGCCGCCCGGGTCAGCCTGGTGTACCGGGCGGCTTACCGCCCCGGGGACTACATCGCCCTGGAAACCGGCATGCCGGGGCAGTACCTGGTGGTCCAGTTCGAGGATACCCTGCCCCCGGCGCTGGTGTATGTGACCGGGCGGGAGGTGGATTTCCCCATCCCCTTCGGGGAGCAGGCGTCCACCTACAGCCCCAAGGCCTTTGCGGGGGACTGCCACATCCTCCGCGCCCGGTTTGCCACGGCAGAAGAGATCGCCGCCCGGCGCAACCTGGCGTTCAACCCCTATGACCGCCACGGCGACACCGGCCTGTACCCCCACGCCCACGCCAATGTGGAGACCCGGGGCGAGGCTGTGTTTGCCGCCCGCA
This sequence comes from Candidatus Gemmiger excrementavium, assembly GCA_019116485.1. Lineage (GTDB taxonomy): Bacteria > Bacillota > Clostridia > Oscillospirales > Ruminococcaceae > Gemmiger > Gemmiger excrementavium. Next base: position 2,282 of record DXBO01000143.1, read on the forward strand.
ACGCGGTGGACGGCGTGTATGAGAATGACTCCCACGGCACCTGGCCCTACCAGAGCTGGGGCATCAACCGGGACCCCCAGGCAGCCCTGACGCTGGACTTTGGCCGCCCGGTGACCCTGGACGAAGTGCGCCTGACCCTGCGGGCGGATTTCCCCCACGACAGCTGGTGGACCGCCGCCACCGTGCGCTTCAGCGACGGCAGCACCGAGGTGCTGACCCTGGAAAAGACCGGCGAGCCCCAGCGTTTTGCCATCACCCCCCGCACCGTCACCGGCCTGACGCTGTGCGAACTGAAAAAGGCCGATGACTCCAGCCCCTTCCCGGCCCTGACCCAGATCGAAGCCTGGGGCGCCGAGGCCGCGCCCCCGGCGCGGCAATAAGGGCCGGTTTACAACAGGTTTTTGCCGCAGCCACACCGGGCAGCCCCCCGCAGGGGGCTGCCCGGTGTTTTGTGTATGGCGTCTGCTGCCCGGCAGGCCCCGGGCACAAACAAGTACTCCTCTGCCCCGGCTCTTCCGGGATAATGAACAAACCAGCCCCCGGCAGCGCAAAGCGCTGCCGGGGGCTGTGCGGCTCAGGGGGTCAGCGGGTGGCGATGCATTCGATCTCCACCAGGGCGCCCTTGGGCAGCGCGGCAATCTGCACACAGCTGCGGGCCGGGTAGGTGTCGCCGAAACAGTCGGCATACACGTCGTTGACAGTGACAAAATCCGCCAGATCCTGCACAAATACGGTGGTCTTTACCACGTCGGCCAGGGTCAGGCCGGCCTCAGCCAGTACGGCCTGCAGGTTGGCCAGGGCCTGGCGGGTCTGGGCGGCCACGCCCTCGGCCAGCACGTTGGCCACGGGGTCCAGGCCCAGCTGGCCGCTGCAATACACGGTGCTGCCGGTATCCACAGCCTGCACATAGGGGCCCAGGGCGGCGGGGGCTTTGTCGGTGACGATGCGTTTCATACAATACCACTCCTTTGTTGTAAAACCGTACCTGTATTGTACCGCATCCGCCGTAAAATTGCCATAGCCCGGCAGGTGTTGTTCTTTTCTTGCAAGAAAAGAACCAAAAGAACGCTACACAAAAATCTCCCGCAGGGTTTTATGAACCCTGCGGGAGATTTTTATAGGGGCGTTTCTTCGGTTCCTTCTTTGCAAAGAAGGAACGACACCCCCGTCAGGCCCTGACCTGGTTCACCAGCGCCTCGCCCCGGGCAAAAGCGCGGGCGTTCTCCATGGTGGTAATGGCGATGCTCTGCAGCGCCGTGCGGGTGAAAAACGCCTGATGGCTGGTGATGACCACGTTGGGGAAGCTCAGCAGAACCGGCACCACCTCATTGTGCAGCACATCGTCGGAGAAATCCTCAAACACCTGGCCGTCCTCGTCCTCGTAGACGTCCAGGCCCACGCCGGCAAACTTGCGGCGGCGCAGCGCGTCGATGAGGGCTTCGGTCTCGATGAGGCCGCCCCGGCTGGTGTTGACGAGGATGGCGTTGTCCCGCATCAGGGCAATGGTCCCGGCGTTGATCAGGTGGTGGGTCTCAGCGGTCAGGGGGCAGTGCAGGCTGACCAGGTCGGCGGCGCGCAGCAGCTCGGGCAATTCCACATAGCGAACAATGCCCTCCAGTTCGGGGTTGTGGTACTGGTCGTAGGCCAGCACCGTCATGCCGTAGCCGTGGCAGATGCGGGCCATGGCCGCGCCGATGCGCCCCGTGCCCACGATGCCTGCGCAGGAGCCGTACAGGTTATAGCCCAGCAGGCCGTCCAGGGCGAAGTTGTTGTTGCGCACCTTGATATAGGCTTTGCAGATGCGCCGGTTGGCCGCCTGGGCCAGCGCCATGGCGTGTTCGGCCACGGCCTCGGGGCTGTAGCCCGGCACCCGCAGCACCGTGATGCCCAGCCGGGCCGCGGCTTCCAGGTCCACGTTGTTGAAGCCGGCGCAGCGCATCAGCAAAAGGCGGATGCCGTTTTCGGCCAGCACTTCCAGCACGGGGGCCGAGCAGTCGCTGTTGACAAAGGCGCACACCGCGTCGCCGCCCTTGGCCAGGGGCGCAGTGTCCACATCCAGGTTGGCGGTCAGGAATTTTATGGTGCAGCCGTATTCCGGGTCGGCGGCCAGCAGGTCAAAGTACAGGTGGTCGTAGTCCCGCGTACCGTAGAAAATGATCTTCATAAAAGGGCCCTCCTTACAGGGTGAGTATGTGCGTTCAGCCCCCTTACTATACCGGAAACCCGGCCCAAAGTATGTTGTTTCGGCAACATTTTTCTTGCGGCGCAGCAATCGGGGCCGCCTCGCAGGGCGGCCCCGGTCTGTTTTGAAACTGTCTGGCGTTACGGTGCCGTGTCGGCTTTCACGATAAAATGGCCGTCGGTCTTCTGCACTTCAAAGCGAAACGGCAGGCGCTGCGCTTCGGGCAGGCCGGCGTTCTGCTGCTGCCAGCAGCGCCATGCCTTTACAAAGCCATTATGGATCAGTTCTTCGGCTTCCAGCCGGGCGGCCACCGCAGCCTCAAAGCTGTCATAGCTGCCTATGGTATACCGCCGTCCTTTGAACCCGATGGCCGCCCGGTAGCGCCCGCTTTTCAGGGGATATACCCCACGGAAACCGCTGGTGTTGTCGCTGCGGTGCTTGCGCTTTTCCAGCCATTCCACGCAGGTGCCGTCCACCCGGTGCAGCCGGGTGGGAATGGCCTGCTGGGCCTCCCGTTTCAGGCAGCCGCAGCTTTGGCTGTTGCCCTGGGTCAGGCTGTCCTCGGTCACATCGGTCTCGGCGCCGCAGTCGCAGCGGCAATGCCAGTAAACGCAGCCCTTTTTGTCCCGCTTGTCGGTGGGGTACAGCGCCACCAGCCGCCCGAAGCGGCGGCCCCGCAGGTCAGCGATGGCAAGGCCGGTCTGCCGGCGGCGGCAGCCGCAGCTGGTGACCTTGCCCGCTTTCAGGTCCCGGGCGGCGGCCACATGGGTATTGCCGCAGTCGCAGCGGCAGAGCCAACAGGTGCGGCCATGCCGGTTCTCGGCCTGCTGCAGCACCGTGAGCCTGCCGAAACGGCAGCCGGTCAGGTTTTCGGCCTGCGCCATGGGGGCACCTCCTTTTTTTGATACAAACACAGCGGCACGGGCTGTTGCCCGTGCCGCTGCAGGTCATGGACCGGCCGGGCCGGTCAGGTTATTTGTCGGAACGTTTCTTGCGGTACACCGCCAGGCCGGCCAGCGCCGCGCCGGAGACGACCACCAGGGCCCCCCAGACCAGCGGCTGGCTGTCATCCCCGGTCTGGGGGATGGCAGTCATTGTGGTGGCAGGGGCCGCGGGGGCGGAAACGTTGTTCACCACATTGGCTTTTGTGGTGTTGCTGTTGTTAGTATTATTGTTGTTGCCGTCGTCGCCGCCGGAGGGTTCATCCCCGCCGCCGGAAGGCCGGGTGTTATCCTGCACCAGCACGAAGGGCGAGAAGCTGGAGGTTTTGAAGGTGAAGCCATCATCCAGTCTGGTGATTGGCACCTCAGCGGCTTCTGTTTTGTTGATTTCAGCCATCACATCGTCGGTCGCCATGTCACGGTCCAGACCTTCGAAGTGGTAGAGCTTAATCGTTCCGGTGTCCTTAGTGACACCTGCGGGGTACGGCCAGAAGACCGTGACATCGCCTTCCGGGGTCAGCCAGGCATTGCCGTTTTCAGTGTCCACCAAATCCAGGTACTGGCCCCATACGCCACTGCTTTCGAATCCTGCGGCTGTAACAGCCTTACTATACAGTGCGTTCGTGTAGGCGTAGTCCTCACCGCCAACAAGGCTGTCCACCAAGAGGGAAACATCCCCAGCCTTCACATCGACGCCATCTTCGTTGGCACTCTTCTCATTGATGTAGAACTTCTGGTTATTCTCCACCTGCACGTAGAACTGTTCCGGGTCTTCCTGGACTTCCGCGGCCAAATCGGTGACTGCTTTGGTGGACGGCGCGTTAGCCGTCGTGGTGTAGCGCACAGTCAGAGTGCCGGGGGTTTTTGCGCTTTCCTGCTCATCATAGCCGCAGTGGAAAATCTCACCGTTAATATTGAAGGTCAGCGAAATAGTCTCCACATCAACACCGGCGGTGTTCAGGCTCATGAAGTAGGTTTCGGACAGGCTGTCGGTCAGCGTGAAGGTGTCTTCCCGAACCTGGGTTCCGTCCTCGTTGGTAAAGTTCACACTGATCGCGGGCTGATCCTTTCCGGGAACGATGCGGTAGACAAAGTGCGCCTGGTTGGTATCGTCGATCCACGCAGTAGACTGGGTCGCGCCATACTTCTTCATGGTCCAGCTGCGCGTCTGTCCATCCTTCGTAGTCGCCGTGACTCCCGTGATGATTTCAGACAAATCGGCTGCCACACCGTTCGGATAACCCGCACCTTGCAGCGCCGTTTCTACCTCACCAGGCAGCGTGATGTAGAAGCCGGGTTCCGGCAGAGAACTGGAATCGCCACCTGCAGTCCCTGCGTAACCGTCTTTACCGCCCATGTAGATGGTGATATCGGCGGGCCGCAGGGTGATGTCGCCGTCATCCTTGACCGGGTGCTCGTCCGTATCCTCATCATCGGGGTCGGTGTCATCGCCGCTAACAGCCGCGGTATTGGTCAGTTTTTTATCCGCATCCGCATCCGCCTGGTTGACGATGTAGGTGTAGGTGTAGGTTTCAATTTCTCCCACATCAGGCGAAATGTTCTCAATCTTAAGAGTCCACAGCCCTGTGATCGCGTCCTTCTCCCATTCGTTGGTCAACTCCACGTTGGTGACTTTGTCTTTCACCTTGCTCACCTTGCTCGGCGCGAAGTGGCCGTTGAAGGTATCGGTAAGGGTCAGACCATTCAGCTTTACATTGCCGATATTCTTGACCTCGATCGCGTAGGTGAGTTCATCACCGACTTCGAGTCCTTCAGGGATCGTTCCCTTTTCGGCAAGGAAGATTTCTTCCCCGCGCTTGACCTGAACAAGGCTCTTCTCTACGTCGACCGCAGGGTTTTCGACCTCGGTTTTGATCTCATCCTCGTCGATCGGGTCATCCCCATCATCCTTAACAGTCGCCGCGTTGGTAAAGTATGGTTCTGTTGCAAACATCTCTGAGAGACAGGAACAAAAACGGCCTGTATGTTTCTAATAGGGCGGAACCGAAAAAAAGACGCACGAAACCAGTTGGGCAGATTTTAGGTCTGCCCAACAGATTTTGCGCGTCAATTTTTGTTGAAACCGACAAAATGGCGTGGGAGAGCTTGCTTTTTTACAAGGCCTGTGCTACCATACTTCTATGGCTTTTTATGTACAGCGTCTCCATGATGCTGTAGGAAAATGAAGTTTCGGGTTATATTGCAACAGAACCGTACTTTTGTTTTTTACAAAAGCAGGTGCATCTGTTCCAGCAGGCGCTGGTGTTCGGCGCCGGATTCCATGATATAAATGCGCGTGGTCTCGATGCTGGAATGGCCCAGCAGGTCCGCCAGCTTGGCAAGATTTTTTTCAATACTGTAGAAGGTCCTGGCAAACAGGTGCCGCAGGTTGTGGGGAAAGACCTTTTCCTCGGCCACGCGGGCCTGGCGGCACAGGGCCTTCATTTCTTTCCAGACGGTGACCCGGTCCAGGGGACGCCCCGTGCGGGTCAGAAACACCGGCCCGGTGTGGATGCGGCAGCGGCGGCACCAGCGTTCCAGCCGTTTGCACAGGGGGGCGGGCAGCAAAATTTCCCGGCATTTGCCCTTGCAGCGGATGGCCGCCCGGCCCCGGTGCACCGCTTCCGCCGTGATATACGCCAGTTCCGACACCCGGATGCCGGTGGCGCACAGGGTTTGCAGTACCAGCAGGGTACGCTTGCGCCCGGTACGGCGGGCGGCGTCCAGCAGGCGGAAATATTCGGGGCGGGTCAGTTCCCGGCCCGCGTCACAGAAGACCCGCCGCTGGCATTTGAGCGGCCTGGCTTTGCCCTGGGGGTTGCCGCAGCATTCCTGATAGCTGTTCACGGCGGCCAGCATGGCGTTGACGCTGGCCACGCAATAGCCCCGTGCCACCAGGCTGTCCCGCCAGGTGGTCACCGTCTGTTTATCGGGCAGGTCCTGCGCCCCTGTCTCCCGGAAAAACCGCGCCACGTCGCGGCTGTACTTTTCCATGGTCCCGGCGCTGTACTCCCGCGCCTGCATCCACTGTCGGTAGCTTTCCAGCATCATGTGCTTTTTTCTCCCCTCGTACAAAGCGTTGTGCCTTTAGTGTACCCCTGCGGAAAGAAAAAATAAACACTGTGCCGTTGTTGTTTGCAACAAAAAAAGACTCGTTCCCCTGGGGAACGAGTCTTTTTGCATGGATTATCGTTTTGGGGGCAAAGGCGGACCGTCCACCTCCACACAGACGATCTCGGTTTTGCCCTGTGTGCGGAAACGGTAGCCCCAGGTGCCGGTGCCGCCGCTGACGATGGCCGTGCAGGCAGGCCCCACCCGTTTTTTGCCGTAGTTGCGCTCGTTGCGGGCGGCCATGCCCACGGCGCCCGCGGGCCATACCTGCCCGCCGTGGGTGTGGCCGCTCAGGATCAGGTCCGCCCCTGCCGCCGCCGCGTTTTTAAAGTCCCGGGGTTCGTGGTCCAGCCAGACGGTGTAATGGCCGTCGGGGCCGCCGGGCAGCAGCTCCTTGGCGGAAAACCTTCGCCCGTGGGTGTACAGGTAATCCTTGCGGCCCACGATGCGCACGCCCCCGGCCAGTACGGCGGTATCCTCCAGCAGACGCACCCGGGCTTTGGCCAGGGCGGTCTCCAGGGCGGCGCGGTCAAAGCTGGGTTCCCGCCAGTGGTGGAACAGGTCGTGGTTGCCCAGCACATAGTATTTGCCCAGGGGGGCTTCCAGTTCGCCGAACAGCCCGCAGAAAGCGGCGAACTCCTCCGGCGCGGTGTACTCGTCGAAGATATCCCCCGTGAACACCAGCAGGTCGGGGCGGCAGGCTTCGATTTTGGCCCGCAGTTCCGGGATGCGCCCGCTGTGCATGGCCGCCGCCGGGTTGGGGTGAAGGTCGCTGACCTGCACGATGGTCAGTTTGCCGCCGGGCAGCGGTTTTTCTGTTGTGAGCTGATAGCGGGTGGTGCGCAGCCGCACGGCCCGCCGGCGGCCCCACCACCAGAGAAACCCGGTGAGCAGCCAGGGGGTCATGCCGTCCAGCCAAAGGACCCGCCACACATCCCGCACCGGTCCCCCTGCCAGCCGGGCCGCCAGGCCCAGGGCGTTGCCCGCGCAGTACAGCGCCGTGAGATACCCCACCAGCACGATGCCCAGCCCCAGGGGGTCCCGGGCCAGCCAGCCCAGCACCGCCACCAGCACCAGGGGCGCGCCGTAGTAGAGCAGTGGCCAGGGGGCCAGCCATTCCAGGGGCGGCAGCTGCAGAAAGTTCCAGTACAGCAGCCCGGCCAGGGCCGCCTGCCCCACCCGGGGCAGGAAAAACTGAAAAAACGGATGGTACATGCAAGCCCCCTCCCGCGGGGCCAAATTCTAAACACCGTCTGCGCCGTATGCAGCGCGTCAAAAAAATCCCGCACCTCTCAGTGCGGGATGGGTGGCAGTTTTTACTGTTCCTTTTCTTTGATGGCCTTGTCGATGGCCTTGGCAGCTTCCTTGCCGGCGCCCATGGCCAGGATAACGGTGGCCGCGCCGGTAACGGCGTCGCCGCCCGCGTAGACGAAGGGACGGCTGGTCAGGCCGTCGGGGCCGTTGGTGATCAGGCAGCCGTGACGGTCGGCGTCCAGGCCCGGGGTGGTGGAACGGATCAGCGGGTTGGGGCTGGTGCCCAGAGCCATGATCATGGTATCCACATCCAGGGTGAACTCGCTGCCTTCCTTCACGATGGGACGGCGGCGGCCGGATTCATCGGGCTCGCCCAGTTCCATTTCCACGCAGGTCATACCCTTGACCCAGCCGTTCTCGTCGCCCAGCACTTCCACGGGGTTGGTCAGTGTCTTGAAGATGATGCCCTCTTCCTCAGCGTGCTCCACTTCCTCCTTACGG
>DXBO01000144.1 GCA_019116485.1 Candidatus Gemmiger excrementavium
AAGATCGCTCTGACACTCTGCCCGCCGCCGGTTTCTGACGCAGTGTCAGGATATAAACAGTATAGCCCTCTTACCGGCGCCGCGTCAATGAACACGCGGCGTTTTGCGCCATTGTTTTTTCGTATGACAGACGATTGAAAATAAGCATTTCACAACCGCGTCCAGGCTGATTACAATAAAATTGACGACAGGACAACACGGAACTGTCAGCTTTTTGAACTTCGGACCTTCATATAGGGCATATACCGCAGCAAGGAGGCAAAGGCAATGTCTGTGAAACTTTCCAAAATCGCGCTGGGCGCCTGGGTCTGGGGCATCGCCAAGGGCACGCTGCCCATCATCGGGGTGACCGGGATCAGCCGGGTGGAGGACGCGGCCAAAGCCGCCGCGCTGGCCCCCAGCTGCCCCGGGGCTGAGATTCGGGTGGGCGCCAGCCGCCTGTTCAACGGCCGCGTCCAGCTGGGCGAGCTGAAAGCCTGGGCGGAATCTTTATAAACAGGATCGACCGAAACGGGAGGAAACAGGTATGAAGATCGTGGTTTTGGAGGGCAGCCCCAACAAAAACGGCTCGTCCAATCTGCTGGCGAACGAGTTCATCCGCGGCGCACAGGAGGCCGGGCACAGCTGCACCGTCATCGACGCCGCCCACGCCAACCTCCACCCCTGTACCGGCTGCGTGCGCTGCGGGTACGAGGGGCCCTGCGTGCAGAAGGATGACATGGAGCGGTTTCGCCGCGAGATACTCGACGCGGACATGATGGTGTTCGTCACGCCGCTGTACTATTATGGGATGTCGGCCCAGCTCAAGACGCTGATCGACCGGTTCTGCGCCTTTAATTCCAGCATCCAGCATAAGTGCATGCAGGCCGCCCTGCTGACGGTGGCCTGGAACGCGGACGACTGGACCTTTGAGGCGCTGGAAGCCCACTACAACACCCTGCTGCGGTACCTGAACCTCACCGACCGGGGCCGGGTGCTGGGCTACGGCTGCGGTACACCGGGCATGACCCGGCGGTCGGGCTATCCGCAAAAAGCCTACGAACTGGGCCGCAGCCTGTAAGGGAGCCGCCGTTCCACTGTACGGCAACAAGGAGCTATTGATGAATGCCAAAGCCAAACTGAAAATCGTCCTGGACGTGGCCATGACGCTGGCCCTGCTGTTTCTGATGGGCTACCCCTGGTGGGGCGATGTCGCCCACGAATGGGCGGGCGCGGGAATGTTCGCGCTGTTCATCGCCCATCACATCCTCAACGCCGGCTGGTGGCGCAGCCTGGGCAAGGGGCGTTACACCCCCGCCCGGGTGTTTCAGCTGGTCATCGACCTGCTGGTGCTGCTCGCAATGCTGGGGCTGATGGTCAGCGGCGTCATGCTCTCAAACCATGTGTTCGCGTTTCTGCCGATTTCGGGCGGGATGTCCTTCGCACGGCTGCTGCACATGGCGTCGGCCTACTGGGGGTTTGTGCTGCTGTCGCTGCACCTGGGGCTGCACTGGAACATGATCCTCGGCATGGTACGCCGGGCCGCCGGGGGCAAACCGGTGGGCAAAACGCAGCGCATTGCCGGCAATGGAATCGGCGCTGCTGTCGCGGTCTATGGTCTTGTGGCCTTTGTCCGCCGCGGCCTGCCGATGTATCTGTTTGTGCAGACCCACTTTGTCTTTTTTGATTACAGCGAGCCCATCCCGCTGTTTTACCTCGACTACCTCGCCATGATGGGCGCCTGCATCTTCCTGGCCCACTGGGCTGGTCGTCAATTTGTTTTCCTGAGTTTTCCGGATATGCACAATGATTGCAAACAAAACAAGCAAACAAGGAGCGTTCCAACGATGAAAAAGAACATTGGTCATTCCGCCGCCCTCTATCCCGCCCCGCCGGTCGTTGTCGGCACAAGGGTGAATGGCAGGCCCACCTACCAGTACCTGCGCACCGGCGAGGTCATCGCCCCCTGTATGTCCTTCGGCAAGCAGGAGCAGAAGGGGTGAGGGCTGTGTACGAAACGCCGCGCCCGGAAAATTGCGCCCCGCCCCGCATCCTGATCGCCTTCTACACCTACAGCGGCAGCACCGGCAAACTGGCGGAGGTGCTGCAGCGGCTGACCGGTGGCACGCTGACCCGGCTCTACCCCAGCCAGCCGTACCCCTCCCGCTTCCCGGAACTGCTCGAGCAGGTGCGGCGGGAGATCCACAGCCATCACTACCCGCGGCTGCTGCCGGTCAGCGAATCCCCTGCCGGCTACGATATCATTTTTGTCGGCACCCCCAACTGGTGCGGCACCGTCGCCCCGCCGCTGGCAGCCTGGCTGCGCCGCAACCGCACTGCGCTGACCGGCAAGGTCCTGCTGCCCTTCTATAGCCACTGTGGCGGCGAGCCGGGTGATATTGCTGGTGCGGTGCGCAGCCTTTGCCCGCAAGCGCAGGTGGGCCCGGCCTTCGCGGCCTGCCCGGATGAGGGTGATCTCGCCGCTAAACTGGGCGTCTGGCTGACCGGCTGCGGGGTGCTGCCCACCTTCGCTGTATAAGGGGGAGCGGATCAATCCAACAAATCAAACTGTAGGAACCATCGAACTGACGCCAAAACATCTACGATGACCAGGTCTGTTGCGGAATACAAGGAGACTAAACGGACTCCATTCCCATCATTCCGCTTGAGCTGAAAATCATTGGAATGAATACCATATTTCTGTTACAAACATCATGACATTTCTTTTCGGCCTTTCTAAAGGCGGAATATATGACGTTTTGTCCATATTTCAGGCGCTGATTTGTACACTTTGTGAAATTCGGAGTTCTGGGAGAAAGAACGATTGACGCGGGGCATACTTTTTGATATATTGTTATTACAAAATAACAAACTAACCGCCCAGCGCCTTTTGGTGGTCTGGCGGACGGGAGGCAGTATTTATGCAAATGGTCAATTTCAATGAGGAACAGATCATTGCCAACGGGGCAGTGATTTATGACCAGCGTTCCAGAATCGAATCCATTGCCGATTCCATCTGGGACGGCGGTTTTGACCTGCTGCTTTTCACTAGCAGCGGCGGGTCGCAGGCCATGCTGGATCCCTTCGCCTTTTACATCCGCCATCAGTCTCGCCTGCCGGTGGAAAGCGTGCTCGCCGCCAATCTGCTGACGGGGGATTGCAACCGTGTCGGGCACGGCACAGTCGCTTTTTTGACCTCCAAGTCCGGTGACACTACCGAGACGGTGGAGGCCGCCTGCTGGCTCAAAGCGCAAGGGGCGCGGCTGTTCGCGGCTGTCGGAAAAGCAGATTCCACGCTGGAAAGCCTCTGCGACGATACGATCGTCTATGGCTCGGGCCGCCCGCAGGAACTGGTGTTTTATCTTCTGATCGGCCGTCTTTTGTACCGCAGCGGGAATTTTGACGCCTATCCGCGCTTTGCTGATGAACTGAAGGGGTTGGCGGACGCGCTGGTACAGGTCCGCAAGCAGGCGGACGCCAAATGCCGCCAGTATGCGATGGATGCCTGCAGGGAACCTTACAACATCTGGATCGGCAGTGGCGACCTGTGGCCCACCGCCTACAGTTTCAGCATGTGCGTTCTGGAGGAAAGCCAGTGGATTCGCACCAAGAGCGTCTCCAGCCCGGAATTTTTCCACGGCACGCTGGAACTGCTGGAGGATGATACCTGCACCACACTGCTGCTGACCGAGGGCCCGACCCGCGCCCAGGATGAGCGGGTCAAGGCCTTTGCGGCCCGCCATACCCGGAAACTGACCTGCTTCGATGTGCGGGACTATGCTCTGCCCGGCATCAGCGACGAATTCCGTCCGCTGCTTGGTCCGGTTATTATGGGGGCGGTTTTGCAGCGCATCAGCAAAAACATGGAACAGATCACCGGTCATTCGCTGGACATTCGCCGATATTACAGGAAAGAGAGTTACTGAACATGAAACTGATCGCCTTGGGGGATAACGTAATCGACGCCTACCGGAACACCGGCGAGCACTTCCCCGGTGGCAATGCCGTCAACGTGGCGGTCCATGCGGCGCGGCTGGGGGCACAGGCGGAATATCTGGGCGCCTTTGGTGATGACGAGATGGCCGGGATCCTGCGCCGGGCGCTGGCCGAAAACGGCGTTGATTGCCACGCTTGCCCGGTTTTGCCAGGGCGCACCACCAAAGTGTGCTGGTATGATGTTGTAGACGGGGAGCGGACCTACCTGGGCATCACCACGGGTGAGTCCTGGGTGGGGGCCTTGCAGATCGGCACGGCCGAGCAGGCCGAGCTGAAAACTGCGAACCTGATCGTCAGCAGCTGCAATGCCAAGATGCCGGAACAGATGGCTGCTGTGCAGGCGTTGCCGGCGGTGTTCGCCTATGATTTCGGGGAAAAAGAGAAGTATCGGACGGCGGCCTACTACGACGAAGTCTGCCATGGAATCGACCTGGCGATGCTCTCCTGTGAGCCGATGGATCAGGCTGCCTTTGCGGCGCTGTGCGCCCCGCTGCATCGCCACGGCGTCGTCCATGTGCTGGGTACAATGGGTGCGGCCGGGCAGTTGTTGTCGGTAGAAGGGGAAATCCTGCAAAAGGCGACGCAGATCGTGCAGGCCAGTGACACCATGGGGGCAGGGGATGCTTTCCTGGCGGCGTTTCTGTGCGACCTGTACGACGCCGGGTGGCAAAAAGGCCGAGCGATGCCGGCGCCTGCACTGCTGCATGCGCTGGAAGCCGGGCAGCGTGTGTCGGCGCGTAACTGCATGGAACAGGGCGGTTTCGGCGTCCGAGCGCCGCTGTGAAGGGCGCTGGTCAAAAGGAGCCAAGCATGAGTGAACGGTATGAACTGCATCTTGATAAAAACAGCGCGGTGCCGCTGTATGAACAACTCCGCCGCGGGCTGCTGGACGCCATCACCGGAGGGCAATTCCCAGAGGGCGCCAAACTGCCCACCGAGGAGGAGCTCTGCCAGGCGCTGGGCATTTCGCGGCCGGTGGTTCGACAGGCCTACAACGCGCTGATCGAGGAAGGCGTCGTGGAGCGTATGCGCGGCCGGGGAACCTTCGTGCGTGTGCCGGATACGCGGGGCCGGTTCCTGAACCGGCAGCTGAGCTTCGAGCAGGAAATGACCCTGCTGAATCTGGAGCACCGCACCAAGGTTTTGCGCGCGGATTGGGTGGGGTACACACCGGCGTTGTTCGGCCGGTTGGAACTGAACCGGCAGGACCGCTGTTACCATCTGGTAAGGCTGCGTTATGTCAGCGGCAAGCCTTTTGTGCTGGTGGAAAACTATATCCCCGAATCCATCTTCCCGGGCATTGATCAGTATGATTTCGCGGCGCAGTCGCTGTACCATGTGCTGGAAACGGTCTATCATGTCCAGGTTGCTCGGTCACACCGCACGCTGATGGCGCAAATTGCCAACGCGGAGTTTGCCGCTCTGTTCGGGCTGCACCGGGGTTCGCCGGTGCTGTATGTGGAGAATGTGGTCCGCGACCAGTTCGGCCGTGCGATCGACCTGAGCAAAGAGTACCTGGATGGAGTGACCCAGAAATTTGAATTTGAAGTGGTAAACACCTAAGTCTGGTAAAAAACAGCGCCGGCTGCTTTTTGACGAACAACACCCTGGCGAACCGCAAGAACCGGTGGAAAGGAGACCGCAATGTCCATACTAGCGGTCATTTTTGATATGGACGGCGTGTTGATTGACAGCGAACCGGTTTATCTGTACCATGATTGGGAACAGCTGCGTGGTCGGTACCCCTGGGTCACGCCGGAAAGCCTGTATCCCACAGTCGGTATGGCAAGCCAGGATTATCCGCGCTTTATGGCCCGTCTTTGCCGTCGGGACAACGATGTGGCGTTCGCGGAGGAACTCTCTCAGATAGGGGCTGCCTGTCAGGTTTTCTACCCGGATATTCTGCGCCCGCAGGTCCGCCCGCTGCTGGCCCGCCTACGGGCAATGGGGTTGCAGATCGCGCTGGCCAGCAGCAGCGCTCTGGTAAATATCCGGCGGGTACTGACCGAGTGCGAGCTGACCGAAGCGTTCGATGTGGTGGTCAGCGGTGAAGCGTTCACGCGCAGCAAGCCTGACCCGGAAATTTACCAATACACGATGGCGCAGCTGGGGCGTACGCCTGCGGAGTGCCTGATCGTGGAGGATTCCACTTATGGCGTGCAGGCGGGCGCGGCGGCCGGGGGTGTGGTGGCGGCCCTGCGCGACGACCGCTTTCCCTTTGACCAGAGCGCCGCCCGCTTCCATTTGGAACAGCTGGCGGACATTCCGCAGCTCCTTGCCGAGCTCGAGTGACCTCAGTCCTCCTCAAATTGCGTGGCCCCGATCCGTTTTCAAACGGATCGGGGCTTTTGCTGTGCCGGGTGCGGAAGGGGCGCCCACAGCCATGCAAACGGGCGTTTTGAACGATAACAAACAATGACGAAAAAACTTTTGTTGAAAAGCACAAAGAAACGCAGAGAAGTTCGGCGAAAGTGCGGATTGACGGGACAGAGAAAAGGGAGTATTCTAAAGCCAAGATAATTATTTAATAAACTTTAGAATATAAATCATCCGAGACATGCACATGGCACCGGTACCTGATGCCGGAACACCCAAAGGGGGGACGGTATGGACCGGACAACTGCCAATCAGGATATGTTTCCCCGCCGGCTGTTTTTGCTGTATGTACTGTTTTACGCGGGGCAGGCCATTTACAACACCTACCTGAACCTGTACCTGTCCTCGGTGGGGCTCAGCGATACACAGATCGGCATGGCCGTTTCGGTTTCCACAGCAGTGCTGCTGGCGGCCCAGCTGGGCTGGGGCATCCTCAGTGACAGGGCTCGCAGCAAAAACGGGGTGCTGATGCTGCTGTACGGTTGTATGGCGGTGGCCAGCCTGCTGTTTTACCTGAACACGGATTTCTGGTTCCTTTTGTTGGCCGTCACGCTGTTTTCGGCGTTCATCAACCCGATCGTCCCGTTGCAGGACAACTACACGCTCGAATGCCTCGAGGGCAGCCGCTGGGACTATGGCCAGATCCGCATGGGCGGCACCATCGGCTACAGCGTCACGGTCCTGTTCATTGGCCTGGCTTTGCAGGACAGCTACCGCATGATCTTTTGGATGGTGGCCCTGTGCATGACTGCCTGCCTGCTGGTCTGCCGTGGTTTGCCGCAGGTCTGCGGGTACCAGCGCCAGGGCGGCCGGCACCCCGGCCGACTTGATCCTATTCTACAATGGCGCAGACATGACGACGCTGGCGGATTCCGGCTTGTTTGTGGACCTGAACACCTACCTGGAAGCCGACTCCGAGTGGGCCAGCCACATCAAAGCGGACGCCCTGGCCGCCGGTCAGCAGGACGGCGTGCAGTATTGCATCCCCTACATCGGCTTTTACGAGGGCCGCTACGACTTCCTCAACTGCCCGGGCGGCATCTGCAACGGCATCACCAGCGGCCTGCATGACGAGGAGGGCATCGAGTTCGTCACCCGCCCGACCGAAGAAGTCAGCGACAACTGGCGCTGGGCCGAACAGTGGATCCCCCATGCCAGCTGGTACCTGTATGCCATGGCGCTGAAATTTGAATAAAAACATTGGAATAAGAGCAAAGGAGCGTATGACAATGAATATGATGGACTACATTCGAGAGCAACCGGATGTGTTTGCCAGGGCGCTGGCGAACCGCGCCAGCCTGGCAGCACCCTTTGTGGAGCTGTTCCGCGCCGTGGAACCCGATCGTTTGTATATCGTGGCCAGCGGAACGTCCCGCAATGCCTCGGCCACAGCGGCACCTTTTATGTCCCGGGTGCTGGGCATGGATGTCACGGTCAGCGCACCGTCCCGCCTGTATGCGGTGTACGGTCAGCGCCCGCTGATGATCTATGTCTCCCAGGGAGGCAACTCCACCAACACAATCGCGGCGATGGAGCGCTTCGCGGCCATTCCCTCGTTGGCCATGACCGGCGACCGGGGGCGCATCTGCGACCTGTGCCAGCATTATACGGCCATTCTCTGCGGGCCGGAAACCGTCGGCCCCAAAACCAAGGGGTATACCATGACCATCCTGGGCCTCTATCTGCTGGCTCTGGAGACAGCCCGTGCCATCGGCCGACTGAGCGAAGCGGACTACGAGACCTATATGTCAACGCTGACCGCAGCCGGTCAGGCGATGGCGGCCAATGTCGAATCTACCGTTGCCTGGCAGAAGGTCAACGACGAGGCCCAGCGCGGGCTGAAGGTGGCCTATCTGGTGGGCAAGGGCCAGGCGCTGCGCATCGCCCAGGAAGGCGCACTCAAATTGCAGGAGACTCTGTTGATCCCCACCGCGGCCTTCGACTTTGAAGAGTTCCTTCACGGCCCGACAAGTTCGATCAAGCCGGATGTGGCTGGGTTCTATCTGGTGCCGCCTGAGGGAGACCCGGACCGCCGCCGCATGCTGGACCTGATGGCTTATCACCGCAGTGTCTGCCCCCATGTCTACACGCTGGGGGGACCCGACGCAGCAGACCCGCGGGACTGCACCTTGCAGGTGACCGACCAGTGGTATACCCAGCCGTTTGAGTACATTTTGCCGATGCAGGTAGTCAGCGCCGCGGTGCCCGCTGAGCTGGGCATCGAAAACGCCAGCTTTGCGACCTTCCACAAGCTGGATATGCTGCTGAACATTAAATTCAAGGGCGCCGATGGCGAGACGGAGTATGTGCAGCCCGGCACCCATTGATCTGGAGGTGCAGCAGTATGGAGTATGTACTGGGAATTGATTCCGGTGGCACCAACTACCGTGTGATGGCTGCGGACCTGCAGGGCCATACGCTGGGCAGCTACACCGGCCAGCCGGCCAACCATTACTGTGTGCCGGAAGACCAGGTCAAGCGGATCATTCGAGAATCGCTGGATACCTGCCTGGGCCAGTTCGGGGGGCGGCGGTCGGATTGCCGCTACCTGGTGGTGGGAACCACCGGCCTGGACAGCGATCAGGACGGCGTGTTCCTGCGCGAACTGTACGGGCAGATCCCGGGGCTTGACTGCCCGCAATATGTTGTCAACGATGCGGAACTGGCCCACTACACAGTGACCGGTGGCCGCGGTGTACTGGTAATCTCCGGTACTGGGTCCATCGGTTTTGGCCGGGACAGCCAGGGCCACAGTGCCCGGGCTGGTGGCTGGTTCTGCACGATCCTCGGGGACGAGGGCTCGGGCACCTGGGTCAGCAAACGCGCGCTGCGCCAACTGGGCCGGTGGCTCGACGGCGCTGCGGCCGAAGGCGTGCTGATCCGCCGCCTTTGCGAGGAGCTCTCGGTGTATACGCGGGAGGACCTCAACAACATCGCGGTCCGCATTGCGGCCCCGCCCTGGAAGCCGCCGGAACTGGGCAAGCTGGTGAACGAGGCGGCCGCTGCGGGTGACCCGGACGCGGTGACCATTCTGAAAGAGGCTGCTGCCCTGATGATAACCATTGCCGAGGATGTGGCGAATGCGCTGCGCCTGAGTGAAAAGGAACCTGGGTTCCCGTTGGGGGTCTGGGGCAGCAACATCCTGAAATCGCCGGTCCTGTATGATGAATTCTGCGCACTGGCGGCCCGGTGGTTCCCCGGTTCCCCGGTCGTTCGGCCCACGCGCACCGCCACGGAAGGCGCTGTGCAGCTGGCGCTGGAACGCTTGTCCGCCGGGCAGACGACCTCGCCTGCGGTGTGCTGAACGAAGAAATGCCCGGTCTTGGCATTTGGAAAGATTCCTGTTACAATAGAAAGGATGGAACGATATTGATCTACCGGTCCCGACCGCAAGGCGGACTGGCAGGAGGACTTTTCATGACATCCTATGTACCGGAATATCTGAAAGCCAGAAATCGGAAAACTGTTTTTGACTTATTTCTGCATGAGCGGGAACTGTCCCGCGCCGAAATCGTGCAGCGCACCAAGATGAGCTTCCCCACAGCCAGCAAAGCGGTGGATTTCCTGATCTCCCGCGGCATCATTTCCGAGATTGGAAGCGAGGAACCGGCCAGCCGCCCGGGGCGGCGGCGCCGCAGCCTGCGGTTCAACCCGTCAGCCTATGCGGCCCTGGCACTGAATTTCGAGGGAAGCATGCTGGAAGTGGGCCTGGTGGACCTGGCCGGGCAGCTCCTGCAATACGAGCAGCATCCGTTTGACTGCTTCCATCAGACGGAGGACTACGTCAAACTGACGCCGCTGCTGCAGTCGGTTGTGGAAAAGTCGCCCTGCCATGTGCTGGGCGTGGGAATCGGTATGCCGGCTGACATCGACGGCCAAGCGGAAACCGTTGTGCTGTACTATGACCGGCAGGAATCAATGATCCCGCTGCAGCGCCTGTTCGGGCCGCTGCTGCAAGCGCTGCATCTGCCACCCTTTTACGGGAATGACGTGAATCTGGCCTGCCTGGGCGAAGCCCTGCTCCGCGGCGGTCCGCGGGAAACGATGAACCTGTGTTACCTGACATTGGGCACGGGTTTCGGCGCCGGAATCATGAACAACGGTGCGATTTGGCTCGGCGGGCATGGCCGCGCCGGTGAGATCGGCAACACCCACATGGGGCCCTTCGATTGGAAGGCGCCTCTGCCGCCGCAGATCGAACCGCTGGAGACCCGCATCAACTTACAGGCTCTGGAAAAGGCTTTTGGGGTCAATCTGTTGGATGACCCGGTGCTTTCGCCGGACCTGGAAAACCGGATGGTGGAGTTTCTGCTTCCGGGGCTGGTCACGTCGATCTATAACTTCAGTTTTTTGTTCGATATGGACCAGTTTGTGCTGGCGGGGGCGGTGCCTGCCCATCTGCCGGGCCTTGTAGCCCGCACCGAGCAGGAGGTGAACCGCCTGCTGTCCCACCGCAAACGAAGCGTTTCGATCACGCGGCCCGGCTCGGCTCACTGCACTCTGATCGGGGCAGCCAGCGGTGTGTTCGAAAGCACGATCCTCAGTGAATTGCAGGGGTGAGCACCCCAAAACGCCGGAGGGCATCCCAAACAGGGAAGCCGGAGAAGGCAACCGGAATGTCCGGTTCCTTCCCCGGCTTTTTTCGAGCGGTGCATCGGCGCCGGGCCGTGATCGCCCAATTCACAGCTTGAAGGAAGTGTATATTTATGGCAGGTCCGTCCCGTTCGCTGACCAGTGGCGGCATTTTTTACAGTCTGGCCCGCTTTTCACTACCTGTTTTGCTCACGCTGTTTTTGCAGGCGCTCTACGGCGGAGTGGACTTGCTGGTGGTCGGACAGTTTGCCTCCACCACCGATGTCTCCGGCGTATCCACCGGCAGTATGCTCCTCTCGACTTTTACAATGCTGGTCACCGGACTGTCCATGGGGCCTACCGTGACTGTGGGAGAGGCCATCGGCAGTGGCAGCCCCAAGGAGGCCGGCCGCGCGGTCCTGGCCGGGCTCACTCTGCTGGGCAGCTTGGCCGTGCTGCTGACTTTGGGGCTGGCGCTGTTCGCCCAACCGTTGGCGGCGCTGCTTGACGCCCCGCCCGAGGCCATGGACCATACCGTCGCCTACATCCGGATCTGCGGGTTGGGCATGGTCTTTATTGTGGCGTACAACTTCCTGGGCGCAGTGCTGCGCGGCGCTGGCGACGCCAAAACGCCGCTGTACACGGTGGCGGTGGCCTGCGCAGTCAACATTGTCGGCGACCTGCTGCTTGTGGCCGGGTTCCACCTGGGCGCGGCGGGGGCTGCCATTGCCACGGTGGCTGCACAGGCAGCCAGTGTGCTGCTCTCTCTGTTTTTCCTTTGCCGCAAACCGCTGCCGTTTGCCATGCCGCCACGTGCCGGGCGTAAACTGACGCGCAAAATGCTGCGGCAGCTGCGCATCGGCGTGCCGGTCGCGCTGCAGGAACTGCTGGTGGGCAGCTCTTTCCTGGTGATCCAGGCCCTGGTCAACGGTATGGGCACCACCGCTTCAGCCGGTGTGGGCGTGGGGGAAAAGGTCTGTACCTTCATCATGCTTGTCCCCTCCGCCTATACGCAGTCCATGTCCGCGTTTGTGGCTCAGAACCGCGGCGCGGGCCGGATGGACCGGGCGCAGCAGGCGCTGCGCTGCGGCATTTTGTCGTCTTTGGTGGTGGGGGCGTTTATGGGGGCGCTGACCTTCTGGCACGGTGACTGGCTGGCGGCGCTGTTTGCCCGGGACCCGGCGGTGGTGGCGGCGGCCCGGCAGTATTTGCAGGCATACGCCATCGACTGCCTGCTTACCCCGTTGTTGTTCTGTTTTACCGGCTACTTCAACGGCTGCGAAAAAACGCTGTTTGTGATGGCGCAGGGGATCATCGGGGCGTTCTGCGTGCGAATCCCGGTGGCCTGGGCGATGAGCCGTCTGCCAGAAACATCGCTCTTCCTGATCGGCTTGGGCACACCGGCATCCTCGCTGGTGCAGGATCTGCTCTGCGTGGGGTACTTCCTGCTGTTGATGCGAAAAAGCGGAAGGGAGAGCGGATAAAAAACGGCGGATGCAGCGCAGTACAGACTTGGGATACAATCATCCCAAGATTGCAACACTCGGATAACCGGTTGCTGATTGTGTTTGGGGGCTGCCTATGTTCGACCGCCAAAGTGAATCAGAAACTGCTGGAGAGCTTTTTCAACTCATCCGGGTAGATATTGCGCGCATATCCGATGTCGGGAAATTTGTGCAGTTTGGTGGAACCGACGAGCACCGCCACCGTGTCGCCTACCGCTAAATCCTCATACATGCCGGCTTTGAAAAAAATCCAGTGACTCTCACCGGGGGCCATTT
>DXBO01000145.1 GCA_019116485.1 Candidatus Gemmiger excrementavium
ACCGCCTGGGCGGATATGCGGGCGGTGCAGCGGAAGTTCGGCAAGACCGAGGGCGTGGTGGCGATGCACGCCTACCAGAGTTTCCAGCCCGGCGAGGTAACCCCGGAACAGTGCCACGCCATCGGGGTGGAACTGGCCCGGCAGGTATGGGGCGGGCGGTTTCAGGTGTTGGTGGCCACCCACATGAACACCCACTGCCTGCACAACCACTTTGTCATCAACGCGGTGTCCTATGTGGATGGCAAAAAGTACGAACAGCGCCGCAGCCAGTACCGGGAACTGCGCCGCGCTTCCGATGCCCTCTGCCGGGCCCAGGGGTTGTCGGTGGTACAGCCCCAGGGCAAAAGCGCGCCGCGTCCCCTCTACGAAGCGGAACGCCGGGGCGAACTCACCCGGTACAACCGGATGCGGGAGGCACTGTGCACTGCCCTCCAGCAGACCAGCACCGAGGAGGACTTTGCCCTGGCTCTGCGGCGGATGGGCTACCTGTGGCGGCGGGAGGAGGGCCGCAAATATGCCATGCTGCGCTCGGTGGACGGCGGCCGCCCGGTGCGGGTGCATCGCCTGGGCCCGGAGTTCGACTGGCCCGCGCTGGCCAGGGTGCTGGACGCTCACTATTACCAGTTCGGACCCCACTACTACAGCCTGTACGGCGGGTACGACCGTCCCAGGCGTCCGGCTTGCCGTTCCTGGGCCAAGGTGCGGTACAAGGGGCTGCTGGACGAACTCTTCGGGAAGCCCCACCTGGGCCGGAAGTATCTCTACTTCCGGTACAAGGTGCAGGCCAAACCGAATCTCCAGGCGTCCATCAACTGGCCGGAGATCGAAGCGATCTGGCGCAACGTGGCGCGCACGCTGGAGGAGATGCACCTCTGCTTTGACCGGGATTTCCACACCACCGACGAGGTGGAGGCCCGCCGCCGGGGACTGGCAGCACAGATCGACGCTCTCTGCAAGGAGCGTGCCGACTGTGCCCGGCTGCTACGGCACAAGGTCCCGCCGCCCGGTACCGCCGAGCGCCGGGACAAACTGACCCGCCAGATCAAGGCGCTGCGGCACGAGGATGAAGTCTGTGACAGGATTCTCCGGAGGGTACGAGCCACCACCGCCTGCCGCAAGGCATTGGAGGAGCAGGCCCGCCAGCGGGCCGAGGAAAAAGCCCGCCACCGCAAACGCCGCCGCGATCTGGAACGCTGAAACAGCCATACCAAAAGCCCGCGCCGGGGAGTTCCCGACGCGGGCGCTTTGGTAGATTCGTACCCAAAACAAGGGCGTATCCTTGTGTAGATTTGTGACTAGCTTTTGCCGTGGATTCCGGGTATTGTTGTGTTGGACCCGGAAAACCGTACAAACGAGTATGAAAGGAGAAATGCCTATGGTAGCAGGCCGACTGCAAGAGAAAAACGGATATTACTACATGGTGCTCAGCTATACTGGTGCCGACGGCAAGCGCAAACAGCCCTGGCACGCCACCGGACTACCTGTGAAGGGCAACAAAAAGCGGGCGGAGGAGATGCTGCGGGAACTGCGCCGCAGCTTCACGCCGCCCAAACCCAATCGCAAAGAGGAACTGAGCCCCGATATGCTGTTCAGCGACTATATGCTCTACTGGCTGAAGATCATCCGCCCCGCCGTGCAGGAAACCACCTGGTCCTCCTACAACTTCAATGTGAAGAACCACATCGTCCCCTACTTCGAGCCCACCGGCATCACGCTGGGCGGGCTGCAGGCACGGCACATCCAGAGTTTCTACCTCCACGAGCTGGAAACGCTGAAAGCCACCAGCGTACTGCGGCAGCACGCCAACCTGCACAAGGCGTTGAAATACGCCGTGAAGCTGGACCTGATCCCCGGCAACCCGGTGGACAAGGTGGAGCGGCCCAAACCCGAGAAGTACATGGCCGCCTACTACACCGCCGAGGAGATGGAGCAGCTGTTCGAAGCCGCCCGGGGCCACCGGCTGGAACTCATCATCCAGTTTGCAGCCTTCTACGGGCTGCGCCGGGGCGAGGTGCTAGGCCTGCGGTGGGACGCCGTGGACTTTGAGGCGGGTACCCTGACCATCCGCCACATCGTGACCAGCACCAACCTGGAGGGCAAACACGTCCTGGTGGAGGCCGACCGGGCCAAGACTAAGTCCAGCCTGCGCACCCTGCCGCTGGTAGCCAGCTTTGCCCAGCGGCTTCGGGCGTTGAAAGAGCAGCAGGCCTACAACGAGAAGCTCTGCGGCAACTGCTACAACCAGAAGTACAAGGGCTACCTGTTCGTGGACGAGATGGGTAATCTGATCCTGCCCAACGCGGTGACCGACGGCTTTGCCAAGCTGCTGGCCGACCACGGCCTGCGGAAGATTCGGTTCCACGATCTGCGCCACTCCTGTGCCAGCCTGCTGCTGAAACAGGGCGTGCCCATGAAGCAGATCCAGGAATGGCTGGGCCACAGCGACATCTCCACCACGGCCAACATCTACGCCCACCTGGATTCCCAGTCCAAGCAGTTGAGTGCCGCCACGATGGAACAGGCGCTGCCGCTGCCGGAAGAGCTGCCGGAAAACCGGTGGTAATCCTACACTGGTTCAGAGCGCGAGCTCCCGACGCAGGTCGGTGAGCCAGACAGGCGGCGTATCGGTGGCGGGCAGCAGTTCCCCGTTGCGGTAGAAAGCCACCACCCGGAAGCCATTGTCGTTGTCATAGAAGGTTGCCTCGTTGCACAGCGGCAGCAGCTTGCCCAGGTCCCGGAAACGCCGGGCAAACCGGCGCTCCACG
>DXBO01000146.1 GCA_019116485.1 Candidatus Gemmiger excrementavium
GCCGCTTTGTCCAGCGTCATCAGCACGCCCTTTTTATAGTTTTCGTCGCTGCAGGCGGCGTTGGCCGCCATGTCCAGTGTATCCAGAATGGTCAGAATCTGGGTGACGGCATGGGAAACACCATCGTTGAATTTCTGATCTGCTTCACGCTGGGAGCGCTTGCGATAGTTATCATACTCGGCAGCGGTGCGCAGCAGCTGGTCCTTGAGCTCGGCGTTCTTCTTCTCGCTGGCTTCCAGCTTGGCCTGCAGCGCTGCGGCCTCCTGGTTTTTCTTGGCTTTTTTGCCGCCCTTTTCCGGTTCGGCGGGGGCGGTTTCCTCCGCTGCCGGTTCCGTCTTGGCCTCGGCGGTCTCGGGGGTGCGGTTTTCCTGTTCAGTCTCGTGGCTCATTGCGGGTCCTCCTTATGCAGTCTATTGGCCCTGCCCGGCCATGGTCTGGCCCAGCTTTACGGCGAAGTAATCGAGAATGGGCAGCAGCCGCTGGTACTCCATGCGGGTGGAGCCGATCAGCGCCACCGCGCCGGTCAGTCCGCCGCCCGCCAGATACCGTTTGCTGACGATGCAGGCTCCCGGCATAGCCGGGTCCAGATCGCTGCCCAGGGTAGCGGTGATCTTGCCGCCGTCCGGCCGCAGCAGTTCAGCCGCGGTCTCATTGTCGGAGAAGATTTCCAGCAGCGTGCCCAGGTTCTGGCGCACATCGGGCATTTTTGCCAGATATTGCGCCCCCTGCAGGCAGGCCTGGGGGCCGGTCATAACCAGTGCCCGGGCGGCCAGCACCACCGGAGCCAGCCGCTCCCCTGCCGCCAGCACCAGGCTGGCCAGCAGTCGTTGGCTCAGGTCCTGGGGTGCCACAAAGGTCAGCCCCCGGTTAAGCAGCTGTGCCAGGTTGGCGGCATCGTCCCGGGTCAGACCGGTATCCACCCGGGCCACCCGGGTGCGCACGCCGCCCGCGCTGGTAACGCCCAGCACCGCTGCCGAATAGCGGCCCACCTGCACCACCTCAAAGTGGGCAATGCACAGGTCTGGTGCCTGGGGCGTGGTAGCAGCCGCCGCACAGCCGGTCAGGTCTGCCAGGCAGCGCGCCGCTGCGGGAGCCAGCTTTTCCGGCTCCACATCCATACCGGCGAACAGCTCGTCAATGTGGCGGCGGTCCTGCTCCGGCAGGGTGGTGGTGCCCGGTGCGTCGATCAGGTGATCCAGGTAGTAGCGATATCCCTGTGCGCTGGGCACCCGTCCCGCGCTGGTGTGGGGTTGTTCCAGCAGGCCCAGCCGGGTCAGGGCTGCCATCTCGTTGCGCAGGGTGGCGCTGGAGAGGGCCATGTCAAAGTAGCTGGCCAGCAGACCGGAACCCACCGGCTCGCCGTCGCTGGCGTACAGAGCGACGATTGCTTCCAGAATGCGCTGCTTGCGCGCGTCCATGGCCATGCCGCTCATCTCCTTTGTTTCGGGTTTGTTTAGCACTCCATATCTCAGAGTGCTAAGATTATTATAATCCCCAAATTGCGCCTGTCAAGGGTTTTGGGAAAACTTTTTGCAAGTTTAACAGTTTCGTCACAAAGCAATGCCCGCCTGCGGTTGACAGCCCTATACAGCGGAACTATACTACTTATTATATAAACGCGGGATCACCGCAAAGGAAAGAAGGCATCCTCATGCAGGAAGCAAACAACGACAAAGCATTCCTTGCCACAGAACCCCTTGGCAGACTGCTGCTGCGGCTGGCATTGCCCACTGTGGCCGCCCAGCTCATCAACATGCTGTACAATATCGTGGACCGCATCTACATCGGCCATATCCCCGAGACCGGCGCCCTGGCCCTGACCGGCGTGGGCGTTTGCCTGCCGCTGATCATGATCGTATCTGCCTTTGCGGCGCTGGTAGGCAACGGCGGCGCCCCCCGGGCCACCATTGCCATGGGCCAGGGCCAAAAAGAAAAAGCCGAGCAGATTCTGGGCAGCTGTTTTATGCTGCAGATCCTGATCTCGGCCATTCTGACGGTAGTTTTGCTGCTGGGCAACCGCGCTTTTCTGCTGGCTTTCGGCGCCAGCGGCAATACCATTGAATACGGCGTAGCCTACATGAACATCTATGCCATGGGTACGCTGTTTGTGCAGATGACCCTGGGCATGAACGCCTTTATCACCGCCCAGGGCTTTGCCAAGGAGGGCATGCTGTCTGTCCTCATCGGGGCCGTGGCCAACATCGTGCTGGACCCGGTGTTCATCTTTGCCCTGGGTATGGGCGTGCGGGGTGCGGCACTGGCTACGGTGCTGTCCCAGGCCATGAGCTGCGTGTGGATCCTGACTTTCCTGTTCAGCAAGCGCAGTTTCCTGCAGCTGCGGGCCGAGACCATCCGCCTGCGGCCGGCTATTCTGCTGCCCTGCGTGGCGCTGGGCACCGCCACCTTTATCATGCAGGCCAGCGAGAGCGTGATCTCGGTCTGTTTCAACGCCTCGCTGCTGCGTTACGGCGGCGACGTGGCCGTAGGCGCCATGACCATTCTGACCAGCGTCATGCAGTTTGCCCTGCTGCCGCTGCAGGGCCTGGGCCAGGGTGCCCAGCCCATCATCAGCTACAACTACGGTGCCGGCAAGCGGGACCGGGTGCGCAAGGCGTTTTTCCTGCTGCTGCGGGTCAGCCTTGCTTACTCTTGCCTGCTGTGGCTGGCGGTGGAACTGTTCCCCCACGCCTTTGCGGCCATGTTCACCAACGACCCCGCCCTGATGGATTATACCGCCCGGGCGCTGCGCATCTATGTGGCGGTGCTGTTCCTGTTCGGTGTTCAGATGGCTTGCCAGATGACCTTTACCTCCCTGGGCAAAGCCAAACAGTCCATCATTGTGGCCGTGATGCGCAAGTTCATTCTGCTGCTGCCGCTGATCTACCTGATGCCGGTGCTGTTCCCCGCCGACAAGGCCACCGCCGTCTACATGGCGGAGCCGGTAGCCGACGCTTTGGCCGTGACCTTTACGGCGGTGTTGTTCTTCTTCACTTTCCGGCGGGTACTGCGGGGCATGGACAAAGCCGGCTGAGGGATCACTCCTCCATCCAGCGGGCCAGGAACGCCGCCGCAATGCTGACAGCCTGCCGCGTTTCCCCCTTGGGCGACGGATCGTTGGCCGTTCCGGGCAGCAGCACGCCGCCCTCGATATCGCCGTGTACCACAATAGGTGCCGCGCACAACACTACCTTCTCCCCCCGTTCAAACAAACGCAGACGCCGGGCAGGGTTTTCCGGTGCGGCATAGGGGGCACGGGCGGCCAACAAGTGTTCCGTCTCCGGCGAAATGCCCCGGCCCATGGCTTCGGCCCTGCCGTTCCCTGCCGCCGCCACGATCTGGGCACGGTCACACACCAGCACCGGGCAGCCCAGGTTTTTGGCCAGTACCTCGGCATACAGACCGGAGAGGTGCCCCAGTTCCACCAGCGGCGAATACTTCTTGAACACCACCTGCCCGTCGGCAGCGGTGAAAATCTCCAGCGTATCCCCCTGGCGGATGCGCTGGGTGCGGCGTATTTCTTTGGGAATGACAACGCGCCCCAGTTCGTCAATGCGGCGCACGATCCCGGTTGCTTTCATACTACTTCCCTCCGTTGCGGTTTTGTGGTAGTATTTACTAAAAGACCGGGTTTATGTATGGGAGGCTTCCGATGGAATTGTTAGAGACCACGCTGTGTTACCTGGAGCAGAACGGCTGCTACCTGATGCTGCACCGCGTCAAAAAGCAGAACGATGTCAACCACGACAAGTGGATCGGCGTAGGCGGCAAGTTTGAACCCGGCGAGACCGCTGAGACCTGCGTGCGCCGGGAAGTATACGAAGAGACCGGTCTGACGATGGAAGCCCCGCGCTACCGGGGCATTCTGGATTTTTACTGCCCGCCCTGGTCCGCCGAGCGGATACACCTGTACACCTGCACCGAGTTTACCGGCACCCTGACCGAATGCGACGAGGGAACCCTGGAATGGGTGCCCAAAGACCGAGTGGACGCCCTTCCCTTATGGCAGGGAGATAAAATTTTCTTCCGTCTGCTGGCTGAGGAAGCCCCCTTCTTCCACCTGGAACTGACTTACGACGGCGATGCGCTGACACACGCCGTGCTGGACGGGCAGACACTGCCGATTTGAGGTACATACGCAATCGCCCCCGCAGCCATTGGCTACGGGGGCGATTGTTTTCTATAGCATTACAGTGCGCAGGAGACGAACCCGTCTTTGCCCAATACCTGGACCTTGCTGTAGCCCAGGTCTTTCAGGCGGGCGGCAGCGGCCTCGTAGCCGAAGGTCAGTGCCTTGGCGTCATGGGCGTCGGCAGTGATGACCACGTTGCCGGACAGCGCCAGCCAGTCTTTGAGCAGGGCATCCGAGGGGAAATAATCTTTGCGGAAACCGCGGTAGGCCGCCGAAGTGTTGAGTTCCAGCACACAGCGGTTGCGGGCGGCAACCATCAGCGCGGCATCCGCTGCCGCTTTATAGCGGGGGGCTTCCTCATCAAAGAACTTGCCATCGCCATTGATTTTTTTAATCAGGTCAAAATGGCCCAGAATGGTAGGTTTCTTTTCGGCCACTTTGGCCACGTTGGCAAAGTAGGCTTCCACCACCGCCAGGCCGTCGCCGTCAAAGTCATCGGCAATGCAGGCGGCCAGGTCACTTTCCCGCCAGTCGATCTCATAATACTTGCCGGTCTTGGGGCCCTGGACATAATGGGTGCTGCCGATCCAGTAATCGTACCCGGCAGGGTCATCATCGCTGAACAGGTCCCACTCCAGGCCGCAGAGGATATCCAGCTTGCCCGCGTAGCGCTCCTTCAATTTGGCCACCTGGGCCTTGTAAAGCGCCGTGCGGCTGCGGGTCATGCAATATTCCAGGTCGCAGGGGGTGTGGCTGTGGCCGGTAAAGCCCAGCGTCTGCAGACCGCCGCGCCACGCCGTGACAGCCAGTTCGTCGAGAGTGTTTTTGCCGTCGCACAGTTTGGAATGAACGTGGACGGAGCTTTTCAGGTATTCGCCCGCCATATTACTGCATCCTTTCCTGTTTTACTTTGTGGTCGATGACATGCCGTTTTTCCAGTTCTTTGGTAATATCCTCAATGGAGATGCCCAGTTCGATCATAAGCACCATCACATGATAAGCCAGGTCGCTGATTTCGTAGATGGTCTCCTCCATGTCGCGCTTGGCGCCGGCGATGATGACCTCGGTGGATTCCTCGCCCACTTTTTTGAGAATCTTTTCCAGCCCTTTGTCGAACAGATAGGTGGTGTAGCTGCCCTCCTGGGGGTTGGTCTTGCGGCCCTCGATCAGTTCGTACAGCCCCTGCCAGGTGAACTGCTTGAGTTCCTCCGACACATAAACCGGATTGAAAAAGCAGCTTTCGGCACCGGTATGGCAGGCCGGGCCGGTCTTGATGACGTCAATGACCAAGGCGTCCTTGTCGCAGTCCGCCGTGATGGAGACCACCCGCTGCACATTACCGGAGGTCTCGCCCTTGCGCCAGATTTCCTGGCGGCTGCGGGACCAGAACACCGTGCGGCCCTCGGCAATGGTCAGGGCCAGCGTCTCGGCATTCATGTAGGCCAGGGTCAACACCTCTTTGGTATAGTGATCCTGCACGATGGCCGGGATCAGGCCGTTTGCATCAAAGCGGAGCGTTTGGGAATTTTCTGTGATTTCCATCAGAAACCTCCTGCACAATGGATTGGAAAACGGGCAGCCACTGCGTGCGCCGCCCGCAAAAGAGAATATACGTATAGTGTACCTGTTTTTGTACCGTTTGGCAAGGGGTCACAGCCGCATTTCCACACCGTTTTGGCGCAGATACCGTTTCAGGTCCCCGATGCCCACCTGTTTGGTGTGGAAGATAGAGGCCGCCAGCCCCGCATCCACCGCCGGGTGGTTGCGGAACAGTTCCAGAAAATCTTCTTTGCAGCCCGCCCCGCCCGAAGCGATGATGGGCACCGCACAGCGAGCCGCCACGGCGTCCAGCAGTTCCAGGTCGAAGCCGTTCTTGACGCCATCGGTGTCGATGGAGTTGACCACCAGTTCCCCGGCCCCGTTTTTGACCCCCTGTTCCAGCCAGTCCAGGGCGTCAATGCCGGTATTTTCCCGACCACCTTTGGCAAACACCATGAACTTGCCGTCCACCCGTTTGATATCGGCGGAAAGTACCACGCACTGGTCGCCGTATTTCTGGGCCGCCGCCGGAATGATGGCAGGATTGCGGATGGCACCGGAGTTGACACTGACCTTGTCGGCGCCGCATTTCAGCACCCGGTCAAAGTCCTCCAGCGTATTGATGCCGCCGCCTACCGTCAGCGGGATAAAAATCTGGCTGGCCACCTGCCGCAGAATATCGGTGAACAGGGTACGCCCCTCCACGCTGGCGGTGATGTCGTAAAACACCAGTTCGTCGGCGCCGGACTCATTGTAATACCGGGCCATCTCCACCGGGTCCGCCATATCCTGCAGCCCCTGGAAGTTGACCCCCTTGACTACCCGCCCGTTCTTCACGTCCAGGCAGGGAATGATGCGCTTGGTGATCATATGCGGTTCCTCCCCCTTTCAGTCCTGGTAGCGGGCCACGGCCTGGGCCAGGTCAATGGCGCCGGTGTAGATGGATTTGCCCAGAATGGCCGCATGGCAGCCCATAGCCTGCAGTTCGGCCAGCTCCTCCATGCGGGCAATGCCGCCGGAGGCCGTGACCTCGATGCCGGGGATGGTCAGCAGTTCCCGATAGAGGTCCAGGTTGGTGCCCTGCATGGTGCCGTCCCGGGAAATATCGGTGGCGATGATGGCCCCCACCCCGGCGGCGGCGCAGCGGCGGCAGAAAGCCACGCCCGGCTCGGGGGTAACCTCTTTCCAGCCGTTTACGGCCACATAGCCCTGCTTCATATCCACCCCCACGGCGATGCGGGGGCCGTAGGCGGCGGCCATTTTCTCGGTAAAGGCGAAGTCTTTCACCGCAATGGTGCCCAGGATGCAGCGGTCGACGCCAAGGTCGAGATAACGGCGGATGCGCGCCTCGTCCCGGATGCCGCCGCCCACTTCGATCTTGAGGCCGCCCAGCGCGGCGATGGCCGCAATGGTCTGCAGGTTGGCGGTGGTGTCGTCCTTGGCGCCATCCAGGTCTACGACGTGCAGATACTTGGCCCCTGCCTCGATGAATTGCCGGGCCTGGGCCACCGGGTCGGCGTTGTAGACGGTCATCTGGTCATAGTCGCCCTGGTAGAGGCGCACAGCCTGGCCGCCCCGCAGGTCAATGGCAGGATACAGTTTCATAACGCATCCCTCCTTACAGTTCGGCAAACGCCCGCAGCAGGCGCAGCCCGGTATCGCCGGATTTTTCAGGGTGGAACTGGGTGCCGTAGACGTTGCCGCTGCGCACCGCCCCCGTGACCGGGATGCTGTACTCGCTGGTGGCCAGCGTGGAGGCCGCGCAGTTCTTGGCGTAGTAGCTGTGGACGTAGTAGACGTATTCCCCGTTTTTGACATAGCGGAACAAGGGATCGGTCTCCCGCCCGGGTATGATGTCCAGGGCGTTCCAGCCGATGTGGGGCACTTTCAGCGCCGGGTCCTTCAGGTCATCGGCCAGGGGGCACACCGCGCCGGGAATAAAGCCCAGGCCGGTGTGTTCGCCGTACTCATAGCTTTTTTCAAACAGCAGCTGCATACCCAGGCAGATGCCCAGCAGTGGCTTGCGCTGCACCTCCTCCTGGAGCACCGGCACCAGGCCGGTGGCTTCCAGTTTGGCCATGGCGTCGGCAAAAGCACCCACACCGGGCAGCAGGATATGGCTGGCGGCGCGCAGGTCCTCAGCTTTGCCGGTAACACAGACATCGGCCCCAAGGCTGCGCACGCTGGACGACAGGCTGAACAGATTGCCCACGCCGTAATCCACAATGGCGATCATGGTCACTCCTCCTTGTAATTTGGCTCAGTCCGGCAGAATCGCATCCAGCGCCGCGAAGAACCGCTGCATCTGTTCCGGCGTACCGATGGTGATGCGCAGCCAGTTGTCGATGCGGGGGGCGTTAAAATAGCGGATCAGGATGCCCCGGTCCCGCAGCTGCTCAAAAATCGCTTTGCAGGGCATGCGATCCGTGGTGGCAAACAGGAAATTGGTGGCGGAATCCAGCACCGTGAACCCCCGGTCCTGCAGTTTTCGGGTGGTGTCGGCACGGGTGGCGATAACGTTCTGCGTCACCGCTTGGAAATAGTCTTCATCCCGGATGGCCGCCGTGCCCGCCGCCTGGGTCAGCGAATTGACGTTATAGGGGCTGTAGCTGAACTTGACCCGGTTCATATCGGCGATCAGTTCCGGCCTGGCCAGGCAGTAGCCCAGCCGTGCCCCGGCCAGGTTGTGGGTCTTTGAAAAGGTATGGGTGATGACCAGGTTCTCGTACCGTTGCAGCAGCGGCAGGCAGCTGGAACCCGCCGGGGCAAATTCTATGTAGGTCTCGTCCACGATCACGATGTTGTCCGGGTTGGTGCGCAGCACTTCCTCGATGGCGGCCACCGGCGCCAGCAGACTGGTGGGAGCGTTGGGGTTGGCGAGTACGATGGTCTCGTGCAGGCCCTGGTACTTGCGCAGGTCGATGGTGAAGTCCGCTTCCAGCGGGATGACGTGCTGCGGGATGTGCAGCAGGTCGCACAACACCGGGTAGAAGCTGTAAGTAATATCGGCAAAGACCAGGGGGGTCTGTTCGTCACAGAAAGCCCGCAGCGCCAG
The DNA here is from genome assembly GCA_019116485.1 of Candidatus Gemmiger excrementavium. Lineage (GTDB taxonomy): Bacteria > Bacillota > Clostridia > Oscillospirales > Ruminococcaceae > Gemmiger > Gemmiger excrementavium. Next base: position 8,724 of record DXBO01000146.1, read on the forward strand.
CAGAAGGTTCTCGTCGCTGCCGTTGCCGCAAAGCACGTTCTCAGGCTGCACGCCCCAGTGGTCGGCAATGGCTTGGTTGAGTTCGGTGTTGGTCAGGTCGGAGTAAAGACGAAGCCCCGGCACCGCGGCCGCCACCGCCGCCGCCACGCCGGGGGCCGGCGGGTAGGGGTTTTCGTTGGCGTTGAGCTTGACGAGATTCTCGATTTTCAACTGCTCGCCGGGAGTATAGGGTTCCAGGGCTGCCAGCGTCTTGGTAAAATAACGGCTCATGGGCGGTTCCCTCCCCTGTTTACTGGTCCTCGAAGCGGATAGTCACGCTCTTGGCATGGGCGTGCAGCCCCTCATGCTCGGCAAAACCGGCGATGCGCTGCTGCACCTGGCCCAGGGCCTCCCGGGTATAGTAGATGAAACTGGATTTCTTGACGAAATCGTCCACACCCAAGGGGCTGCTGAACCGGGCGGTACCGCTGGTGGGCAGCGTGTGATTGGGCCCGGCGAAGTAATCCCCCAGGGCTTCGGGCACGTTTTTGCCCAGGAAGATGCTGCCCGCGTTCTGTACCTGGCCCAGCACCGCAAAGGGATCATCCACGCAGATTTCCAGGTGTTCCGGCGCGATGATGTTGACGGCCTCGATGGCCTTGTCCATATCGTCGGTTACGATGATTTTGCCGTTGGTGTCGATGCTTTCCCGCGCGATGGCAGCCCGGGGCAGCTGCGGGATCTGCACTTCCAGTTCGTCCCGCACGGCGGCGGCCAACTCTTTGCTGTCGGTGACCAGCACGGCGGTAGCCAGCTTGTCGTGTTCGGCCTGGCTCAGCAGGTCGGCCGCTACCCAGGCGGGGTTGCAGCTGCCGTCCGCCAGGACCAGAATTTCCGACGGGCCGGCGATCATATCAATGCCCACCTTGCCGAACACCTTGCGCTTGGCGGTGGCCACATAGATGTTGCCGGGACCCACGATCTTGTCCACGGCGGGCACGCTCTCGGTGCCGTAGGCCAGGGCGGCCACAGCCTGGGCGCCGCCGGTCTTGAAGATGCAGTCGATGCCCGCAATGACCGCCGCTGCCAGGATGGCCGGGTTCACCTTGCCGTCCCGGCCCGCCGGGGTGGTCATGACGATCTGGCGGACGCCCGCCACCTTGGCAGGGATCACATCCATCAACACGGTGGAGGGATAGGCTGCCGTGCCGCCCGGCACATAAACGCCCGCCCGTTGGATGGGGGTGTATTTCTGGCCCAGCACGATGCCGGGGCGGTCAGTGACCACAAAATTTTTATGGAGCTGCTGCTCGTGGAAGTGGCGGATGTTTTCCGCCGCCATTTTCAGCGTGGTGATGAATTCCGGGTCTTTGGCGTCCAGTTCTGCGAAAGCCTCGTCGATCTCCTGCTGGGTGACCTGCACCGACGCCAGTTCGGCGTGATCGAATTTGGCCGCATACTCGATGAGAGCGGCATCGCCCCGGGCGCGCACATCGGCGATGATGGCATCCACCGTGGCTTCCACATCCGCTTCGGCGCGGATATCCCGGTTGAGGATTTCCTCGGGTCTTACTTCATCAAAATCATACAGGCGGATCATTGGGCAAGCGCCTCCTTCATTTTGTCCAGCAGGGTACACATCTGGCGGTATTTGAACTTATAGCTGGCCTTGTTGGCGATAAACCGGGCCGAGATGGGCATAAATTCTTCGATGACGGTCAGGTTGTTTTCCTTCAGGGTAGTGCCGGTTTCCACAATATCCACGATTACATCGGACAGGCCCAGGATGGGGGCCAGTTCGATGGAGCCGTTGAGCTTGATGATGTCGATGTCCCGGCCCCGGCGCTCGTAGTGATCCCGGGCAATGTTGACAAACTTGGTGGCCACCCGCAGGGCCCGGCTCTCGTCATCCGCAAAACCGGCAGCCCCCGCCACACACATGCGGCATTTGCCCATACCGGTGTCCAGCAGTTCGTAGACATCGGCCCCGGATTCCGCCAGGATGTCCTTGCCCACGATCCCCAGGTCCGCCGCACCGTGTTCCACATAGATGGCTACGTCGCTGGGCTTGACCAGGAAGTACCGTACCCCGGCATCCGGGTTTTCCACCACCAGTTTGCGGGTATCGTTGTAGTCTTCGTTGGCCTTGTACCCGGCCTCGGCCAGCAGCTTGTAGGCTTTGTCGCCCAGGCGGCCCTTGGGCAGGGCAATGTTCAGCCAGACTTTCTCCGGCATTTCGGCATCGGTCTGAGCGGCCAGGCGCTCCAGTTCATCCAGATAGAGGGCAAAACCGATGGCGTTGGCCCCGGGAGTGAACCGCTGCATCAGGTAGTCGTAGCGGCCCCCCTTGAGCACCGCCCGGGGCACCCCGGCCACATAGCCGGTGAACACCAGGCCGTTGTAGTATTCCAGTTCGTCGGCCATGCTCAGGTCCAGCAGCGCCCCCCGGCTTTCCTCCCCCAGGGCGTTCTGCAATGCCTGCAGCTCCTCCAGCGCGGCACGCTGGGCCT
>DXBO01000147.1 GCA_019116485.1 Candidatus Gemmiger excrementavium
GCCAGATAATAATCCAGAAAAAGTGTTTCCGTTTCCGGCGGCAGCACACCAGGCAGCAAAGCAGCATGATAAAACATTCCAAATCCTGCTTCAAAGCTGCTTTTGGGTTTCCTGCCTTTCCAAGCCATAAAGGCTGCCGCATCCTCCGCTCTGCTGTAGCTGCCGCCGGCAAAGGCCTTTTCCACCACCTGAGCCCATTGCCGCGCCACCATCAGCGCGGTCTCATTGTTGGGCTGAAACAGGCGCAGCCATGCAGCGAGCATTAGCTTTTCGAAAAAAGGCCAATCATGTTTCTTCTCGGAATAGGCATCTATCGGCAGTTCGCCCTTGATGCATCGCTCCATACGGTCCAGTACAATCTGGATGGCCTCATCTTCCGCAGTGTATCCCAGATAGTACAGCCTGCGGATTGCCTGTTCGGTTGTATAGCCTTTGCCTGCAACCGGGCGGCTCAACGTGTGGAAATTTCCCCACAGACCGTCCGGCTGACGCATGGAAAGGATTTGCTGCGCCCATTTTCCCTTTTTGTAGGCTTCCATCCGTTGCTCCGGTATCTCTTGCCGTATGGGCATTCCAGAAAGGACCGACAACCCCTTCCGCCTATTGCCGCCCGTTCACCGTTTTTTTCTCGTATGCTGTATCAATGGCAGACAGACAGGAGGCCGATTGTCTCCACATGGTCGGTGTGGGGAAAAAGGTCCACCGGCTCGAACCGTTCCGCCTTGTAACCCTGTTTGGCAAACAGCGTCACGTCCCGGGCCAGCGTCCCGGGGTCACAACTCACATAGACCACCCGCCGGGGGGCCATATGGGCCACCGCCGCTATGCATTCCGGCGTACTGCCCGCCCGGGGCGGGTCCAGAAATACAACGTCGGGACGCAGGCCCTGCCGGGCCGCGGTTTTCATCCATGCGGTGGCGTCTCCACACTGAAACACAGCATTTTGCAGCCCGTTGCGGTGGGCATTGGCGGCAGCGTCCCGGGCAGCGGCGGGGTTTCGCTCCACTCCAATGACCCGCCCGGCCCGGGGGGCGGCGCACAACCCGATGGTGCCGATGCCGCAGTAGGCGTCCACCACCGTTTCCCGCCCTGTCAGGTCCGCCAGCGCCAGGGCCTTGCTGTACAGCACCTCGGTCTGGGCGTGGTTGACCTGGTAAAAACTGCGGGAGGAGATGGCAAACCGCAACCCGCACAGGGTATCCAGAACCGAACCGGGACCGTAAAGCACCTTTTCCCGGTTGCCCAGCACGGCGCTGGTAGCGGTAGGGTTGACGTTATGCACCACCGATACCACCCAGGGCGCGGCCTTGCGCAGCGCCCCGCAGAAATTGCGGCTGCCCGGCAGTTCAGGGCCCGGCGTGACCAGGGTGACCAGCACCTTGCCGTCCTGGGCGGCACGCAGCACCACATGGCGCAGCAAGCCGGTGCCCCGGTCCTCGTCGTAGGCGGTCCACCGGCAGGCGCGGGCTGCCGTCAGCACCGCCTCCAGCGTGCGGTTGAGTACCTCCTGCTGGAGCAGGCAGTCGCAGCCGGGCAGCACCCGATGGGTGCCCTCGGCATACAAACCGCAAACCAGCTTTCCCCGGCGCATGGCAAAGCTGGCGATGGCCTTATTGCGGTAGTGCCAGGGTTCGGCCATGCCGCACACCGGCGCCACCGGGGCAAAACGGCCCAACAAGGTTTGCAGCCGTGCCTGTTTTTGGGCCAGCTGTTCGGCATAGGGTACGCCCAGCAGCGGGCAGCCGCCGCAGTGCAGCGCCTGATTGGGACAGGATTGGGACATAGAACTTCCTCCCGGTCTGGTGGAATTTGCCACCCCTTGCCCGGTGTGCTACAATAGAAACAAGAGGTCACAGGACCCCCTGCTGCATACATTGAAGCACAACGAGTAAACGGAGGCAAACCATGCATGTTTTACTGATCAACGGCAGCCCACACAAACAAGGCTGCACCGATGCCGCCCTGCGGGAAGTGGCGGCCACCCTGCAGGAAGCAGGCATTGAAACCACGATTTTCCACATCGGCGCCGCGCCGGTGGGCGGCTGCGTGGGCTGCGGCGGCTGCGCCAAGGCGGGCAAGTGCGTCTTTGGCGGACCGGTGGCCGACGTGCTGCCGCTGCTGGAAAAGGCGGACGGTGTGGTATTCGGCGCGCCGGTCCATTACGCCACGGCGGCAGGCAGCATGCTGGGCTTTATGCACCGGCTGGCCATGAGCGGCGGCACTTACCTGCGCCACAAACCGGCAGCCGTAGTGACCAGTGCCCGCCGGGCCGGCACCACCACCGCCCTGGAAGCCATGGAAAAGGTGCCTCAATTCTTTGAGATGCCCCTCATCAGTTCCACCTATTGGCCCATGGTCCACGGCGGCAAGGCCGAGGAAGCGGCCCTGGACGAAGAAGGCATGCAGATCATGCGCAACCTGGGCCGCAACATGGCCTGGATGCTGCGCTGCATCGAGGCCGGCAAGGCCGCGGGCATTGAGGCGCCCCAGGCCGAAAGCGGCAAGCGCACCAGTTTTATCCGCTGAATCCCTTGCAAAGGGCAGGCCGGGGTGTTCCCGGCCTGCCCTTTGCTTTACAGCCCGCAGACGCGCAGTGCTGCCAGGGCGATCTGCCAGCCGACCAGTGCGAACCCGCTGCCGAAAGCCAGCCCGGCCACCACATCGCTGATATAGTGTACACCGGTAAGGACACGGGACAGGGCGATGACCGCCGCCAGCACCCCCAGCACGATGCCCAGGGGTACGCTGCATCCCCAGGCTGCGACGGCGATGGCCGCTGCCGAAAAACAATGGCGGCTGGGCATGCTGCAGCCGGTATCTTTCTTGGGGAAAAGGGGCGTGTATCCCAGGGTCACATAAGGCCGGGGACGGTCAATGGCCGCCCGCAGGGCGGTGCCCACCACAAAAGCCGCCGCCGGCACCCCTGCAGCCCCAAACCACAAGGGATTGCGCTGCCAGGCCAATATCACCAGCAGGGTGATATACAACAGATACACCGCCCCTACCGCACCGCGGCTGACAAGATAGGCCGCCTGTTTGGCGGCAGGGCGGGCGTTGAACCAGGCGATGACCGCACGGTAGCATTGTTCGTTCATGGGCTTCCTCCCCTGTTGTGATGGTATAAGGATAGCACCGCGCAAAAGGCTTGTCAAACGACGGCGGTTGCGGCTATAATAAAGTATCTTTATGTACGGAGGATTTTCGTCTTGTTTGGTTTCGCAAACGCTCTGCTGCTGGCGCTGTTTGCCGCGGCGGCAGCAGACCTGATCCTGGCCTGGCGGCGTACCGGCGCCCTGCGCCCCGCCCTGACCGCCCTGTGGGGCGGCGAACATCTGCTGTTCGGCCCCTGGGGGGAATCCGCCCGGCTGCGGCTGGGGCAGGGAGCTTTTTGTGCCGGGCTGGCGCTGTATGAGTTCACGGTAGTGTTCTGCAACTCCATGGCCCGGGAACAGTGGCCCTGGCTGCAAGAGCAGCTGGCACCGGTGCTGGATGCCCTGATGTACCTGTGCTTTTTTGCCAAGATTCTGCTGGGCACCCGTTACACCTGGCGCAGCCTGGGCACGGCGGGCTGCCTGTACTTTATTGCCCGGTGGGTCTATTTCAACGGGCAGAACATCTGGTTCCTGGGGTTGGCCGTGGTGCTGCTGGCCGCCAAGGATGTACCGCTGCGCCGCGCCATGAAAGCATTCCTGGGTTCCGGCGTGCCCGCCCTTGCCCTGGTGGAAGTGCTGCACTTTGCAGGGATCGTTGCCCCCGGCGCCACCAGTGAGCGGGACGGCAGTTTCCGGCTGATGTTCGGCTATGGACACCCCAACACCTTCGGCGGCGTGGTATTTGGCCTGGTGATGGCCTGGGTACTGCTGCGCAGCGCCGCTCTGCGCTGGTGGGAACTGGCCACTGTGGCCGGTGTGGGTGTGTTCCTGCTGGTGGGCCCGGCCTCCCGCTCCGCCGCATTGTGCATGCTGTTGCTGGCCGTACTGCTGGCAGCCGCCAAACTGCTGCGTGGCCGCCCTGCCCCCCGCGGCGCCGCCGGAGCCTGTGCCGCTCTGACCCCGCTGACGGCGGCATTCAGCCTGATTCTGCCGCTGTTTGTGGTCAAGGTCGGCCCCTGGGCCAACGAGATCGGCCCCGCCTGGCTGCGCCGTCTGGACGAGCTGCTGACCTGCCGCATCTCGCTGGCCTGGGCTGCCTACCGTATGTACGATGTCAAAATTGCCGGGCAGATGCTGATGGACTGGCCGGTCATTGACAACATCTTTGTCTACCTGCTCTATCAGTTCGGCCCTGTGCTGTTGGGGTTGGCACTGTTGCTGCTGACGGCGGCGCTGTACGGCTGCGCCCGTCGGGGCCGCTGGCAGGCCGTGGCTTGTCTTCTGGCGATGCTGGCCTACGGCTATATGGAGACCCAGGTGCTGCATATCACCAGCAACCCGGCGCTGTTGCTGCTCTGCGGCGCGGTGTTTGCCCTGCCCCCGTCGCAGTGGGAGTTTGAACGCTGACCGCAAAAAAGTACCGGCAAGCCTTACGGCTTGCCGGTTTTGTTTTTCTGGATCAAGGTACTGTCAGCCGGATGCTGTCGCCAATCACCGGGTCGACGGCATTGATGTACAGCCAACAGCCCCCGTCGGCGTCCCCGGTGTACAGGTCCTGTGCCGGGACGGTGTATTCCGTCTCGGCGCCGTCGGCAGAACGGGTGGTATAATGCAGTGCCCCATCCTCCGCCGCCCGGTCGGGCAGGTAGACCGTCACATCGGTCACCGTCTCCAGGGCTTCATCGGCCCCCAGCGCGAACCAGGCCGCGTCATGGTGCTTGTCTGCGCCCCGGCTGATACCCAGCCGGTAGACGACTGCTTCTTCGTGGGATGTACCGCGCCAGACCTGCAGGGCGTGGGCGTTGGTGTCGGTGTCGGCATAGCGCTGGAAGAAGGCTTTCTGCGCCGTCAGGTCGCCGCCCCACACCATAAAGTCACAGACCACCGGGTCCTCGGTGCCGGCCGGGGCCGCAATGCCCGCGGCCACCGCCTCGCCGAACACCGTATAATCGCGCCCGCCGCCTGCATAGGCGGAGCGGGTGGCCGCCCGCTGCCATACCACCGAGCCCGCCATGCCAACGGCCAGCACCACACTGACCGCAGCGCGCCAGCGTGGCCACCAAGTCTTGTCCCGGGCCCAGCGCAGCAGCAGCACCAGCAGCGCCGCAGCCATCAGCCCCACGCCGAAGGATTCCACCGTCTGGGGGATATAGCCATGACGCCAGTCCACGTTGGCGGTCTGCTGGTATTTGGGGGAAACGGCGATCATCAGCGCCGGGGCAGACAGCATGGCCAGGCCCGTCAGGAAGAGCAGCAGGTTCTGTTTCGGGTCCGGCAAACGGTCCAGCGCCGCCAGCACGGCGATGACCGCCGCTGCCAGCACCACACCGCACACCACATCAGACACCTCGATGGCGCCGGGGCGCATCTTGCCGGCGATCATGGCGTTAAGAGGGAACCCCGCCGACATCTGCATGACCCAGGTGCGCAGGATCGCCACCGGGTCCAGGCTGGGGGAAATGCCCCCCAGGTCGGCAGCTTCCCCGGCCAGCAGCCCCGCCGCGCGCAGAGCATTGACGGCCCGCGCCCCCAGGTTGAAGGCCAGCGTGACGCACTCGCCCGCCAGCACAGGCACGCTCAGCCGCAGGGCGGGACGCACCTTGCCGGTGTACAGCCAGAACAGGCCGAACAGCGGCACAATGTAGACAAAGCCGATCTCAAAGGTGGCGCAGGCGTGGAAGGCGCAGTATGCCCCCGCCACAGCCCAGCGCTTATGGCCGGTGTCCTGCCAGCGCAGCACAAACAGGCCTGCCAGCAGCACCGGCAGCAGCGTACTCTGTACCAAAGCGCCGTAGGAATACAGGCTGTTTCCGGTGGAGTCCTGCCAGAGGGAGAACATCATGGGCAGCAGGCAGAAGCACAGCGCCCCCAGCGTTTTGCTGCGGGCGGCCTTGCCCACCAGCAGGGCCGCCAAGGCGATGTCCGCATAGGTCCAGGCCAGAATAAACAGCCGGTAAACCACCAGGTCTCCCAGAAAATAGCTGGTCCACCCCAGCAGCGGCGGCGAGGAGAAAGGCCGGAACCGCCCGGACTGCAGCAGAAACTGGGGAAGAATCTGTTCCCACCCTGCCTGCAATACCTGCCAAAAACTGTGATGGGTGGCAAAATAGTAGTTTTGCAGGTTGATGATCTCATCGTCGCCGCCCAGCTGGGCACAGGTGGTGATACTGAGATACCACCAGCCGAACACCAGGGACAGCAGGCAGACCGCAGGCAAAAACCAGCGTTTTTCCGTCCACTTTTTCAGATTCATCGGATTCTCCCGTTGTATTTATCCCAGGGGGATGTAATAGATCATGCCGCTTTCATGGATAACGGCATCGGCTTCGTCGCAGCCGGCTGCCGCCAGCAGCTCCTGCAGCGTCTGCTGCTGATCCTCCACCGGGTAGCCGTCCAGGTTCAGGTAGATGCCCGCCACCCCCTGAGCCCGCAGTTCCGCCACCATGGCCTCGGGTTCCAGTTCGCTGGTGGCCTTGTACCACACATCATTCTCGGTGCCATAGCCCGCGCCGTAGCTGAAACGCAGCGTCTGGCTGTGCAGCGGGCCCCGCAGCTGGGTGTAGTCCCACATATTGTTGACCGAGCCGTTCTCAAAGTTTTTCATGTAAGGCAGCTGGAACAGCACGGCCCCTTCCCCGGCTTCAGCCTCCACTTCCTCCATAAAGGCAGCGTCCTGATACCACATGGTCTGGACATCCTCGTATTTGGGTACGAACAGCCCCTGCTGTTCCCAATACCCGTAGGCCAGCACCAGGGCCAGCACTACGGTGAAAACCTGTTTGCGGCGGCCCCTGTGTGCAGCCAGCCAGTGTTCGGCCCACAAGCCCACAGCCAACAGTGCCGCGAAAGCGATATAGGGGCTGATGCGGTTGTACCCGCGGATAAACCGCACAAAAATGCCGATGATGCCGCCGAAACTGGCGATGGACGCCAGCAGCAGTGCCGCCACATTCAGGCGGCTGAGCAGCCACAGCCGGTCTCCCAGCCGGGGGGTATCGGTCTTGCCGGCCTTCCAGTCCCGGTTATGGAACAACAGCACCAGCAGCGCCAGAAAACCTGCGATGCCCACAATCCCCAGGTAGCCGTAGCCGTTTTCGTTGTACATGGGGCCTTCGTCGGTGGCCAGCAGGTGAAAATACCGCTGCATCCAGTTGGCCAGTTTGTCCCACCCGTAACCATTGGGGGACAACAACAGGCTGCTGATGCGCAGGCTGTAGATATCGGCCCCGATAGGGCTGCGGTAAACGCCGTTGGTCAGCGTGCTGCCCACCCCGGCGATCATACCCAGCACCATGGGGAAAAAGTCCGGGATCATCCACAGCACGATCTCGGCGATGGTCACCAGGCAGGGCACGGTGGCCGCCCATCTGCGCTCCCGCAGCAGCAGGCACAGCGCCGTGATGCACAAAAGGAAACAGGTGAAATAGGGGTAGTAGGCCGCGCCGTTGTTGGCGATGCCCCAGGCCATGGCCAGGGCCAGCCAGTTGCGCCGGTTGCGGAAGAACCCTTTGCCGGGCCGGGCAAAAGCCGGGTCCTCGGCACACCAGAGGCAGAGCAGGATGGAAAACGGCACGAACTCCACGGCGGCCAGCATCATATGCCCGGCCAACCGCTGCTGCACATAAGGGCACATCCCAAAGGTCAGCCCAAAAGCAAAAGCCAGCCACCGGCGCATACCTGCCATGCGGAAGACCGCGTACCCGGCCAGAGCGTTGGCAAAGGGAATGACCAGTACATACAGGTTGAAAACGACACCGGTATCCTTGGTGAACAAGCCCACAAAGGCCACGAAGATGTCGTAGATCAGATCATAATTGGGGTCATAGGGACTGGGCGGCTGGTAGAAGGGCCAGCCCAGCGAGCCGGTCAGTTCGCCGTAGCTGCGCTGTACCTGCCCCACCCAGTAAATGCCGTCGCCGCCGTAAAGCATGGGCACCTGCCAGTCCAGCCGCCACAGCTGGAACCACCAGTACTCGCTCACGGCGACGGCGGCGATCAGCAAAAGAACCACCGCGCATTCGCGCAGCATCGTTTGTTTTTTGTTCAGCGTCATAGGGTTCCTCATTCGCCGCGCTGCATGGCCGCCACATAGGCGTCGCAGACTTCGGCTGCCGGGCCGTCGCCCCGCACATGCCCGTGGTCGATCCAGATGGCGCGGCGGCACAGTTGCTTTACCTGGTTGATATCGTGGCTGACGAACAGCAGCGTGGTGCCGCCCGACAGCATTTTCTCCATGCGGTCATGGCATTTTTGCTGGAACATAAAGTCGCCCACCGACAAAATCTCGTCGCAGGCCAGGATATCGGCTTTCACCTCGGTGGCAATGGAAAAACCCAACCGGGCGATCATGCCGCTGGAATAGTTTTTCACCGGCACGTCCACAAAATCCCACAGTTCGGCAAAGTCGATGATGTTCTGGAAATGCTCCTGCATATAGTCCCGGTCATGGCCCAGCACCGCCCCGTTGAGAAAGACATTCTCCCGGGCGGTCAGTTCCAGGTCAAAACCGGCTCCCAACTCGATCAGGGGGGCGATCTCGCCGTTGACGGTCACAGTGCCCCGGGTAGGGTACATGACCCCGGCGATCAGTTTGAGCATGGTACTCTTGCCGCTGCCGTTGCGGCCAATAAGGGCCACCGATTCCCCCGGCTCGATGGAGAAAGAAACGTTTTGCAGGGCGTAAAATTCATTGAAAAACAGCTGATGCTTCAACAGCTTGACGGCATACTCTTTGAGCGTTTCGGTTTTTTCCTGCGCCAGGTTGAAGCGCATGGACACGTCTTGCACCTGAATGATGGGCATAAAAGCGGCTCCTTACAGATACAGAATAAAGTTGCGCTGCAGCTTGCGGAAAGCGGCCAGCCCCAGCAGCGCCATGCCAAGGGCGCTGGCAATGCAGGCAAACCAGGTGTTGGGCCCCGGCACAAAACCGTACATGACCAGGCAGCGCAGGCAGTTGATGTAGTGGTACAGCGGATTGAGCTTGACCACCGCCTGCATGAATCCGGGCAGCGCCGACAACGGGTAGAACAGCGGCGTGGCGTACATCCAGGCCATGGTCAGAATGCCGTAAAGGTACTGCAGGTCCCGGAAGTAGACCGCCAGCGCCGAGAGAAGCAGCGCCATGCCGCAGCAGAAAACAAACAGCAGCACAAGCGGCGCCCACACCAGCAGCAGCGTGGGGTAAAAGGCCGACCGGGTGATGAGCATGACCAGCAGGATGGCCGCCAGGCTGAACAGCAGGTTGACAAAGCTGGACACCACCCGGCTGACCGGGAAGATAAACTTGGGTACATAGACCTTTTTGATCAGCGAGGAGTTGCCCAGCACGCTGCCCATGCCCATGTTGGTGCTCTCGTTAAAGAAGTTGAACAGCGTGTTGCCGCAGATCAGATAAAGGGGGAAGTTCTCAATGTCGAAGCGGAACATGTACGAAAAGACCAGCGTCTGCAGCAGCATCATGAGCAGCGGGTTCAGAATGCTCCACACATAGCCCAGAAAGCTGCGGCGGTACTTGACCTTCAGGTCCCGGGTGACCAGCTCCCGGATCAGTGGCCGGTATTTGGTAAAATGGCCCCAGCTGGTGCGCAGCTGGCCGGCGTGTTCGTGTTGCATGGGTCGGTTCTCTCCCCTGTTTTACAGTTTGAAGGGCGCGTCGCCGGTCAGGCCGTCGGCGCGCAGCATATTTTCCATCACGTCGATGTCGGCGCTCACGTCCAGGGCATCTTCCTGGAACAGCTGGTCCAGCTGGGTCTCAAAGGCATGGACCAGGGTATCCATGGTCTGCTCGATGCGGCGTTTTGACTCGGTGATATTCTCGCCCTCCACGCCCTGGGCGTCCAGTTCGGCGTAGGTCTCCAGTAGTTTCAGTGAGGTGGGCAGGTAGTAATCCATGAACTTGCGCATACGGGGCAGCTTGTCGGGGTCGGCTTTGGCCTGCTCAAAAATTTTGGCCGAGACCGCCTCCAGACGGCTGATCTTGTCGCTCATTTCTTCATCAGGGATGGCGTCGTTGACTTCCCGCAGCTGGTCCAGAATTTTCTGGTACTGGTCCCGCTCTTCCTTGACCGGCTGGGGGGCCGGTTCCTGCCGGGGGGCCGGTTCCGGGGCTTTGCCCTTGACCACCAGATAACGGCGGCGCATGTCCAGATAGGCGTCGGGGCCAAAGACCCCGTCGTCGATGCAGTTTTCCAGGTGCTTGCAGCATTTGTCGTAGCTGCAGGGAATGGCGGCGGCAATGTCGGCAATGGGCATATTTTTGGCATCGCCCACGATATTATCGATCTTTTTGCGCATACGCCGGCTGGTGCGCACCGTATGGGCGCCGAACAGACAGCCGATGCCACCCGTCATGAACATCAGAACAGGAATCATCTCTTCCAGCAGCCAGCCCCAGTAGCGCCCGCCTTCGATCAGGGCGTCAGGCAGCCAGTACATGCCGTCCGGCAAAGCCAGCAGTGCCACCGCCAGCAAGGCCACACCGGCAATGGAGAGCCCGGTGATCAGCCCGGTGCCGTCCTCCGTCTTGCGGGATTTCCGCTTTGCTTTCGGGCGGGATTTGGCGGGGGTCGTTTTCTCCTCCGGTTCTGCGTGCACAGGCTGCTCGTACACCGGGTTGGGATTGAAATTCATGGTGTGCCGGCGGGCGGCCTGCTCAAAGCCGCCCAACTTACCGTTGCGCATGGCGCTGTTCAGGCCGATAAAGATGAATCCCAGCGGCCACCACACCACAAAGCCGATGACCACGGCCCACCAGGGGAACTGGAACGGGCCGTCGCCCCGATGGTATTCATCCCGGCTGTACCGGTGCTGATAGCGGTTGCCGCTGCCGCTATAGGGGTGGTTGGGGTCCGCGTAGCGCGGTTCTTCGTCTTGGTTGGGCATGATTTCTCCTCTTTCCCGTGGATGGTCAGGGCAGATCGGCCAGCAGTTCCTTCACGTCATCGCTCAGGTAGTAGGTGCTGCCTGCCTGGTAGGGATTGTTTTTGTTGTAGGGCACGTGGGTGCACAGATAACTGACCCATTTGTTGTAACCGGACACTGTCAGGTGCACGCCGTCCGGCTGGGCATAGTCGGTGAGCAGGTAACCGGAATCATCGCTGAACTCAGCGTTCAGGTCCAGGAAGTAGCAGCCCCGCTCAGCGCACAGGCCCTGGATGGCGGCATTGATGGTGGCCAGCCGGTCAGGTGCCAGGCCGGGGGCATCGTCGTTGACGGTCTCCTGGGTAGCGGTCAGAATGGACTGCACATACAAGGCGGTGTTGGGCAGCGCCGTGCGCAGCTCGTCCAGCATACGGCCATAGTAGTTGAGGAAACTCTCGTCGTTGCCGGTCTGCACCAGCGCGTTGGTGCCGATGAGGATATACAGCTTGGCGGGCTGGGCCGCAGCCAGCACATCCATAGCCACTTCCTCGCCCCGGTCAGGGTTTTTGGCGGTGGTGCGGTTGACGATGGTATTGGGGCTGACCCCCTCATACCCGCAGATCAGGGCACCGCCCACGTCGATGTCATACTCGCTCTCACAGAAACCGGCGGTAAGGGAATCCCCCAGGAACGCCGCGTCGGCAAACCAGGTGGTGTCCACCCGGCCAAATTCCGGCAGGGCTGCCGGGGCGGCGGGCATGGCTGTGTAGGTGTACCCTGTATCCTCTGTCTGCTGCACAGGGCCTACGCTGCCCCAATTCAGGGTTGCGGCGGAACTGCCGCTGCCCTCAGCCTGGTCTGCCCCGCCATAGGGCAGCGGTGCCACCAGCTGAGCGGTGCCGGTCTCGGGCTGTTCCACCGGCGCCGGTTCCCCGGTGACGCTGCGGGGCAGCAGCAGCGTGATGACGGCGGACAGCAGCAGAATGCCCCCTGCGGTGCCCAGCGCAAAAGTGCGGCGGCGGCGACGGCGGCGTTCCCGGGCCCGGCGGGCCAGGGCGCGCTGCTGTTCCGGGGTCAGGGGCGGACGGCGGTTCGGCTGCCCGGCGGGACGGCGGGGCGGTTCAGGCCTGGCCCAGCCCTCCTGCCAGGTATAGTCGTTCTGGGGCCGGTTCTGCCGGTAACGGTCAGAACCGGGGCGCTGCGGGTTCGGCATCGGCACTTCCTCCCTTCCGCGCAGGCATGGCAAATTCAGGTCAGTATGACCACATAATAGATGATTATAGCACAAATACACCGATAAAAACAGAGGCAAACAGCAAGATTTTCATTCTTTCCCCCGCCCCACTCCCAAAAAGCGGCAGACACCGGGCCTTTGGGGCTCTGCCGTCTGCCGTTCAGCCCAGGAGTTTGCGTTTCTGCTGGCAGCCGGCCAGCCAGGCCGACAGGGCACGGGGCAGCAGCCGCTGGGCAGCCATAGCCGCTGCCAGTGGCCGCCCCGGCACAATGAGAACTTTGCGGCGGTGTACACCGGCCAGAGCGCAGCGCACACAGAACTCCGGCGAAACGCCGGGCAGCGGGGTACGCACATGGGCTACCTCATTGAACTCTGTATGGACGGGACCAGGGCACAGGCACCCTACATAGACCGGGCTGCGGGCCTGGCGCAGTTCTTCGGCCAAGGCGGTGGTCAGGCTGACCACATAGGCCTTGGAGGCATAGTAGGCGGCCATATAAGGCCCGGCGGGCATCAGCCCCGCGCTGGACCCCACGTTGAGCAAGGCCCCGCCCCCCTGCCGCTGCAGCTGCCGGACCACCCCTTTGGTCAGGATGTGCAGCGCGCGGACGTTGATATCCAGCAGCGCCAGTTCTTCCCCCAGGTCGGTCTGCACAAAAGGACCGCAGACCCCGCGCCCCGCATTGTTGACAAACAGGTCGATAGGGCGGTCTGCCAGCGCGGCCAACAGACGGCGGCATTCCCCAGGGTCGGCCAGGTCGGCGCAGAACACCTGGCACCGGGTGGGCAGGGCGGCAGCCAGCGCCCGCAGGCGCTCGGCGCGGCGGGCTACCAGCAGCAGGTCATACCCGTCGTTGGCCAGCTGGCGGGCAAACTCGGCCCCGATGCCGGCGCTGGCCCCGGTGATGACGGCAAATTTTGCCATAGTGTTTTCTCCTTATGCAAAAACCGGCCCGCAGGGCGCGGGCCGGTTGGTTTTGTATGGTTACCCGCGGCGGCCCACACCGCCGCCGCGGCTGGAACCGCCGCCGGGGCGGAAACCGCCGGAAGGACGGGCGCCGCCGGAACGCCCTACCCCACCGGGGCGTCCCATGCCACCGCCGGGGCGCGGCCCGCCCATAGGCCGGGAAGGCCCGCGGGGCGGACGAGGCGGGCGAGGGCCGTAACCGGGGCCGCCAAAACCGCCGGGCGGCGGGGGCGGTGGACGCCGGGGACGGCGCGGACGGGAAGCCCGGCCCACGCTGTACCAGAACAGGCCGCTGCCAAAACCGCCGCCACGGGGCGGACGGGGGCCGGGCCCGCGGGGGCGCAGCAGGCTGGACAAAAGCAGCACCACCAGCAGGATGCCGATGACGACGAGAAAAATGCCCATAACGCCGATGCCTCCTTCCCGATGCGCGGTTGCGGCAGCCTGCCCGGCATTGTCCAGCGTAGAAGTGGGGATACCGTAGATACTGCACAGCCGCTCGGCCAGGGCCCGCACAGTTTTCTGGGTGCCGGTGTCATAATCCTGTTCCAGCCAGCTGGGTTCCAGGTTCTCGTCCAGAATGGTGCCCAGCACGCTGATGGTCAGCTGGGCCTCCAGCCCGGAGCCCCGGGTCAAATAGTAGGTATCCTCGCCGGGGACAAGCAGCAGCAGCACGCCGTTGTTCTTGTCGGCGGAGCCCAGGCCCCAGGCGTTGAGTACGTCATAGGCATACCCTTCCAGGGTGGAGTTGCCGATGTACTCGGTGGTGTACACGCCGATCTGGGCACCGCAGGTGTCCTGCAGGGCCACAGACAGATTCTCCACATAGGTTTCCGTCTCGGCGGAGAGGATGTCCGCATAGTCATTGACGGCGGTATTCTTGTCCAGTTCCGGGGCAGCCAGCACCGGCGTGGCGGCCAGCATCAGGCAGCACAGCGCCGTGAGCACCGCCGCCCCCCGGCGCAGGTGGGTAATGATTCCGTGTTTCATGGGTCCCTTCCTGTTGTTTTCATCATCCGTTGGCAGGCGCAAAGGTTGTCAGTTCCCCCACACCCCACAGCCCGGCCAGTACGTTGGCCGGGAAAGATTCGGTCACGGCGTTGTAGGCGGCGGCTTCCTCATTATAAGCAGCCGCAGCCCGCTGGATCACCGCCTGGGCGGAGGTGAAACTGTCGTGCAGATCGTCCAGCTGGCCCCTGGCCTGGGGGTCCGCCGCATCAGCTGCCGAGGCATACAGCAGTTCCACTGCGCCGGACAGCGTGGTGTTCAGTCCGTACTGCACATCAGGCCGGGCCGTGGTGTCGGCGTTCCAGGCGTCCAGGGCTGCCTGGGCAGTCTGCACATCGGCGTTGTCCTGCCCCAGCACGTTGCCCGCCACCCGGATCAGGCTGGCGGCGGCATCCAGCTGGGCGGCAAAATCCCCCTGGATGCTGTGGCCGTATTCATCCTGGGCGGCAGAGTACAAAGCCGCTGTACGGCGGTATTCGCCCCGCAGCCGCGCCCCGCCAATGCCCAGCACCGAAACCAGGGCCAATGCGGCCAGCACCAGGGCGGCTACCGGCCGCTTTTTGGCAGGCGGCGGCAGTTTGGTCTCCACTTCCCCCAGGATTTCCAGCTGCGGGCCGTGGATCACAAAGGATTCTTGTTGTTCCAGTTGCATAGCGGTTCCCCCGCGATTGGTTTAGGCGTTGATTTCCAGCAGTTTGGCGCGCAGTTCGCCCTCGATGCGGCCCAGCTCCTGCTCGGCGTTGGCCCGCTTGACCTTGCCCTCGGCGCGAATCTTGTTCAGTTCGTCCAGCGTCTCGATGAGCTGCTTGTTGGTCTGCTGCAGTGTCTCGATATCCACGATGCCCCGCTCGGACTCCTTGGCAATATCGATGGTGCCCTGCTTGAGGGTGGCGGCGTTGCGGCGCAGCAGGTCGTTGGTAGCGTCGGTGACGGCCCGCTCGGCTTTCATGGCCTCCTGGCTGTGGGCAATGCCCAAAGCCAGCACCATCTGGTTTTTCCACAGGGGGATGGTGTTGACGATGGTGGTCTGGATCTTCTCGGCCATCATGGTGTCGTTGGACTGGATCAGCCGAATTTGGGGGCCCATCTGGATGGAGACGTTGCGGGTCAGTTCCAGGTCGTAGAGTTTTTTCTCAAACCGGTCACACAGGTCGGCCAGATCCCGGGCCGCCTGGGCATCCTCGGGCAGCTGGGTGCGCCGGGCCTTCTCCTGGGCGGCTTTCAGCTCATTGGCGCGCACGTCGGCCAGCTTTTTCTTGCCCGCCAGGATATACATGGTCAGTTCCTTGAAGTAGACCAGGTTCAGCTGGTACATTTTGTCCAGCATGGTGATGTCTTTCATCAGCACCACCTGGTGATCCTCCAGCTGGGCACGGATGCGTTCCACGTTCTTGTCCGCGCTTTCGTAGCGGGTCTTGAGCTGCTCGATGTTGTTGCCGGCTTTTTTGAAGAAGCCCAGGATGCCCTTGGGCTGCTCGGCACTGGCATCAAAGCCCTGCAGTTCGGCAATCAGGCCGGTGATCAGTTCGCCGGTCTCGCCCATATCCTTGGTCTTGACCCGGGAGAGAGCCGTCTCGGAGAAATCGCTGAGCTTTTTCTGGCTGGCGGCACCGTACTGCAGCACCAGCTGGGAGTTGGTGATGTCGATCTTTTCGGCAAAATCGTCCACCATCTTCTGTTCCTCAGGGCTCAGGGGGGTGTCCTCCACCTTGACCGGCTCGGCTTTCTTGACTTCCTCCACCACTTTCTCGTCGGCGGCGGGGTCCAGCGTCAGCGTGGGGGTTGCGTCCAGGGTCAGGCTGGGGGCGGCGGGTACGTTCAGGTCCAGTTCGTTTTTCAAGTCGGCCATGTCAGGTCCATCCTTTCCATCGCAGTTTCGTTTATTTCGTCAGGTTTTGGCTTTTCAGTATGCTGTCCAGTACCTCAATATCGGTAGAAGCATCCATGACTTCTTCGCTGTACAATACGTCTAATTGATTCTCAAACGCATTAGCCGTGGTAACAGAATTGCGCCGCAGTTCCTCCACAATTTGGTCTGATGCACCATTTTCTTCCAACTCAATATAGATTCGCATCAACTTAATGACTTCTGGCAAATAGTAACGTGCAAAACGGTCAATCTGGCGTGCTTTTTCCGGATCTTTTTCAACGGTCTTCACGATCTTACGGCCAGCGGCTTCCATAATGTCCATCGACTCTGAAAGAACCTGGTCAGGAATTGCATCATTTAATGCATGCAACTCATCCAAATTCTTGTCGATACCGTTGAGCAAGGCGTCCACATCCTCGCTGCCGGTGGCGTAGGGCACCCATGTGCGCACCACCCGGGTGGGGCACAGCACCCGGCCCGCCAGGTAGACCGCCGCGCTGCACACCGCCACAACAGCCAGATTGGTCAAGGTGTAGGGCGGGAATATCAGCGAGGCCACCGGCCATGCCAGCGCTGCCAGATACAGGGGCAGCACCGGGCGGACCTGTTTTTCCTCCCATTTGCTCATGGGCGTATCCTCCTGCTACAGAATAGACCTATTATAGACCAAAAACCGGCGCCTTTCAACCATTGCTTTGTAAAAAGGGTCCCAGGGCGTCCCCCCAGGCCCGGCGCAGCCGCTCCAGGGACCAGGCGGCGTTGGCGGGGCTGGTGCTGGGCAGCACGGTGGCAGGCAGGCCGGTGGCGGGTTGGGCGTACCGGGCATACACCCGGCCCGAGGCCGCTCCGTTGCAAAAGACCGCCTGCACCCCCAGCTGCCGGATCAGCGCCGCCACATCGTTGGGCTGCACATTGCGGATGGAGGCGTCCGACGCGCCGCGGATATCGCAGGCGCCGATGGTATCCCACACTGCCAGCCCATGGTCCAGGATAAGGGCCTTTTTGGCTTCGATATCCGCCCAATCCGGCACCGGTTCCCCGGTCAGCGCCGCCAGCAGCGGCCAGAACCGGTTCTGGGGGTGGCCATAGAAAAAGCCCTGCTCCCGGCTTTTGGGGCTGGGAAAGCTGCCCAAAATCAGCGCCCCGGCCCGCGCCCCGTGCAGCGGCGGCAGCCCGGGTCCCACATGGGTATAAGCCGCTTTGCTGTCTGCCATATCAGAAAGCCTCCGGCCAGAGGGTTCGGCACAGTTCCGCCACCCCAAAAGGTTCTGCATCGGGGCCGATGCGGTCCGCCGCAGCTTTGGCCGCCTCACTGCCGTTGGCCATGGCAAGGCCCAGCCCCGCAGCCCGCAGCATGGCTGCGTCGTTGTCGCCGTCGCCCACCGCCACGCAGTCCGCCGTCGTCAGGCCCGCCAGGGCGGCCAGTTCACACAGGCCCCGGCCCTTGTCCACCCCTGCCTGGGAGATGTCGCAGCCATCGCTGCCCGGGTAAGAGTAGAGGAACTGCAGGCCCAGGTAGCCGTATTTCTGCTGAAACTGAGCGGCCCGTTCCCGGGGGGCGAACCCGAAAGCCCCAAAAGGCATCTCCACCAGATGGTGGTCCTGGTCCTCACCGTCCACGATGTTGTTGTGCAGGTTTTTGGCCCGTTCCCGGGCAGCAAATTCCTCGTAGCCGGTGTAGGCGTAGTTGGCGTCGTGGAACGTGAAGCGCAGGGGCAGTTCGTAATCCTCAAAAAAATCCACCAGGGCGTACATTTCCTCATGGGTCAGCCGGTGCAGGGCCAGGTCGTTGCCCGCGGCGTCCAGCAGCTGGGCGCCCCCGGCACAGACCCAGTAGTCCGGGCGCACCGATCGCAGCAGCCCCTTGCCCACGCCGGTACGGCCCCGTCCGGTGGCAATGGCGATCTTGACCCCCGCCCGCTGGACAGCGTTGACGGCCTCGGCGTTTTCCCGCGGGATGCGCTCGCAGCTGTCGGGGCGCAGGGTGCCGTCTATATCCAAAAGCAACAGCTTGTAATGCATAGTTTTCCCTCCTGCCGCTATTATAACAAAGTCTACCGCCTCGCCGCAAGGCATATTGTGAACGGGGGTGATGCAGATGCACGGCGGATTGGAACTGGCAAGGCCGAAACGGCGCAAACTGCGCTGGTGGTGGCTGGTGCTGCTGGGCATGGCAGTGTTTTTGGGGGCCCTGCCCCGGTTGGCGGCGGCTTTGCCCGCGGGGATCAGCCGGGCTGACGAGGCGCTGGCCGGCTTTTTTGTGCCCCAGTACACCCGGCGTCTGACCGCTCTGCAGCAGCAAAATGCCGAACTGCACAGCCGGCTGGCCCAGGCCGAAACCGCCCTGGCGGAAAACGAGGCCCTGCGCAGCCTGCTGGGCTGTGAGCGGGTCCAAGGCAGCTGGCAGCCGGCCCGGGTGGTGCGGTGTCTGCCCCAGGGGGTAACGCTGGCCTGCCGGGGCGCCATGGGTGCTGCTGTTCTGGACCCCCAGGGCCGCTGGGCCGGGCGGGTGACCGCCGTATACGAGGACGGCACCTGTTTTGCCACTCTGGCCGGTCAGGCGGAGGATGCCGAAGCCGGACTGGCCGGGAACTGCGCGGGTCTGCTGGACATACGGGACGGCTGGGTCTTGACTTCCCTGCCCGCCGACAGCGGCCTGGCCGCCGGGACGGTAGTGACCACGCCGGAGGGCCTTTGGCTGGGTACACTGGCCGAAGCCCCCACTCCTGCAGCGGACGGTCTGACCGCCGCCACCCCCCTGACTGATACCGCCGATTTGGGCAGTACCGTCTTTTTTGTAGAAAATTGATTGCTATTTCGACGCGAATCGCCTATACTAAGAACAATAAGGGAAAGGCAGGTGTTGGATCATGGAGGGCAAACGCTCCCATCGCAAGCAGGGCCATGGCCGGGTAACGGTACTCATCGTGCTGTGCGCTCTGGTTTTTGTGGCGTTTTTTGCCCGTCTGGCCTGGATGCAGTTTGCCATGGCCGACCACTATGCCGAAAAAGTAGCCGAGGCCAGTTCAGCCAGCTACACGGTGGAGCAGCACGCAGCCCGGGGTGCCATCACGGATCGCAGCGGTACGGTACTGGCCCGGGATACCACCGTCTACGATCTGTATATCCGGGTCCCGGCACCCCCGGGCACCGATCTGCGGCAGACAGTACAAACAGTGCAGGCCCTTACAGGCGGCAAGGATGTGGAAACACAACTTGCCGCCTTTTGTTCTGCCGTTTCGGCGGGGGAACTGCTGGTACAGCAGGCACTGGACAGCGATGCGCTGACTGCGTTATACCGGGCGGGCCTGGTCCAGACCGGCGCGGTACGGCTGGCCGCCCGGGGGGTGCGCACCTGGCCGGAAGGTACGCTGCTGCCCCATGTGTTAGGCTTTACCGGGCCCATCACCGCCGAGCAATGGCCCACCCTGCAGGAAAAAGGGCTGGCGATGGATGCCATTGTAGGCCAGAGCGGGCTGGAAGCCGCCTATGACGACCTGCTGCGGGGGCAGGACGGGCGGCTGCTTGTCAACACCGGGCTGGACGGCGCGGTGCGCACCACCCTGCAGAAAACCGCTCCCACACCGGGGGCCACCCTGGTGCTGACCCTGGATGCCGATTTGCAGCGGGCGCTGCAGACTGCCCTGGAAAACCATATCCAGACCCTGCGCACCACCCAGCCCGCCGGGGCCGGGCGGGAAGTGCGGGCCGGCGCGGCCATTGTGGTGGATGTACACACCGGGGGGATCCTTGCCTCGGCGAATTATCCCGGGTATGACCTGAACCGCTACCGCGCCGACTATGCAGCCCTGGCTGCCGACGAGGGTGCGCCGCTGTTGGACCGGGTGTTCCAGGGGCTGTACGCCCCGGGGTCGGCTTTCAAACCGGCGGTGGCCGCAGCCGCGCTGACAGCGGGCATTGATCCCGATGCCACCGTCAACTGCACCGGGCGCTACCTGTACTACAGCGGCTATCAGCCAGGATGCCTGCAATACGGCCACGCAGGGCCGGTGGACCTGCGCACCGCCCTGGAACACAGCTGCAATATCTTTTTCTATGACGTAGGCCGCCGCCTGGGGGTGGACACTTTCAGCGCCATGGCCCGGCAGCTGGGCCTGGCCAGCACCACGGGAGCCGAGGCCAGCGAGGCCACCGGCCGCTTAACCTGGTCTGACGACGACAACTATCAGGCGGGCCTGACCCTGATGGCCGCCATCGGCCAGGGCAACACCGCTGTGACCCCTGCCCAGCTGGCTGTCTACGCCGCCACCCTGGCCAACTATGGCCGGCGCCCCACCCTGCATTACGCTGACCGCGCCGTGAATACCGCCACCGGCGAAACGGTATGGCAGTATGAACCGCAGTTCACCGAAGTGCCGGGAGGTGAATCGGTGTTCGGCCCCATCCGGGACGGCATGAAGCGAATGGCCCAGACCAACCGCACCCTGCGGGAGGCCCCGGTGGTGTGCGCCGCCAAGACAGGCAGCCCCCAGCTGGCCGAAACCATGCCCGGCGGCAGCCACTACGTCAATTCGGTGCTCATCGGTTATGCCCCCGCCGATGACCCCGAGATCGCCGTGGCCGTGGTGTTGGAATACGGCGGCGGCGGTTCCACGGCGGCCCCCATCCTGCGCGCGGTGCTGGATACCTGGTTTGGCTGAACAGGCGCTTGTGAAAACGTTCAAAAATGGCTTTTCTTTTTTAATCAAAAAGTCAGTTGCCGCTGGGGGCAAAGTGTGTTAGAATATCAATGAGATAGTGTCGCGGTTCTGTGCGGCCAACCAATTCCAGGAGGCACCGCCCGTGAACGCGCAATGTATCATGATCTGCTCCGGCAAAGGCGGCACCGGCAAAAGCACGGTGTCGGTACTGTTGGGGGCTTCACTGGCGCGGCTGGGGCACAAAGTGCTTCTGGTGGAGCTGGATTCCGGCCTGCGCAGTGTGGATATCATCGCGGGTGTTTATGGCCGCACCGTCTATGACATTGAGGACGTTCTCTGTGGCCGGTGCGAGGGTGCCAAAGCCATCGTACCCAGCCCGCTGTACCCCGGGCTTTCGGTCATCAGCGCCCCGTATGAGGGCGGCGCGGTCAGCGCCGTGCCCCTGAACCGGCTGCTGACGGCCATGCGCCCGTATTTTGATTTTATTTTGCTGGACACTGCCGCCGGCATGGACGCCCCCTTTGCGGCGGCTGCCGCTGTGGCGGAACGCGCCCTTCTGGTGCTGACCCCCGACCCGGTGGCTTTACGGGACGGCAAGATCGTGGCAGACCGGCTGCTGGCCGATGGCCGCCCCCAGAGTGCCGTGCGGCTGGTGATGAACCGGGTGACCCGCAAAAGTTTCGGTAAGCGGGCGGCGGTGTTTGACCTGGATGAGTGCATCGACACAGTGGGGGTGCAATTGCTGGCTGTGATCCCCGAAAGCCCCGAACTGCAGCTGGCCGGTGCCAGGGGCACCGTACCGCCCCCCACCGACCCCGCTGTGACGGCAGGACAAGCCATGGCAAAGCGTATCTGCGGGCAAAGAATCCCGCTTACCTTTTAAATTTTGTAAGGATGGTGTAGCGTTATGATCATCGCCCTTGTGGCACACGACTCCAAAAAGGAGCTGATGGTACAGTTCTGCACGGCGTACCGTCATATTATGGCGCAGCACCAGCTGATCGCCACCGGCACCACGGGCCGCCTGGTGGAGGAAAACACCGGCCTGACCGTACAGAAATTTCTGCCCGGCGGCCACGGCGGCGACCAGCAGATCATGGCGCGCATTGCCTGCGATGAAGTGGACATGCTGCTGTTCTTTCGGGACCCCATCAGTGCCAAACCCAGCGAACCCAACGAGATGAACCTGCTGCGCATCTGCGATGTACACAACATCCCGGTGGCTACCAACATCGCCACCGCCGAGGTGCTGATCCACGGCCTGGAACACGGCGACCTGGATTGGCGCACCATCCTCAACCCCCAGCACGGCTGATTTATACGACTGTTGTAGGGCAGCCCAAGAAATCAAAAAGGACAAAAAACGAAATCAAGAGGCAGGCCCCTTTTGCCGCATGGCTTCGGGGCCTGCCTCTTTTTGCCTCAAAAATCACCTGCAAAACCCGCTTCTTGAGATTTTGCAGGAAATACCGTGTATTTTTCGGGT
>DXBO01000148.1 GCA_019116485.1 Candidatus Gemmiger excrementavium
TCCAGAAAAACTCTTACAACTGGTTCCTGGAGGAAGGCCTGCACGAGGTTTTCCACGACATTGCCGCCATTGAGGACTACACCGGCAACCTGGTGCTGGAATTCGTGGACTACCGGCTGGACAAGAACCCCAAGTACACCATTAAAGAATGTAAGGAACGGGACGCCACCTATGCGGCCCCCCTGTACGTCACGGCGCGGCTGTTCAACAAGCAGACCGGCGAGGTGAAGGAGCAGGAAATCTTCATGGGCGATTTCCCGCTCATGACCGAATCCGGCACCTTCATCTCCAATGGTGCCGAGCGTGCCATCGTCAGCCAGTTGGTTCGCTCTCCCGGCGTGTTCTACGGCTCCACCAAGGACCGCACCGGCAAGGACCTGTTTACCGCCACCATGAACCCCAACCGCGGCGCCTGGCTGGAGTATGAGACCGACTCCCAGGATGTGTTCTATGTCCGTATCGACAAGAACCGTAAACTGCCGGTCACCACGCTGGTCCGCGCCCTGGGCCTGAGTACTGACGAGCAGATTCGCCAGTTCTTCGGCGATTCCGAACCCAAGATCAACGCCTCTCTGGAAAAGGATATCACCCACTCCACCGAGGAAGGCCTGCTGGAAGTCTACCGCAAGCTGCGCCCCGGTGAGCCCCCGACAGTCGAAAACTCCCGCAGCCACCTGAACTCCCTGTTCTTTGACCCCCGCCGCTACGACCTGGCGCGGTTTGGCCGTTACAAGATGAACAACAAGCTCGGTCTGGCCCGCCGCATTGCCGGCTACAAGGCTGCCGAGGATGTCATTGCCCCGCTGACCGGCGAACTGCTGGCCGCCAAAGGGGAGAAGATCAACACCGCCAAGGCCAACGAGATCGACGCTGCCGGTGTCACCCGTGTGGTGGTGCTGGTGGAGCGCAAAGGCGAAGAGAGTGTTCCCTTTATCGTGATCTCCAACGGCTGTGTGGATGCCCAGCCCTTCTTCAGCTTTGATGTGGAAGGGGAGTGCGGCATCAACGAGCGCGCTAACTTTGCCGAGATCCGCAAAATTCTGGATGCCACCTCGGACCCCGAGGAGCAGAAGGAACTGCTGCGCCAGAACCGCGACGTACTCATCAGCCGTACCGTCACGGTGGACGATATCTTTGCCTCCATCAACTACCTGCTGGGCCTGGACCACGGCATCGGCGTTACCGACGAGATCGACCATCTGGGCAACCGCCGCGTGCGCAGCGTGGGCGAGCTGCTGCAGAACCAGTTCCGCATCGGCTTCTCCCGCATGGAGCGTGTCATCCGCGAGCGCATGACCCTGCAGAACCAGGAGAACGGCGAGATCACGCCCCAGAGCCTGGTCAACATCCGCCCTGTGGTGGCCGCCATCAAGGAATTCATCGGTTCCAGCCCGTTGTCCCAGTTCATGGACCAGAACAACCCCCTGGCCGAACTGACCCACAAGCGCCGTCTGTCCGCCCTGGGTCCCGGTGGTCTGTCCCGTGACCGCGCCGGTTTCGAAGTCCGCGACGTGCATTACACCCACTATGGACGTCTGTGCCCCATCGAGACCCCTGAAGGTCCCAACATCGGCCTGATCTCTTACCTGGCTACCTATGCCAAGATCAACAAGTACGGCTTTGTGGAAGCGCCTTACCGCAAGGTGGACAAAGCCACCGGCATCGTCACCGACGAAGTGGTCTACATGACCGCCGACGTGGAGGACGAATATATCGTCGCCCAGGCCAACGAACCCCTGGACGAGAACAACCGCTTTGTGCGCTCCCGCGTGTCGGGCCGCCATCGCAATGACATCCAGGAATTCGAAGCCGGTCAGGTGGACTTCATGGATGTTTCGCCCCGCATGATGGTTTCCGTCGCCACCGCCTGCATTCCCTTCCTGGAGAACGACGACTGTAACCGTGCCCTGATGGGCTCCAACATGCAGCGGCAGGCGGTGCCTCTGATGGTCACCCAGCAGCCCATCGTGGCCACCGGTATGGAGTACAAGGCTGCCACCGACTCCGGTGTCTGCATCCTGGCTGCCCGTGACGGCACCGTGGAATATGTGGATGCGGACAAGATCGTGGTGCGCTGCGCCGACGGTTCTGCCGATACCTACGAACTGATCAAGTTCATGCGTTCCAACCAGGGCAACTGCAACAACCAGCGTCCCATCGTTCAGGTGGGCGATGCCGTCAAGACCGGCGACGTGCTGGCTGACGGTCCCGCCACCAAGAACGGTGAAATCAGCCTGGGCAAGAACGCCCTGGTGGGCTTCATGACCTGGGAGGGCTACAACTACGAAGACGCCGTCCTGCTCAACGAGAAGCTGGTGCGCGAGGACGTCTACACCTCCATTCACATCGAGGAGTATGAGACCGAAGCCCGCGACACCAAGCTGGGACCCGAGGAGATCACCCGGGACATCCCCAACGTGGGCGACGACGCCCTGAAAGACCTGGACGACCGCGGCATCATCCGCATTGGCGCCGAGGTCAAGACCGGCGATATTCTGGTGGGCAAGGTCACCCCCAAGGGCGAGACTGAACTCACCGCCGAGGAACGCCTGCTGCGTGCCATCTTTGGTGAGAAGGCCCGCGAAGTGCGCGATACTTCCCTGCGTGTGCCCCACGGCGCCTACGGCATCGTGGTGGACATCAAGGTCTTTACCCCCGAGAACAGCGACGAGCTGCAGCCCGGCGTGCGCATGTGCGTGCGCTGCTACATCGCCCAGAAGCGTAAGATCAGCGTGGGCGACAAGATGGCAGGCCGTCACGGCAACAAGGGCGTTGTGTCCCGCATCCTGCCGCAGGAGGATATGCCTTTCCTGCCCGACGGCACTCCGCTGGATATCGTGCTGAACCCCCTGGGCGTTCCTTCCCGTATGAACATCGGTCAGGTGCTGGAAGTCAACCTGGGTTACGTGGCCAAAGCTCTGGGCTGGAAAGTCCAGACCCCCGTCTTTGACGGCGCCCACGAATCCGACCTGCGGGACTGCTTTGCCGACGCCCGCGCCAAGTGGCACGGTGAAAACGCCCCTGAGTATCCCACCCATCTGGACCGCCTGATGGGCGAGAAGGGCCATATCATCGACTTCTCCAAGATCGACCTGACCGACGACGGCAAGACCACCGTCTACGATGGCCGTACCGGCGAGCAGTTCCCCAACAAGGTCACGGTAGGCTATATGTACTACCTGAAACTGCATCACCTGGTTGACGATAAGATTCACGCCCGTTCCACCGGTCCTTACTCCATGGTTACCCAGCAGCCTCTGGGCGGCAAAGCCCAGTTCGGCGGCCAGCGCTTCGGCGAGATGGAAGTCTGGGCGCTGGAAGCCTACGGCGCCGCTTACACCCTGCAGGAGATCCTGACCATCAAGTCCGACGACGTGGTGGGTCGTGTGAAGACCTACGAAGCCATCGTCAAGGGCGATCCCATCCCGCGGCCCGGCATTCCCGAGAGCTTCCGCGTTATGCTCAAAGAGTTGCAGAGCCTGGGCCTGGATATCGTGGTGCAGGACAAGGAAGGCAATCCTGTGGATATGCGCCAGGAGTTCGACGACGACGACAGCAGCTTCGAGAGCGGCGACTACGATCTGGGCAGCAATGTGCTGGTCGAAAGTGAGCTGCAGGACGACTACAGCGTGAAAGACGCTGACGACGGCTTTGAAGACGATCTGGACGAGGACGATGAGCCCAGCGCCGACGACCTGGCCAAGATCGAGATGAACGATCCCTTCGACGATGAATAACGTCTTGCTGTATCGTGTGTCATACTTGAATTGAGAGGGTTCGCTGAATGGAAAATAAAGAATTCGATTCGATTAAGATCGGCCTTGCCTCCCCGGATCAGATCCGTGCCTGGAGCTACGGCGAGGTCACCAAGCCCGAGACCATCAACTACCGCACCCTGAAGCCGGAGCGCGACGGCCTGTACTGCGAGCGCATTTTTGGACCCACCAAGGACTGGGAGTGCCACTGCGGCAAGTACAAGCGCATCCGTTACAAGGGTAAAATCTGTGACAAGTGCGGCGTGGAAGTCACCCGCGCCAAGGTCCGCCGTGAGCGCATGGGCCATATCGAACTGGCTGCGCCGGTGTCCCACATCTGGTACTTCAAGGGCATCCCCAGCCGCATCGGCCTGATGCTGGACATCAGCCCCCGCCAGCTGGACAAAGTGCTCTACTTTGCCAACTATATCGTCACCGATCCCGGTTTTACCCCGCTGGAGAAGAAGCAGCTGCTCACCGAGCGTGAGTACAAGGAAATGCGGGAGAAGTACGAGGATACCTTCGAGGCCGGCATGGGCGCCGAAGCCATCCAGAAACTGCTGGCCGAGATCGACCTGGATAAGCTGTCTGCCGAATTGCGGGAAGAACTGGAAAAGTCCAATGGCCAGAAGCGGGTCCGCCTGCTCAAGCGCCTGGAGGCCGTGGAAGCCTTTATCGAGAGCAACCAGCGCCCCGAGTGGATGATTATGACGGTGATCCCCGTGATCCCGCCGGACCTGCGCCCGCTGCTCCAGCTGGACGGCGGCCGGTTCGCCACCTCTGACCTGAACGATCTGTATCGCCGGGTCATCAACCGTAACAACCGCCTCAAGCGCCTGCTGGAACTGGGGGCGCCCGATATCATCGTGCGCAACGAGAAGCGCATGCTGCAGGAGGCTGTGGACGCCCTGATCGACAATGGCCGTCGTGGCCGCCCGGTCACCGGTGCCAACAACCGCGCCCTCAAGAGCCTGTCCGACATGCTCAAGGGCAAGCAGGGCCGTTTCCGTCAGAACCTGCTGGGCAAGCGTGTTGACTACTCCGGTCGTTCTGTTATCGTGGTCGGCCCCGAACTGAAGATGTATCAGTGCGGTCTGCCCAAGGAAATGGCGCTGGAACTGTTCAAACCCTTCGTCATGAAGGACCTGGTGGAGAAGGAAAAGGCCAACAACATCAAGTCCGCCCGCAAGATGGTGGAGCGCGCCCGCCCCGAAGTGTGGGACTCTCTGGAGACTGTCATCAAGGGCCATCCGGTTCTGCTGAACCGCGCCCCCACACTGCACCGCCTGGGCATTCAGGCTTTTGAGCCGGTGCTGGTCGAGGGCCGTGCCATCAAGCTGCACCCCCTGGTCTGCACCCCTTTCAACGCCGACTTCGACGGCGACCAGATGGCTGTGCATCTGCCCCTGTCCACCGAGGCTCAGCGCGAAGCCAAGATGCTGATGCTGGCCTCCGGCAACCTGCTCAAGCCCTCTGACGGTGAGCCCGTCACGGTGCCTACGCAGGATATGATCCTGGGCAGCTACTACCTGACACTGGTCAACCCCGACGACAAGGGCCACGGCAAGATTTTCCGCGACGAGGCGGAAGCCATGATGGCCTACTCCGAGGGTCTGGTTACCCTGCAGGCTCCCATCAAGGTACGCCGCACCATGACCTTCGATGGCGTGGAGGAGAGTGCTCTGGTGGATACCACTGTGGGCCAGATCATCTTCAACAGCCCCATCCCGCAAGACCTGGGCTACGTGGACCGTACCGATCCCGAACACAAGTTCGATTACGAGATGAACCCCCGTACCCTGAAGATCGCTTCCGGCGGTAAGTCCGACAAGCTGACCAAAAAGGGTCTGCCCGACATCATCAGCCGCTGCCTGACCAAGCATGGCACCAAGGCTTGTGCGGTGATGCTGGACGCCATCAAGGCCCAGGGTTACAAATACTCCACGCTGTCTGCCATTACCGTAGCCGTGCCCGACGCCATCATCCCCGACGAGAAGCCGGAGATTCTGGCCGCCGCCGACAAGAAGATCGAGAAGGTCATGAAGAACTTCAACCGCGGTCTTATTTCGGACGAGGAACGCTACCGCAACACCGTTGCCATCTGGCAGGCTGCTACCGAGCAGGTCTCTGAGGCTTTGGGCAACAACCTGCGCCAGAACCACCAGCGGAACCCCATCTATATGATGTCCGATTCCGGCGCCCGTGGTTCTATGGACCAGATCAAGCAGCTGGCCGGTATGCGCGGCCTGCTGGCCAACACCGCCGGCAAGACGCTGGAAATGCCCATTCGCGCCAACTACCGCGAAGGTCTGAATATCCTGGAATACTTCATCTCTTCCCGTGGCGCCCGTAAAGGTCTGGCCGACACCGCTCTGCGTACCGCCGACTCCGGTTACCTGACCCGCCGTCTGGTGGATGTCTCCCAGGAGGTCATCATCCGCGAGGAGGACTGCCACGCCACCGAGGGTATCTGGGTGCGTGAGATCAGCGAGGGCAACTCGGTGGTCGAGTCCTTCAAGGAACGCCTCAATGGCCGTTACGCCCTGCATGACGTCTATGATCCCAATTCCGGCGAACTGCTGGTGAGCAAGGACAAGATGATGGACATGTTCGACGCCGAGAAGATCGCCAACGCCGGTATTACCGAGCTGGAGATTCGCTCCGTCATGACCTGCCGTGCCCATGTGGGTGTCTGCGCACGCTGCTACGGCTCCAACATGTCCAATGGTCAGTGCGTCAAGGTGGGCGAGAGCGTCGGCATCATCGCCGCTGAGTCCATCGGTGAACCCGGCACTCAGCTGACCATGCGTACTTTCCATACCGGCGGTATCGCTTCGGCAGAAGACATCACCCAGGGTCTTCCCCGCGTTGAGGAACTGTTCGAGAGCCGCCGTCCCAAGGCCATGGCCATCATGAGCGAGATCGCCGGTACGGTCCACATTGACGATACCAAGAAGACCCGCCATGCCGAGATCAACGGCTTTGACGACAACGGCGCCCCCGTTACCAAGAGCTATCTGATCCCCTTCGGTCAGCGCCTCAAGGTCATGGAAGGCGACGAGGTACAGAAGGGCGCCCTGCTTACCGAAGGCCATGCCTATCCCCAGGATATCCTGGCTGTTCAGGGCCCCATTGCCACCCAGAACTACCTCATCAGCGAAGTGCAGAAGGTTTACCGTCTGCAGGGCGTTGATATCAACGACAAGCACATCGAAGTCATTGTGCGCCAGATGATGCGCAAGGTCCGTATCGAGGACCCGGGTTCCAGTGACTTTATCGCTGGCAGCGTGGTCAACCGCCGCGATGTCATGATTAAGAACGAGGAAATCCAGGCTCGCATCGACGCCGGTGAAACCGACCTGAAGCTGGTCCAGGCCAGCCAGGTGTTGCTGGGTATCACCAAGTCCAGTCTGGCTACCGACTCCTTCCTGTCTGCGGCTTCCTTCCAGGAGACCACCCGTGTCCTGACCGAAGCTGCCATCAAAGGCAAGACCGACCCCCTGGCCGGCTTGAAGGAGAATGTCATCATCGGCAAGCTGATTCCGGCTGGTACCGGCCTGCCGGAAGTGGAAGAAGAACTGGTCCAGGCGGAGATCGCACGCGATGCCGCTGAGGCCGCATACGACCACTGATTGTAACCGCATAACCCCCGCCACCCCGGTGGCGGGGGTTTCTGTTTGGTTGACGCTGCCCGGCAAACCGGGTATAATAAAACAATCTACCGAAAGGGGTGTGATACCTGTGTTGTTTTTGCTCTATCCACCGTGTTCCACCTGCCAGAAAGCCAAGCGTTGGCTGGACGATCACGGCATCGCCTATGAGGCGCGTCATATCAAAGAGGAAAATCCCACCCGGCAGGAACTGGAAGCCTGGTATACCCGCAGCAATCTGCCGCTGAAACGTTTCTTCAACACCAGCGGCCTGGCTTACAAATCCCTGGGGCTGAAGGACAAGCTGCCCACCATGAGCGAGGCCGAACAACTGGACTTGCTGGCTGCCGACGGTATGCTGGTCAAGCGGCCACTGGTCATCGGCGAGGATTTTGTGCTGGTAGGCTTCAAACCCGCCGAATGGGAACAAACGCTGTTGAAATAAGGAGGGGAATACGATGGCAGAAAACGCCCAAACGCTGAAAGAACGGGAGGAGATGGACCCTCAATACCAATGGGACCTGACTCCCATGTACCCGGACGATGCAGCCTGGGAGAATGATCTGGCCGGGCTGGATGAACAGATTACGGCTATGACCGCTTTTGCCGGTACTTTGCGGGATGCCGTTTCCATCGGTGCCTATATGGACGCGGCCACGGCGCTGGGGCGTCGGCTGTCCAACCTGTATTGCTACGCCTCGCTGCGCCGCAGTGAAGATACCCGGGCCGAAGCGGGGCAGAGCATGTATGCACGGGTCACGGCAAAATATGTGCAGGCAATGGCAGCCCTCTCTTTTGCTGAACCGGAGATTCTCTCTCTGCCCGAGGAGACCCTGCAGACAGTGGTGCAGGACGAACAGTTGGCCGACCACCGCTTTACCATGGAAAACCTGCTGCGCCAGAAACCCCATACGCTGACTGCATCGGAAGAAAAGGTGCTGGCCACCCTGGGCGAGGCACTGGGCGCCCCTGCAGAGATCGCTGATAACCTGCAGGACGCTGACCTGGTCTTTGAACCGGTGACAGACAGCCAGGGAAACACGGTGGAGGTCACCGGTTCCAACTATATCATGCTGCAGATGTCCCCGGACCGCACGCTGCGCAAGAACGCCTTTGCCAGCTATTACAAGGGGTATCGCCAACACAGCAACACCTTTGCAGCGGCCTATGCGGGGGCGGTCAAGTCGGCCACAGCCCAGGCGGCCCTGCGGCACTATGAATCCTCCCGGGCTATGTCCATGGCCGGGGAAAATATCCCCGGTGCGGTGTACGACAATCTGATTGCCGCCGTCCGTGCCCATCTGCCTGCCATGTACCGCTATGTGGCGCTGCGCAAAAGAATCTTGGGGGTGGAGGAACTCCATTACTATGATGTGTACGCACCGCTGGTGCGGCAGAACGAAACCCGTTATACCTATGAACAGGCCCAGCAGATGGTGCTGGACGCCGTGGCACCATTGGGACAGGACTATGGGGAGCTGGTACGCAAAGCTTTTGCCGAGCGCTGGATCGACGTCTACCCTAACAAGGGCAAGAGCGGCGGCGCCTACTCTTCCGGCACCTATGATTCTAACCCTTATATCCTGACCAACTTCACCGGAACCCTGGACAGTGTTTCCACCATCGCCCACGAGATGGGCCACAGCCTGCACAGCTGGTACTCCAACCATCGCCAGCCGCCCCAATATGCGGACTACACGCTGTTTGTGGCTGAGGTAGCCTCCACGGTGAACGAAAACCTGCTCATCGAGCAGCTGCTGCAAAAAGAACAGGAACCCGCCGCCCGGCTGTTCCTTCTCAATCAGTATCTGGAAAATTTCAAGGGAACGGTCTACCGGCAGACCATGTTTGCGGAATTTGAGCGGGAAGCTCACGCTATGGCCGAGAGGGGAGAAGCCCTGAATCCTGCCGCCCTCAATGCATTGTATAAAGGTTTGGTGGCGGAGTACTTCGGCCCCGATTTGGTGCTGGACGAGGAAGTGCAGTACGAGTGGGCGCGCATCCCGCATTTTTACCGTCCCTTCTACGTTTATAAATATGCAACGGGGTATTCTACAGCGGTGGCCTTGTCCGAGGCCATCTTGAGGGAAGGGGAGTCCGCCGTGCAGCGGTATAAGATGTTCCTTTCCCTGGGTGGCAGCGCCTACCCGCTGGATGAGCTGCGCTGCGCGGGGGTGGACCTGGCAACCCCTGCGCCGGTGGAAGCGGCGTTGCAGAAATTTGAACGCATCCTGGACGATGCCGAAGCCACGCTGGCAAAACTCTGAAACACACAAAAAACTCCCGCAGGAGTAACCTGCGGGAGTTTTCTCTATCGTATAGCAGGGACTATGTACGATGGAATTTATGGGTTACCGACCCAGGACCGCGGCGATGTAAGCGGCTTCCTTGGCGGCGATCTGCGCCTGGTAGTTCTTCACAGCGGCGGCGTAAGCGGCTTCGCGCTGGTCAGCAGCAGCCTGCGCGGCAACACCGGCGGCGGCAACAGCGGCCACATCAGCGTCGGCTTTCGCCTGGGCAGCCTTGGCGGCGGCGAGAACGGCGGCCACGTCGGCATCAGCCTTGGCCTGAGCCTGCTTCGCGGCGGCCATCACGGCGGCGGTGTAGGCGGCTTCCTTGGCAGCGATCTGCTGCTGGTAGGCCTTCACAGCGGCGGCGTAGGCGGCTTCCTTAGCGGCGATCTGCTGCTGGTAGGCACCAACGGCAGCGGCGTAGGCGGCTTCACGCTGGTCGGCGGCAGCCTGGGTGGCCTGGCCGGCGGCGATCACAGCGGCCACATCGGCGTCAGCTTTCGCCTGGGCGGCTTTGCCGGCGGCGATGACAGCCAGGCACTCGGCATCGGCCTTGGCCTGCGCCTGTTTCGCAGCGGCCTGTACCGCGGCGGTGTAGGCCGCTTCCTTGGCGGCTACCTGTGCCTGGTAGGCCTTGACGGCGGCGATGTAGTCACTGTTTGCATCGGCGAAAGTGGGGATCGCAAAAGCAGAGACCATGCAGAGAGAGAGCAGGAACGCGAGCAGTTTTTTCATGATTGATACCTCCTTGATTTCGATGTTCTCCGTAGAGAACTTCCATGGCTTGATTATAGCAAAGCAGTGAAGAAAGTGCAACAGAATTGTGAAAAATCTGCGAAAAAAATGTGACCGAAAAATTGTATATATTGCATAAAAACAAATGAAAATCCATTAAAGCAAAAGGCAAAACGCAGAGGGAATAGGGGGGGCCCCTTGTTCTGACCACAAGAGCGTTCCATAAAACAGGGGAGTTTATGGGAAAAATGTGAAAACGGAGAGCGCCCGTTTTCACAACATTGGCAGGGCACTCCCGGCGAAAGGGGCTACCTATAAATCAGGTAAAGGTGCCCGCGTGCCGGAAAGGAGAAAAAATCTCTGTTTTGCACGATTTTTTTGCGTTTTTTTTGGCAATACTCTTGACAACGCGCCGCGCATCTTATAAAATATCTAATGCGTGAATTTGCGGGATGCTGTGCGGCCAAAAGCCGGGCGGCCCCAAAAAACAAGCGTCAATATGTGAAGAAAGGAGAAAAGAAATGCCTACTTTTAACCAGCTCGTGCGCAAAGGCCGTGAGGTCCTGGTCCACAAGAGCACCGCGCCTGCCCTTCAGAAGAGCTACAACTCCCAGAAGAAGCAG
>DXBO01000149.1 GCA_019116485.1 Candidatus Gemmiger excrementavium
GCGCGGCGATTTTTTCGGTATCGGTCATAGGGTCCTCCTTACATGATTTTTTTGCCGTTGAACCAGATTTCAGCGTTGCCGTCGCCGTTGATGACCACCATGAACTGCGGCATACCGGCTGCATTGTAGACGGCAAAAGCGCCGCCGGAATAGTTTGTGTAGGCTGCCACGCCGCTTTTCTGCTTGCCGTCGGTGCCGGGGCCAAACAGCACAAAGTTGCCGCAGGCGGCGTTTTCACCGCTGGAGTAGAGCTGTGCGCTTTCCTTCCAACTGCCGTCGCTGATTTTACGGGAGAAAAACAGCGCGCCGTCGTGGATGGCCACCTGGTCCTGGTCCCCTAACGAGAAAAACATGCCGGTGATGCTGACCGAGCCGGCCTCGGTCAATCTGAAATTGTCGCTGTTCACCACCAGCGTGTTGGCGGCAAAGGTGACACGCCCGCTGCTGATGGTCACGCTGCTGGTATCGGCGGCAAAGGCGGTGCGCACCTCGCCGTCCTTGACCACACTGACGGACAGACCATCCACCGTCTGGCTCAGCTCGGTGTAGTCGCCCTCCAGCTCAGAGGCCTTGATGTTCAGTCCATCCACGTCAGCCTTGATCTCCAGCATTTTGCCCTGGAGATTTTGCCATTTCTGGTTATTGACAGCCGAGGTCCCGTCCCGCCGGGCGTTGCCGGTGCTCTCCAGCGTGACTTTTTGGCCGGAGATGGTCCGCTGCATGATGTAGGCCTGCATCGTGCGGCCGTAGGCGTCGGTGACGGTGATGATCTCGCCCGGCGCGGGCGCGCCGGCATCCAGTGGGATGGACACCTGCAGCGGCGTGTAGGTCACGTCCTGCATCTGCTCAAAGATGGCCCGGGCCACCGGGCGCAGGGCGTCGGCGGTCTGGGTCGCCAGCAGCAGATTGCCCTGCAGCACCAGCGCGTTGGTGGCGGTCTCGCCGGGCGGGTAGATCACGCCCACGTCGTCCTGGCTCTGCCGGATCTGCACCTTGTCGATGGGGGCGGTCTCGTAATCCTCATAAGACAGCGTGCCGGAAAAATAGCCCGCCTGCGGCTGGGCAAAGGTCCAGACCTCGCCGTCCGCCGTCGCCAGCAGTTGGCCGGACAGGTCCAACGCCGTCCATTCGCTGCCCGCCCCCGGCCCGATGCCGGACCGGGCGTGGTCGGTGTACCACGCAAATTCCAGCTGGCCCGCCGGGGTCATGCGGGCGAAGCGGCACATGGCCTGCGCGGCCCACTGGATGATCTGGCGGCCGGTCATGTTGTCGGTGTAAAACGCCGGTACGCTGTACCCGGTGTTGACCTGGGCTTCCAGGTTGCCCGGCACGATCTCCACGCCGCATTGCGCGCAGACCGCTTGCACCAGCGCCTTGATCGTCATGGGGA
Source organism: Candidatus Gemmiger excrementavium (assembly GCA_019116485.1). GTDB lineage: Bacteria > Bacillota > Clostridia > Oscillospirales > Ruminococcaceae > Gemmiger > Gemmiger excrementavium. Next base: position 1,391 of record DXBO01000149.1, read on the forward strand.
AGGCCCCCTGCTGCTCCCGCAGCCAGGGCGAAAGGTCCTTGTCCAGCAGCGTCATACGGTCGTAGGCAGTCAGTTGGAGGACGTTGGCGCTCTTTTTCTGCGGTTTTTCGGCCAGGAACACGCCCACAGGCGTCTGCGCGCCGCTCTCCGCGTTGATGCGCGCCAGCGTGATCTCGGTGCCCTGGGCGACGGTCAGGCCGTTGCGCGGGGCCCACAGTTCGATCTCTGCGCAGGCCGCGCAGGCGGCACCGGGCGCCAGGTCGGTCTCGTCGTTGACCTGCTCGGTGAGCTGTACGCTGCGGATGACGTTGCTGTCCAGCGTAGCGCCGTCCGGCAGCGTGATCTTGTGCAGGAACATCGGTCCACCCCCTTAACACTGAATGATGTTGAATTTGTAGTTGCGCCACTCGCCGGTGACTTTGCTCTTCCAGGCGGCGCTGCACTGGGAGCGGTAGGCGGTGCAGGTCTCGGCGGCGCCGCTGTCCCCGAATTTCGGGTGCGTGAAGGTGAACTCCGCCTTGCCTGCAAACAGGCTTTCCATATAGGCCAGTTCCGCGTCGGTCAGGTGGGCGTACTCGAACCCCCAGGTGCCCACGCCCTGGCGCACCATGACGCGGTGCATCACGCCGTCCTCGGTGCGGCCCGAATCGCTGGCGTCCAGGTCGGAAAAGGAGAAGCCCGCCCCGGCGTCCGGGGCCAGCATGGGCTGGCCGTCGATCTGGTAGCAGTCGGTTTTTGCTCTGGCCATCATGTCCTCCCTGTGATAATCGCTTGCTTGCTGTTGTACCGGGCAACTGCCTGGCCGATCACAGCGTCCCCGATGTGGATGCCGTACACGGCCTCCAGAATCTGCCGCAGCACGGCCACGACCTGTTCCAGCGCGGCCAGGTTGCCGTCCTGGTAGTCCTGCATGACGGCGGCCACCGCCTGCTGGATGGTAGCCAGCGGCGCTTCCACGTTGGTGCCGTGGCTCTGGTCGCCCAGCACGGCCAAAAATTCCCGGTTGGGGGGGATGACCGCGCCCTGGGCGAGATACGGGATCTGCGGGGCGGTGATGTGGGAAACGCTGAACCCCAGATGATTGCCGCCCACCACCGGGACCCAGCTGGGCACGTCGATGGAAATGCGGTTCAGCGCCTGGATGGCCATGTTCAGCCCGTTGACGATCGCCTGGACCATTCCGTTGACAAACCCGATGATGCCATTCACGGCGCTTTTGATGGTGTTTCCGATGCGGTCCCACACACTGCTCACCGTAGTGGCGATGGCATTCCAGGCGGCGTTCCAATCCCCGCGGAATACTGCGGACAGAAAGTCAAGGATACCGCGGAATACCGTCACCGCAATGTCGATGACGTCGGCCATAAAGCCCACCGCCGTCTGCACGGCGCCCGCCGCCGCGTTGAACACATCGGCAAACAGGGGGCCGAAGGTGGAGACCAGCCAGTTGATGACCGGCGCCAGAATGTTGTTCCAAAGGTCCAGCACGGCTGTACCCAGCGCGCCCAGCATGGCCACGACGTCATTCCAAAGCTGCTGCAGGTGCTGGGTCCACAGGTCTTGCAGCAGCTGGATCAGCCTGGACAATATCGGCTCGATGACCGTGTTGTACAGCGTGCCGAACAGCGTTTGCAGGTTTTGGAACGCAGCGACGACGCCGTCCATCAGCGGCTGGCCGTACTGTGCCCAGGCCGCCTGGATACCGGTCATCAGCCCCTGCCAGATGATAAGGACAAGATCAAGGGCCGGGACCAGCAGGTTGTTGATGGCATCGGTGGCCAGCTGGCAGACCCAGGTGAACCAGTTGGCAAACACCTGGATGCCAGTGGAGATCACCCCGCCGATGATGGGGGCAAACGCCTGCGAAAAGGCGTTGAGGATGCCGGGCGCCCAGGTCCCGGCCAGGTAGGTCAGCAGCGGCTGCAAAGCGTTGGTCCACAGCCCGCTGGCGGCGGCCTGGATCTGCGGCCAGACCTCCAGGGCCTTCGCCTTGATCTGCTCCCAGGCAGCGCTCCAGGCGGCAACGCTGGGGGCCAGGGCTGCCGTAAACTGGGCCCAGAATCGCTTGACTGTATCCAGCAAGCTGCTGAACCCGGCCCCGGTCCCGTCCACAAAATCATAGTTCGGGCCAGCCGCGCCGCCCCCGCCGCCCCCGGAAGATTCCTCATGCGGTGCATCCAGTCGGGTGATCTCGTCAAAGCCCGCCAGACTGCGGGTTGCCTTTTCGGTCTCTTTGGCCGCACTGCCGGCAGCGGTGCCGTAACGGTTCATGGCTTTGGCGCTGGACTTCATGGCGGACAGGCTTTTGCCGGTCAGCATGGAGATGAACCGGGCCAGGTAGCTCAGGGCGGTGGCCAGCAGGTTGATGACATAGGCAAGCGCGTTGCCCAGCGCGTCGATCAGCGGCGCAGCAGCCACGCTGGCGGCCCCCTGCAGGTTGCGCAGGGCCTGACCGAAGGCATCGGTGGATTGCAGCGCCGAGCCCATCCAGCGCACCAGGGCGCTGAGCCCGGACGAAATGATGTTGAACAGCAGCGCGCCGGACACGATCTCCCGCATGCGGCTGCCAAAGCGCTGCATGGCCTTGCTGGCGGCGTCGATTTTTTGGGCGGCCTTTCCCTTGCCGGTCATCTGCGCCTGCGCTGCCACAGCGGAGTTTTCCTGCTGCAGCTGGCCGAGCAACGCGTCATGGCGGGCCTGCATATCGTCCAGAATCTTCTTCTGCGCCCGGTATTCGCGGGACATTTCCTGGATTTTGGCCTTTTGTTTGTCCAGCGTCGCAGCCAGGCGGTCGCTGCGCTTCATGTCCTCGACGGCCGGGGTCAGCCCCGCGCCTCTCTGGGCATCCAGGGCGGTATTCAGCCGGGACAGCTCACGCGCCGTGGCAGCCGCTTCCGCCCGCGCGTTGCGCAGGTCCTCCCCCAGCCTGCTGCGCCTGGTTGTAGTCTGGCCCAGCTGCTTATCCAGCGCGCTGATCTGCTGCGCGGTGCTCTTGGCCCGGGCCTGCAGGGCCTTGAGGTCTGCTTCCGCACCCTTGTTGTTGATGCGGGTGTCGATGATGATCGACCCGTCCGCCTGCGGCATTTACGTCACCCCCAATCGCATGAAAAATTCCTCTTCTTCCGCCGTCATCCGGCCGACCGTGGCGCCGATCAGATCGGCATTCTCCCGGGCAAATGCCGCTTCCGCCTTGTCCAGCTTGCTGCCCCGGGCACGCTTGCTGCGGATGTTCACCACGCTGGCAAACAGGCCCTCGCCGATGTTCTGGAACGCGCCGATGAAATCCCACCAGTGCAGGTATTCGCACCGGCGGCAGCTGTAACCCAGCACCTTGTCCACGGCCGGGGCGATCAGCTGCACGTCGGTGTCCCAGTGCACCAGTTCGGGGCG
>DXBO01000150.1 GCA_019116485.1 Candidatus Gemmiger excrementavium
CCCCCTTTGGCGATATCTTCGTCAGCCAGAGTGAGGATATGGTCTACTGGGGCCGCCACCGCTACATGATGGGCGCCGTCAAGGGGGACGAGTCCGCCTGGCAGAGCCTGAAGATCGGCCCGGGGCCCATCCCCATTGAGACCGACGAAGGCTGGCTGCTGATCTACCACGGCGTCATCAACACCTGCAACGGCTACGTCTACCGTATGGGCGCGGCGCTGCTGGACCTGGACGAGCCCTGGAAGGTCAAGGCCCGCGGCAAGGATTACATCCTGGCCCCCCATATGCCTTACGAGTGCATGGGCGACGTGCCCAACGTCACCTTCCCCTGCGCGGCGCTGGCCGACGCCGAAACCGGGCGCATCGCCGTCTACTACGGCTGCGCCGACACCGTGACCGGCCTGGCCTTTACCACCGTGGACCGGGTGCTGGACTACATCAAAGCCAATTCGTTCTGAGCCTCCGCTCAGAGAAAGGAACCTCTATGGATACCATGAGCTTTCTGGACAAACGGATCAACGGCATCTGCACCGAACTGCAGAAGCTGTCCGTAAAGCAGAAAATTCCCACCGACAACTGGCTGTACAAGCCGGGCACCTTCCTGCGGCCGGAGGAAGCCGACGCGGACGCCGCCCCCTGGGAGCCTTTTGACTGCCGCACCATGCACTGGTACGGCCCCGACAAGCATTACTGGTTCCGGGCCGACGTGACGGTGCCCCCCGAACTGGACGGCAAACCCCTGTGGATGCATGTGCGCACCCAGATCGACGAGTTGGACGACGCCAAAAACCCCCAGTTCCTGCTGTTCGTCAACGGCGTGGTGACCCAGGGCATCGACATGAACCACCGGGATGTGCTGCTGGACCGCTGCGCCAAGGCCGGCACCCAGTACCGCCTGGAACTGCAGGCCTACACCGGCATCCTGCATACCGAGTTCAACCTGCTGGTGGACCTGCGGGAAGTGGACCCCGAGATCGAAGGGCTGTACTACGACATGATCGTGCCGCTGCAGGCTTTCTCCCGGCTGGACCCCGAGAGCCGCGCCCGCTATGACCTGGAGCAGGTCCTCAACGAGGCCGTGAACCTGCTGGACCTGCGCACCCCTTACGACGACAGTTTTTATGCCAGTGTGGCCGAAGCCCGCGCCTACCTGGCCAAAGCCCTGTACACCGATCTGGCCGGTCACGACGAGGTGATCGCCAGCTGCATCGGCCACACCCACATCGACGTGGCCTGGTGGTGGACGGTGGCCCAGACCCGGGAAAAGGTCTGCCGCAGCTTTGCCACCGTGCTGAAGCTGATGGAAGAATACCCGGGCTACAAGTTCATGTCCAGCCAGCCCCAGCTGTACTGGTTCCTGAAACAGCGCTACCCCGAGCTGTATGAGCAGCTCAAGGCCCGGGTGGCCGAAGGCCGCTGGGAACCCGAGGGCGGCATGTGGCTGGAAGCGGACTGCAACCTGACCAGCGGCGAAAGCCTGGTGCGCCAGTTCCTGTACGGCAAGCGCTTCTTCAAGGAAGAGTTCGGCGTGGACAACCGCATCCTGTGGCTGCCCGACGTGTTCGGCTATTCCGGCGCACTGCCCCAGATCATGAAAAAGTGCGGCATCGACTATTTCATGACCACCAAGCTGGCCTGGAACCAGTTCAACAAAATGCCCTACGATACCTTTACATGGCGGGGCATCGACGGCACCGAGATTCTGACCCACCTGATTACCACCGTGGGCGTGGGCCAGGACCCCAGCAAGGACTTCTTTACCACTTATAACGGCCTGCTGCACCCCGACGCCATCATGGGCGGCTGGCAGCGCTACCAGCAGAAGAACATCAACAACGACATCCTGGTCTGCTACGGCTACGGCGACGGCGGCGGCGGTCCCACCCGGGAAATGCTGGAGACCTCCGCCCGCATGGAAAAAGGCATCGAGGGCCTGCCCAAAGTGCGGCAGGTATTCTCCCGCGACTATTTTGACCAGCTGAAAGACCGGGTGGCCGGCAACCGCCGCCTGCCCACCTGGGAGGGCGAACTCTACTTTGAGTATCACCGGGGCACCCTGACCTCCATGGCCCGGAACAAGCGTTCCAACCGCAAGGCGGAACTGCATATGATGGACCTGGAGCTGCTCAGCGTGCTGGCCGCCGCCGAAGTGCCCTACCCTGTCGAGGCCATCGACCGGCTGTGGCACGGCATCCTGCTCAACCAGTTCCACGATATCCTGCCCGGCTCCTCCATCAGGGAAGTGTATGAGGTCACCAAGCAGGAATACGAGCAGATGGAGGCCGAGATCGGCACCCTGCGCGACGAGCGGCTGGCCGCCCTGACCCCCGCCGGGGAAGGTGTGACGGTGTACAACACCACCGGCTTTGCCCGCAACGACGTGGTGGAACTGGGCGACTGCCGCGCCGAGGCCCTGGCCGACGAGAACGGCACCCTGTACCCCGTGCAGCAGACCGCCGCGGGCGCCGTGGCCTTTGTGGCCGGCCTGCCCGCCAAGGGCCGCAAGACCTTTGCCCCTGCCAAGGCCGAAGCCGCGCCCGCGCCCTTCACCCTCAGCGAAGACGGCCACACCCTGGAGACCCCCTTCTACACCGTGCGCTTTGACCAGCAGGGCGGTATTGCCGCATTGTTCGACAAGGACAACCGCCGGGAAGTGCTGCAGGCCGGCCAGACCGGCAACCTGCTGCGGGTCTTTGAGGACAAGCCCATCTACTACGACAACTGGGACATCGACATCTTCTACACCGAGAAGTTCTGGGATGTCACCGACCTGAAGGCCTTTACCTGGACCGAACAGGGCCCGGTGCGCGCCACCCTGCACATCGAGCGGGCGTTCAGCAACTCCACCATTGCCCAGGACATCCACTTCTACGCGGGCAGCCGCCGCATCGACTTTGTGACCACCGTGGACTGGCACGAACACCAGCATCTGCTGAAGGTGCAGTTCCCCGTGAATGTGCACACCGACGAGGCCACCTTCGAGATTCAGTACGGCAACCTGACCCGCAAGACCCACGCCAACACCAGCTGGGACAAAGCCCGGTTCGAGAGCTGCGGCCAGAAGTGGGCCGACCTGTCCGAAGGCCATTACGGCGTGAGCCTGCTCAACGACTGCAAGTACGGCCACTCCGTCAAGGACAGCTGCATCAGCCTGACCCTCATCAAGTCCGGCATTGAGCCCAACCCCACCACCGACCAGGAGATGCACTACTTCACCTATGCCCTGTACCCCCATGCCGAGAACTGGCGTGCCGCGGGCACCGTGCGGGAAGCCTTCTTCCTGAACCAGCCCGCGCTGGCCGTGGCCGGCGGCACCCCGGGCGAAGCCTTCTGCCTGGCCGCCTGCGACGCCCCCAACGTGGTGGTGGAGACCATCAAGCAGGCTGAGGACGGCGACGGCATCATCGTGCGTATGTACGAGAGCGACAACGCCCTGACCGACACCGTGCTGCACTGGGGCCGCCCCGTGACCGAGGCCGTGAGCTGCAACTGCCTGGAGCAGCCCGACGGCGAGCCGGTCACCGTGGAGGCCGACGGCATCCACTTCACCGTCAAGCCCTACGAGATCAAGACGCTGCGCATCCGCTGACCGCGCAGCCCCCACATCACAACAGGCCGCAAGGCCGCGAGGAAGTTTTCTATGGCTATGGATTTTTTACCGCAGCCCAAACGGGCCGAGACCCGCCCCGGGTCCCTGACCCTGACCCCCCATACCCGCATCGTCCTTTGCCCCGGCACCGCGCCGGAGGCCCTGCTCTACGCGCAGATGCTGCGGGACGCCGTCCGTGACCAGGCCGGACTCTGCCCGGCCCTGGGCCGGGGCAAAGCCGCCCCCGGCGACATCGCCCTTTGCATCGACACCGCCCTGCCTGCCACCCGCTATACCCTGGCCGTGACCCCCGAGGGGGTGCGCCTGGCCGCCGGGGATGACGAGGCCCTGTGCAACGGCGTGCAGACCCTGATCCAGTACCTGGAGCAAAAAGGCGCCGTACTGCCCGCCCTGGAGGTGGAGGACTGGCCCGACCTGCCCAACCGCGGGTATTACCAGGACTGCTCCCGCGGGCGGGTGCCCAAGATGAGCTACCTGAAACGGGTGGCCGACCTGCTGTGCCGGTACAAGGTCAACCAGTGGCAGCTGTACATCGAGCATACCTACCTGTTCCGGGACCTGTCCGAAGCCTGGCGGGACGACACCCCCCTGACCGCCGACGACATCCTGGAACTGGACGCCTACTGCGCCGCCCGGCATATTGAACTGGTGCCGTCGCTGGCCAGCTTCGGGCATATGTACAAGATTTTGTCCACCAAGACCTGCTGCGATTACTGCGAACTGCCCGATTCCGAAAAGATTCCCTTCAGCTACACCTATGCCGGGGCCCACCACACGCTGAATGTGTCCAACCCCGATGTGGTGGACTTTGTGAAAAAGCTCATCGACGAGTACCGGCCTTTGTTCCGCTCCCGCAAGTTCAACATCTGTGCCGACGAGACCTTCGATCTGGGCAAGGGCCGCAGCAAGAGCCTTGCCGATGAACTGGGGGAAAAGACCCTCTATGTGCGCCATGTGAAAGCCCTGTGCGAGTACCTGGTCAGCCAGGGCTGCACCCCCATGTTCTGGGGCGACATCATGTGGCGGTTCCCCCAGAGCTGCGCCGAACTGCCCAAGGAGACCATCTGCCTGAACTGGGGTTACCTGCCCAACCAGCGGGAAAACGAGATCCGTGACATCGCCGCCAGCGGCATCACCCAGTATGCCTGCCCGGGCGTCTGCGGCTGGAACCGCTGGGTGCCGCTGTACCGGTACTCCTACTCTAACATCCGGGCCATGTGCCACCACGCCCACAAGTACCACGCCATCGGTCTTTTGAACACCGACTGGGGCGACTATGCCCACATCAACGACCCCCGGCTGACCATCCCGGGTATTTTGTACGGCGCGGCTTTCGGCTGGAACGCCCAGCCGGTGGAGATGGACGAACTGAACGAGGCAGTCTCCCGCATAGAATACGGCGATACCAGCGGCACCCTGATGGCGGCCCTGACCGACCTTTCGGACCACGAAGTCTTTGACTGGCAGCACGCCGTCAACTGGATGGACGGGGACGAGGCCCGCCGCGCCGAACTGCTGGCCGAGCTGGACCTGACCCAGGTGCCCGCCGCCAACGCCGCCGTGGCCGACGCCCTGGCCCGGATAACGGCCTGCGCCGCCACCCTGCCCGCCGGGCGCAAAGAGATCATCAGCCTGGCTGCCGTCACCGCAGAGAGCGTGACCCTCTGGAACCAGATCGGCGCCTGGCTGGCCGGTCCCCGTACAGAAGACCCGGCCCTGGCCGCCCGGCTGGAGCACTGGTACGCCCTTTACCTGGCCCAGTGGCGCCAGGTCAGCCGCGAAAGCGGACTGCCCAACCTGACCCTGCTAATCACGCGGTACGCCGATCTGCTGCGCGGGCGGCAGCTCCGGGCGGGGTAAACCGCCGGGAGGCCTGCCGTGGACTGGTTCCGCAACCTGTTTTTCCCCCCGCAGCTGCCCACTGAACGCCAGCTTGCCGCCGGACGCCACGCCCTGATTACCGAGGGCGCCGTAGCCGCTGTGATCTATTCCATCGGCACCGGCAATTTTCTGGCCGGGTATCTCAGCCAGCTGGGCGCCTCCATCTCTTTCTGTGCCCTGGTGGCCATGATCCCCCAGCTGGGCTGCGTGCTGCAGTTCCTTTCCCCCTTTTTGTTTGAGCGCATCCACCACCGCAAGCTGTCCATCTGGCTGCTGTGCGTGGTCTACCGGTTCGCCCTGGCGGTAGTCTTTCTGGTGCCGCTGGCGGTGCCCCGGGCAGAACACGCCCGGTGGGTGGTGCTGGCTTTGTACACCCTTTCCTTTTTTGCCGCCGGTCTGGTCACCCCCGGGCTGCAGCACCTGACCCTGGGCCTGGCGCCCGAGGGGGCCCGCGGCGCCTTTTTTGCCCGCAAGGACATTGCGGCGGTCTGTGTGAACAGCGCCGCCACCCTGGTGCTGGGCCGCCTGCTGGACCGGTTCACCCGGGGCGGCGACCCCGGCACCGGTTACCTGGTCATTGGTCTGGTATGCGGGGCGCTGGCCATTCTGGACGCGGTGCTGCTGGCCCTGGTACATGAAAACCCCGTGGATTTTGTGAGCAAAGTCCGCCCCGCCGACATTCTGCAGCCGGTGCGGGACAAAACCTACCGCCCCATGCTGCTGTACGCGGTGCTGGGCGGTTTGCCGGGCGGCTTGTCCACCCCGTTCCTGGCCGTGTATGAACTGCGGGTGCTGGGGCTGAGCCACAGCTTTATCACCACCGTGGGCGTTGTGTCGGCGGTGGTGGGCATGGCGGGCAGCTGGTACTGGGGACGCCTGGCGGATGCCGCCGGTTGGCGCCGGGTCATCCGCCTGACTGCCGCCATCAACCTGAGCTGCATCCTGGGCTGGGCGCTTGTGCGCCCCGCCTGGGCCCCCTTTACGGCCCCCGTACTGCTGGTGGCCACCGCGGCCTGCACCGGCGGGTCCTCCATCGCCAGCATGAACCTGCAGTTTGCCGCCAGCCCCGCCCACGCCAAAACCACCTACATCGGCGTAACGTCGGCTTCGGCCAGCATTTCCGCCTGCCTGATGGCCACCCTGGGCACCTGGATACAGCCCCGGCTGGAAGCGGTGCTGGGCAACGCCAGCATCCCCTGCCTGTTCTTGACCGCGGCGGTGCTTGGCTTTGCCAACCTGGCCGTCAATGGCCGCAGACTGCCCAATACCAAATCCTGATTCCTTATGGGAGGAATGTTATGTTCCCTTACCAAGACGCAAAACTGCCCGTTGAAGCGCGCATCGACGACCTGCTGGCCCGCATGACGCTGGACGAAAAGATTCTGCAGACCGATCAGTATTTTTCCGGGGATTTTACCACCCAGGACGAGAACGGCCTGGTCACCGCCCTGGACCTGGACCGGCTGGACGCCCTGCTGCAGGGCCGCAGCGCCGGCAGCATACAGCTGCGCGGCATGAACGCCGCCCAGGCCAACGCGGTACAGCGCTACGCCGTGGAAAAGACCCGCCTGGGCATCCCTTTCCTGTTCAGTGAGGAGGCCCTGCACGGCCTGATGACCGGCAAGGCCACCAGCTTTCCCCAGCAGATCGGCCTGGCGGCCACCTTTGCCCCCGACCTGGGGCGGCAGGCAGGCCATGCCATTGCCGCCGAGTGCCGGGCCATGGGCATCCATGAGACCTACGCCCCCGTGATGGACCTGATCCGCGACCCCCGCTATGGCCGGGGCGAGGAATCCTACGGCGAGGACACCCACCTGTGCGGCGAGTTTGCCCGGGAGGTGGTGCGGGGCATGCAGGGCGACGACCTGAGCGCCCCCGACGCCATTGCCGCCGAACCCAAACACTATGTGGGCTACGGCAACCCGGTGGGCGGCCTGAACTGCGCCCCCTGCACCATGGGCCGCCACGATGTATTCAGCGACTGTCTGCCGGTGTTTGAGGCCGCCTTTGTGGACGGCGGCGCCGTCAACGCCATGTGCAGCTACAACTCCATCGACAGCATCCCGGTGTCCATGGATCACGAGCTGCTCACCGACGTGCTGCGCGGCCAGTACGGTATGCCGGGCTACGTGCGCACCGACCTGACCGCTGTGTCCCGCCTGTACGACTGGCACTTCATCGCCCCCACGCCGGAAGAAGCCGTGCGCCTGGGTGTGGAGGCCGGTGTGGACCTGCAGCTGTACGACTTCCCCCATGATGTATGGCAGGATTCCCTGCGTCACCTGGTGGAGAGCGGCCGCATGGACCCCGCCGTGGTGGACACCGCCTGCCGCCGGATACTGCGCATCAAATTCATGCTGGGGCTGTTTGAGCAGCCCTACACCGACGAACACCGGGCCGAGACCGTGCTGCGCTGCCCCGACCACCTGGCCCTGGCCCGGCGTATTGCCCGGGAAAGCGTGGTGCTGCTGAAAAACGACGGCATCCTGCCCCTGAAAAAAGACCTGGGCTGCATCGCCGTCATTGGCCCGGGCGCCGACGAAGCCGCCCTGGGCGACTACTCCGAGGCACGGGGCCGCACCGGCACCGTGACGGTGCTGGACGGCATCAAAGCCGCTGTGAGCCCCAAAACCAGGGTGCTGCATGCCCGGGGCTGCAACTTCCTGGGGCAGGCACTGCATCCCTTTGACCCGGCCATGCTGCTGGACGAGGAGGGCCGCCCCGGCCTGACCGGCCGCTACTACAATGGTCCCCTGCCGGAGGGCACCCCCGTGCAGACCCGCACCGACCGCACGGTAAACTTCAACTGGATCTTCGCCCTGCCCCATCCCGCATTGGACGCGGGCTGCTTCAGCGTAGCGTGGACCGGGTATGTCTGCATGCCGTACACAATGGACGGCTGCATTGGCCTGAGTACCCAGGACAGCATGCGGCTGTACATCGACGACCAGCTGCTCATCGACGGCTGGGGCCCCGACAAGAGCGCCGACCAGGCCCTGGACTTCCACTTTGAGGCGGGCCGCCGCTACAAGGTGCGCATCGAGTTCGTCAACGATGGCCGGGCTGCCCGGGTCATCTTCGGCTACAGCGCCGGGCGGGAAGATTTCGACGCCGCCGTGGCCGCCGCCAGCCAGGCCGACGTAGCCATCCTGTGCATGGGCGACAACGGCGAGACCAGCGGTGAAAACTTTGACCGCACCTGCCTGGACCTGCCCGGACGCCAGCTGGAACTGGTAAAGGCCGTGTATGCCACCGGCACCCCCGTGGTACTGCTGCTGCAAAGTGGCCGCCCGGTAAGCGCCAACTGGGAGAACGAGCATCTGCCCGCCATCCTGGAAGCCTGGTTCCCCGGGGAGCAGGGGGGTGCGGGCATTGCCGACGTGTTGTTCGGCGACGCGGGCCCCACAGGCCGGCTGCCCATCACCTTCCCCCGCAGCGTGGGCCAGGTGCCCTGCCACTACAGCCGGCGCCCCGGCGGCGGCAAACGTTATGTGGAGATGGACTGGCTGCCCCTGTACCCCTTCGGCTACGGCCTTTCCTACACCACCTTTGCCTACCGGGACCTGGCACTGGACCGCACCGCCATCGGCCCCGGCGACACCGTGCAGGTATCCTTTACGGTGGAAAACACCGGTGCCCGCCCCGGCGACGCGGTGCCCCAAGTCTATGTGCGGGATTATTTCAGTTCGGTGGTCAAACCGGAACGGCAGCTGGCCGCCTTTACCCGGGTGGCACTGGCCCCCGGCGAGAGCCGCCGCGTGACCCTGACAGTGGGCCCCCGCGCCCTGCGCACCCTGGGCCCCGACTATGTGTGGCGGGTGGAACCCGGCGACTTTGAAATTCAGCTGGGCGACAACGCCGAAAACATTCTGCTGCGCACCGACCTGACCGTGCGGGGCTGAACCGCCAAAAAAGTTCCGGGCGGGCCGCACATTGCGGCCCGCCTGTGGTATAATGATGCTGCGGCGGAACCACCGCCGCCCAACGACAGGGAGTGTATACCATGAACGACAACGAGACCCGTTACCGCCGCTGGCTGGCCCAGCCCAACCTGCCCGACGACCTGGCCGCCGAACTGAACGGCATTGCCGGGGACGAGGCCGCCGTCGCAGACCGCTTTTACCGGGACCTGGAATTCGGCACCGGCGGGCTGCGGGGCGTCATCGGCGCCGGCACCAACCGCATGAACGTCTACACCATCCGCCGGGCCACCCAGGGCCTGGCCGACTACCTGAACGGCACCGACCTGCCCAAGCAGGTGGCCATCGCCCACGACAGCCGCCGCAAGGGCGAACTGTTCTGCCGGGAAGCCGCCCGGGTGCTGGCCGCCAACGGCATCACGGCGTACCTCTACCCCCGGCTGGAACCCACGCCCGCCCTTTCCTGGGCGGTGCGCTACCTGGGCTGCGGCGCGGGCATCTGCGTAACGGCCAGCCACAACCCCGCCAAGTACAACGGCTACAAGGTCTACGGCGCCGACGGCTGCCAGATCACCCTGGAAGTGGCCGACCGGGTGCTGGCGGCCATCGGCAAGCATGACTACTTTGACAGCCCCAGACTGGCCGACTACGACGAGGCGGTGGCCGACGGACGCATCCGCCTGATCGACGACCAGTGCCTTTCGGACTTTGTGGACGCCGTGCTGGCCCTGCGTCCCGGCAACGATGTTTCCAGGCTGAAACTGGTGTACACCCCGCTGAACGGGTCGGGCCTGGAGCCGGTGAAGATGCTGCTGGACCGCATGGGGGTGACCCAGGTCACCGTGGTGCCCGAGCAGGAAGCCCCGGACGGGGACTTCCCCACCTGCCCCTACCCCAACCCCGAGATACGGGAAGCCATGGAGACCGGCCTGAAACTGTGCGATACCGTGCACCCCGACCTGATGATCGGCACCGACCCCGACTGTGACCGCATGGGCGCCGCCGTGCCGGACGGCAAAGGCGGCTACCGGCTCATCACCGGCAACGAGATGGGGGTGCTGCTGTTGGATTACATCTGCCGCACCCGGCAGGCCAACGGCACCATGCCGAAAGACCCCGTGGCCGTGACCACCATCGTTTCCACCGATATGGCCACCCCCATCGCCGCCAAGTACGGCGTAGAGCTGCGCCGCACCCTGACCGGCTTCAAGTTCATCGGCGAGCAGATCGGACTGCTGGAGGCCGAGGGCCACCCCGAGCGGTACATCTTCGGCTTTGAGGAGAGCTACGGCTATCTCTCCGGCGGGCATGTGCGGGACAAGGACGCCGTAAACGCCGTGATGCTGGCCTGCGAGGCCGCCGCCTGGTATGCGGCCCGGGGCATGACGCTGCTGGATGCCGTCAACGCGCTGTATGCCGAGTTCGGCTACTACCGCAACGCCCTGTGTTCCTTTACCTTTGAGGGGGAGAGCGGCATGCACGCCATGCAGGCGCTGATGGCCGGGCTGCGCTCCGCCGCCCCCGCGGAGATCGCGGGCTATAAGGTGGAAACCGCCATCGACTACCAGGCCGATGGCACCGGCCTGCCCAAGGCCGACGTGCTGGAATACCGGCTGGCGGGCGGCCACAAGTTCATGGTGCGCCCCTCGGGCACCGAGCCCAAGATCAAGGTGTATCTGTCCGCCGTGGCGGGCAGCGAGGCCCAGGCTGACGCCGTAAACGAACAGCTGGCCGACGCTGCGGCACAAATGATGAAAGGATGATGCGATCATGGCAATGTTGAAACTGAAACCCGCCTGCAAGGACTATCTGTGGGGTGGCAGCAAGCTGCGCACCGACTTTGGCATCGACAGTGATCTGAGCCCCCTGGCGGAAGCCTGGGTGCTGTCCTGCCACCCGGACGGTCCCTCGGTCATTGTGGGCGGCCCCCACGACGGCAAGACCCTGGCCGACTACCTGGCCGAACAGGGCCGCGCCGTGCTGGGCACCGACTGCGACAAGTTTGAGGATTTCCCCATTCTGACCAAATTCATTGACGCCAAGGGCAACCTGTCCATCCAGGTGCATCCTTCCAACGAGTACGCCCTGGAACACGAACACCAGTACGGCAAGACCGAAATGTGGTACATTTTGGACTGCGAGCCGGGGGCTTTCCTGTACTACGGCTTCGACCATGAGATCAGCCACGAGGAATTTGAGCGCCGCATCAAGGACAACACCCTGACCGAAGTACTCAACGCCGCGCCGGTGCACAAGGGCGATTGTTTCTTTATCCCCGCGGGCACGCTGCACGCCATCTGCCAGGGCATCGTCATTGCAGAGATTCAGCAGAACTCCAACGTGACCTACCGTGTCTACGACTATGGCCGTGTGGGTGCCGACGGCAAGCCCCGGGCGCTGCACATTCCCCAGGCGCTGGCCGTGACCGAGCTGAAGCCCCCCAAGGAGCAGGATTTCGGCGGCCACCTGGCCCAGTGCGACTACTTCACGGTGGACGTACACGACAACGATTTTGCCGGCACCGCCGGGACCGACAGCTTTGTGTCGCTGCTGATCGTGGACGGCGCGGGCACCGTGACCTGCGGCGGCGAGACCCTGTCTGTGAAAAAAGGCGACAGCGTCTTTATCCCCGCGGGCAGCGGCGATTTTGCCGTGACCGGCACCCTGAAGACCCTTTGCACCAAAGTATAAACGACTGTATACACAAACCGGGCAGCCTGTGAAGAGCTGCCCGGTTTTTCTTGCCTTGACCTTTTGGGGCGGGAGTGTTATTCTTTTGCTAGAATAACGCCCCGGGAGGCAACGATGGAACAGGAACAGAATGTAAAACTGACCAAACTGGCCCACTGTGCGGGCTGCGGCGCCAAGGTGGGCGCCGGGGTGCTGGCCCAGCTGCTGGAAGGCATCCGCACCCACCGGGACCCCAACCTGCTGGTGGGGTTCGACAAATCCGACGATGCCTCGGTATATAAAGTATCCGACGAACTGGCCCTGGTGCAGACGGTGGATTTTTTCCCGCCCATTGCCGATGACCCCTACCTGTTCGGGCAGATCGCGGCCACCAACGCCCTTTCCGATGTATACGCCATGGGCGGCGAACCGAAACTGGCGCTGAATCTTTTGTGCATCCCCGAATCCATGCCCAAATCCGCCGTCCACGACCTGCTGCGGGGCGGTTACGAGAAGGTGTATGAAGCGGGGGCCATCATCACCGGCGGGCACAGCATCCTGGACGAAGAACCCAAATACGGCCTGGCGGTGACCGGCTTTGTGCACCCCGACCGGGTGCTGACCAACGCCGGGGCCCGCCCCGGGGACGTGCTGCTGTTCACCAAGCCGTTGGGCATCGGGGTGCTGACCACGGCGGCCAAAGCCGACCTTTGCCCACCCGAAGCGCTGCAACAGGCCTACACCCTGATGACTACATTAAACAAAGCCGCCCGGGACTGCATGGTGCGCTACGAAGTCCACGCCTGCACCGACGTGACGGGCTTCGGCTTTTTGGGCCACGCCTACGAGATGGCCCAGGGCAGCGGCGTGGGGCTGGAAATTGATACCGGCGCGGTGGACATTCTGCCCGAAGCGCTGGAATTTGCCAAGATGGGCCTTTTGCCTGAGGGGATGTACCGCAACCGGCGCTATGCCGAAGGGGCGGTGGACCCCGGCGCAGTGCCCCTGGCCGTACAGGATGTACTCTACGACCCCCAGACGGCGGGCGGCCTGCTGATGGCCGTAGCCCCCGGGGACGCCGACGCCCTCTACCGCGACCTGCTGGCCGCGGTGCCCAGCGCCCAGCGGGTGGGCGTGGTACTGCCCGAGACCGAGGGCGGCAAACGCATCACTCTGCGGTAAGGGCCCGGATGGCGGCCAGGGCCGCGTCTATATCCCGTTCAGTGGTGAACCACCCGGTGGAAAACCGCACGGTGCCCCGGGGGAAGGTCCCCAGCGTCTTATGGGCGGCGGGGGCACAGTGCAGC
This sequence comes from Candidatus Gemmiger excrementavium, assembly GCA_019116485.1. Classification (GTDB taxonomy): domain Bacteria; phylum Bacillota; class Clostridia; order Oscillospirales; family Ruminococcaceae; genus Gemmiger; species Gemmiger excrementavium. The sequence goes on from DXBO01000150.1 coordinate 13,389, forward strand.
CCGCACCGGGTCAGGATGCCGTACTCCGTTTCCAGCCGGTAAGCCATCTCTGCGTTATCCCGGCCCGCAAAATCCAGGCTGAACACCCCCACCCGGCGCTGGGGATCGGCGGGGCCGAGCAAGCGCACACCGGGGAGACCCGCCACGCCTGCCAGAAACCGGCGGCTCAAGGCCAGGTCATGGGCGCGGATCTGCTCCACCCCGATGTTTTGCAAAAATTCCAGGGCGGCCTCCCACCCGTAGATGCCGGGCAGGTTGGGGGTGCCGGGCTCGAATTTATCGGGCATATAGGCGGGCTGGTCCTCGCTGTCCGAGGCACTGCCGGTGCCCCCTGTCACATAGGGGGCCAGCGCCTTGGCAAAGTCCGGGGCCAGCAGCAGCGCCCCCAGCCCCTGGGGCCCCATGAGCCCCTTGTGGGCGGGCACGCTGAGGGCCGAAAGCCCCAGTTCCCGGAACGACAGGGGCAGATGTCCTGCCGTCTGGGCGGCATCCAGGCAGAAAGGTACCCCGTGGGCGGCGCAGATTCTGCCCACCGCGGCGGCGTCCTGCACGGCGCCCGATACATTGGAGGCATGGGCCAGCACCACCAGTTTAGTGTTGGGGCGGAACAGCCCTTCCAGAGCGGCCAGGTCCAGGAACCCGGCCCCGTCGCAGGGAATGCGGTCAAACCGTACGCCCTGTTTTGCCAGCCGCTGCAAGGGCCGCATGACGGCGTTATGCTCCATGGCGGAGACGATGCAGTGGTCCCCGGGGCGCAGCGCCCCGCCCAGCACCAGGTTCAGCCCCCAGGTATTGCCGGGGGTGAGCACCGCATGGGTGGGGTGGTCAAAATCGAACAGTTCACACAGCCGCTGCCGAAGAAGCAGCGTCACCAGTTCCGCCTGCTGGGCGGACCCGTAGACGCCCCGGTTGACGTTGGCCCCCACATGGGTGAGATATTCGGTCATAGCGGCCGCCACACAGGGCGGTTTGGGAAAAGACGTGGCGGCTTGATCCAGGTAGACAGCGGGCATGGCAAAGCCCCTTTCTATACATTACTTCTGGCTACAGTGTAGCACAGAGGCGGCGGGGCGCGCAACGGCGCACCCGGAAAGCAGTCAGAACAAGGAGGAATCGTTTTTGAAAAAAGTCAACATTCTGGTGCCCGTCACCGGCATCGCGGTGGGTCTGGCGGCTCTGGTACTGGTTGCTTTGGGCAACCCCGGCAACATGGGGTTCTGCATCGCCTGCTTTTTGCGGGATATTTCCGGCGCCCTGGGTCTGCATCATGCGGCGAAAGTGCAGTACATCCGGCCCGAGATCATCGGCCTGGTGCTGGGCGCGGCCCTGATGGCTCTGGCGGGCAAGGAGTTCAAGGCCCGGGCCGGTTCCGCCCCGGCACTGCGGTTTATCCTGGGCGGCATCGTCATGGTGGGGGCGCTGGCTTTTCTGGGCTGCCCGCTGCGCATGGTGCTGCGTCTGGGCGGCGGTGACGGCACCGCCCTGGCTGGTCTGGCCGGGTTCGTCTGCGGTATTCTGGTGGGCATCGCCTGCCTGAAAAAAGGTTTCTCTCTGGGCCGGGCCTACAAGGTCAAGCCCGCCGAAGGCTTTGTACTGCCCGGGTTCATGATCGCCCTGCTGGTGTTGCTGCTGGCGGTGCCTTCGGTGCTGCTGTTCTCCACCGAGGGTCCCGGCGCCAGCCACGCCCCCTGGGTGGTGGCCCTCCTCGCCGGGCTGGTGGTGGGCGCCCTGGCCCAGAAAAGCCGCCTGTGCATGGCGGGCGGCATCCGGGACGCGGTAATGTTCCAGGATTTCAACCTGCTCAGCGGTTTTGTGGCCATCTTTGCGGTGGTGCTGGTGGGCAACCTGGTCCTGGGCAAATTCCACCCCGAACTGGCCGTGCAGCCGGTGGCCCACCATGATTATATCTGGAGTTTCCTGGGCATGACCGCCGCGGGCTGGGGGTCCATCCTGCTGGGCGGCTGCCCCCTGCGCCAGCTGATCCTGGCCGGTGAGGGCAACGGCGACAGCGCCGTGACGGTGCTGGGCATGATCGTGGGTGCGGCCCTGGCCCACAACTTTGGCATGGCGGGCAACGCCGACGCCATGACCGACGGTGTGTTTACCGCCGGCGGCGTGGGGATGCCCGGCCGCGTGGGCGTGGCCGTGTGCCTGGTGCTGCTGGCCGTGATTTCTTACGCCAACCTGTACAAAAAGGAGAAAGCCGTATGATCGATGCAAGAGGATTGTCCTGCCCCATGCCGGTGGTCATGGTGCAGAAGGCTGTACAAAGCGACGCCCCCGCCACCCTGGAAGTGCTGCTGGATAACCCTTGTTCGGTGGAGAACGTGACCCGTTTTGCCACCAACAGCGGCTATAAGGTGGAAGTACACCCCGCCGACGAGGACGAGTACCGCCTGGTACTGACCAAACAATGAAAGACTACGTTGCTACCTTCCACACCCACCTGAGCGCGCTGCTCAGTTTTCAGGCGCTGCAGGGGCAGGGTGTGGCAGCCCGGATGATGCCGGTGCCCCGGGAACTGAGTTCCAGCTGCGGCACCTGTGTGCGGTACACCGCCGACGGCGACCGCCGGGACCTTTTGGACCGGGACTGCGAGGCCGTCTATGCCTGCGGCCCCGACGGCTACACCTGTCTGTTTGCCACGGAGGACCCGTAAGATGAAAGCCTGTATCGCGGTGATCGGCGCAGGCGGAAAAACCACGGCGGTGCGCAGCCTGGCGCACCGCCTTTCGGGCTTTTCGGTGCTGTGGACCACCACCACCCATATCTACCCCGCCGCCCCGGGGGACTGCCGCCTGCTGCTGCGCGCCCCCGCCCCGGACGCCCTGGCGGCGGCGCTGGCTGTGCCCGGTGTGGTCTGCGCCGGGACCCCCGCCGGGAAAAAAATGACCGCCCTCTCCCCCGCCGCCTGGACCGCGGCCTGCAAGGCGGCGGACTACATCGTGTGCGAGGCGGACGGCGCCCACCGCCTGCCCCTGAAACTCCACCGCACCGACGAACCGGTGCTGCCCGCCGAAACCACCCATGTTTTGATCGTGCTGGGGCTTTCGGCCCTGGGGCGGCCCGTGGGGGAAGTGGTGCACCGCTACGCCCTGCACCCTGCCTGGGCCGCAAACCCTGCCGCACCGGTGGGGGTGGCGGAACTGTGCCTTTGCGCCGAAGAAGCCGCTGCCCGGTGCGGCGTACCCAAAGAAAATATCCGCCTGCTGTTCAACCAGGCGGATGACGAAAGGCGTATGAACGCCGGGCGGCAGGCCGCCGGGGCTTTGTCCCGCCAGGGGTTTGCCTGCCGGGTGGGGGCGCTGCAAAAAGACGACGCTTTCCTGGCCCCCTGGGTGCTGGGGGAATGACTTTCCCCGGGGAATATGGTACAATCTACAGCAGTGCAAGGCCCCGTTCTTCCGCCAGGGAAAGCAGCGCTTCCACCACGCCCCCGGCGATGGCCCGGGCTTTGTCGGAAACCGTATCGCAGTTGTGCACCTGTTCGGGGCGCGGGTCAATGTCGGCAATTTTCAGCCCTTTGGTAACGGGATACCCCTGGCGGATGATGCCCCGCAGCACGCCGTCCAGCGTGGCGGGTACTTCCACCCCGCCCACGCGCCCGATGCACTGGCCTTTGCGCACCACCGCGCCAATGTCGATGAGGGCGCCGGTGTCATCGGGCACAAACTCCATAGGCCCCGATGCCGGGGCATGGATGACCCGCTCTTTGGTATAGCCGCCGATATTGCCCGGCACCCCGGTATTGGGGATGGCTGCCCCCTGGCGGATGACCCGGCCCAGCTGGTGACCGCGCATGGTTTCCACCACCGCGTCCACATCCTGCCCCGCCGTAAAGCCGGGGCCCAGGCCCACTGTAAGGGGCGCCATGGCCCGGTGGGTGCCCAGGTTCCGTTTGGCCAAAATGGCATCCACCACCGCCGCCGGGTGCAGAAGCTCTGCGGCGGCACAGGTTTCGTCCACCAGCAGGGGCACTTCCCCCGCTGCGGAAACAACGGCGGCCTCCCCCGCCGTTTCGATGCGGCGGCAGGTCACCCCTTCCACGGTGGTGCTGCCCTGCCACACGGCCTCACAGAAAGCGGCTTTGCGCCGTATGGCCGAAGGGTCGGCACATTCCAGGGCCAACACCTTGAACCCGCAGCGGTGCAGCCGCAGAATGGTGCCGGTGGCCAGGTCCCCGGCGCCCCGGATGAGGACCCAGGGCCGTTCTGCCTTGTTTTGCATGGTTCCATCCCCCTTTTTGTACATCATTGTAACACCGGCGGCCCGTTTGCGCAACGCCGCCTGTTGGGAGGTACTCCTATGAAACTGATCGCTACCCAGGACGCGGTGGGCCAGGTGCTCTGCCACGATATTACCCAGATCATCCCCGGTGTATCCAAGGGGCCGGTGTTCTGCAAAGGGCACATCATCCGGCCCGAGGACATCCCGGTGCTGCTGCGCTGCGGCAAGGAGCACCTGTATGTGTGGGAGCATGACGAGAACATGCTCCACGAAAACGAGGCCGCGGAAATTCTGCGGGACCTGTGCCGGAACCAGTACATGACCGCCTCGGAGCCCAAAGAAGGCAAGATCGAACTGACCGCCGACTGCGACGGGCTGTTTCTGGCAGATGCCGGGCGCATCCGGGCGGTGAATGCCCTGGGCCGCATGATGATCGCCACCCGGTCCTCGGGCTTTGGAGTGAAAAAAGGCGACAAACTCTGCGGCACCCGCATCATTCCGCTGGTGATCGAGAAAACCGCCATGGAGGAAGCCCGCCGGGCGGCAGGGCCGGAACCGCTGTTGCAGCTGCGGCCGTTCCGGGCGCGGCGTTTTGGCGTGGTGACCACCGGCAGCGAAGTGCAGAAAGGGCTGATCCAGGACGCCTTTACCCCGGTATTGGAAGCCAAACTGGCGGAGTACGGCTGCACCATGGCGGCCCACGCCACCCCCGGGGATGACAGCGGGGCCATCACAGCGGCCATCCGGCAGATGGCGGATGCCGGGGTGGAGCTGATTTTGTGCACCGGCGGCATGAGTGTGGACCCCGACGACCGCACGCCGCTGGCGATCCGGAACAGCGGCGCGGCCATTGTGGGCTACGGCGCGCCGGTACTGCCGGGGGCCATGTTCATGCTGGGCTACCTGCCCGACGGCCGCCCGGTGTGCGGCCTGCCCGGCTGCGTGATGTACGCCAGGCGGACGATTTTTGACCTGGTGCTGCCCCGCCTGCTGGCCGATGTGCCGGTAACGGCAGACTGGCTGGCCGGGCTGGGGGTAGGCGGGCTGTGCCTGAACTGCCCGGAATGTCATTTCCCTAACTGCGGGTTCGGCAAAGGGCTCGTCTGAGCCCTCAAAAGGGGGAACAGTCCCGCAGGTTGCCGCCTGACGGGTTAAAAAAGGAGAAGTTATGGAACTGACGCATATTGACGCGGCGGGCAATGCCCGGATGGTGGACGTGGGCGAAAAGCCCGATACCCGGCGCACCGCCGTGGCGGAAGGGTTCATTACCATGAGCCCCGACTGCTTTGCCGCCATCGCCGCCGGGCGCGCCAAAAAGGGCGACGTGCTGGGGGTGGCCCAGGTGGCGGGCATCATGGCCACCAAGCACACGGCGGATTTAATACCCTTGTGCCACCGGCTGAACCTGACCAAAAGCGCCGTGACCTTTGAATTGCTGCAAGACCGCCACGCCATCCGGGCGGAGTGTACCGTGCAGTGCACAGGCCCCACGGGGGTGGAAATGGAAGCCCTGACCGGGGTTTCCACGGCGCTGCTGACCATTTACGATATGGCCAAGGCCCTGGACCGTTCCATGCGCATGGACGGCATCCGCCTGTTGGAAAAATCCGGCGGCAAAAGCGGCCACTACCAGGCGGAGGCCACCCCATGACCGACCAGTACGGGCGGCAGGTGCGGTATCTGCGCATCTCCCTTACCGACCGGTGCAACCTGCGCTGCCGCTACTGCATGCCGGAACAGGGGGTGGACCTGTGCGCCCACGCCGACCTGCTGCGGTACGAGGAAATTGTGGCCATCGCCCGGGCGGCGCTGGATTGCGGCATCGATACCTTCAAGCTCACCGGCGGCGAACCGCTGGTGCGGCGGGGGGTGCCGGTGCTGGTGGCGGCGCTGAAAGCCCTGCCCGGCACCCGCCAGGTGACCCTGACCACCAACGGCCTGCTGCTGGGGGACCAGCTGGACGCCCTGGTAGCCGCCGGGCTGGACGCCGTGAACGTGAGCCTGGACACCCTGGACGAAACCCAATACCACACCCTGACCCGCCGCGCCTTTGCGCCGGGTGCGGTGGTGGATACCGTGCGCGCCGCCGCCCGGCGGCTGCCGGTAAAAATCAACGCGGTATTGCTGCCCGAAACCGCCGACCAATGGCTGCCCCTGGCCCGCCTGGCCGCCGACCCCGGCGTGGACGTGCGGTTCATTGAGCAGATGCCCATTGGCAAAGGGGAAGCAGACCCCGGGCTTGCCGGGGACAAGGTGCTGGCGGTACTGCGGCAGGCATGGCCGGACCTGGCCCCCTGCCACGAACCCCGGGGCAACGGCCCCGCCCACTATTATAAATCCGCGGGGCTTACGGGGCGCATCGGGTTTATCGATGCGGTGAGCCACCGTTTTTGCGCCAGCTGCAACCGGCTGCGGCTGACCTGCACCGGTATGCTGCGCCCCTGCCTGTGTTACGACGACGGCACCGACCTGCGGGCGCTTTTGCGCGGCGGCGCAGGCCCCGACGAATTGAAAAAGGCCGTGGAACAGGCCATTGCCGCCAAGCCCGAGGGCCACTGTTTTGGGGCCGGGCATGGCAGCCGCCAGACCATGAACCGAATTGGAGGATAACTATGGAAGGAACCGTGCGGGCCGTCTGCCTGAGCAAAGCCCGGGGCACCGAGAAAACCAACCAGGACCGCGCCCAACTGCGCACGGACTGGGGCCTGGTGGGGGACGCCCACGCCGGGCACTGGCACCGGCAGGTAAGCCTGCTCAGTGCCGATAAAATCGCCGCCTTCAACGCCAAGGGCGCCAACGTGCAGCCCGGCGCTTTTGGGGAAAACCTGGTGGTGGAAGGGCTGGATTTCCGCGCCATGCCGGTGGGTACCCGGCTGCGTTGCGGCACCGCCCTGTTGGAAATCACCCAGATCGGCAAGGAATGCCACACCCATTGTGCCATCTATCACCGCATGGGGGAGTGCATCATGCCCCACGAAGGGGTGTTTGCCAAGGTGCTGGCCGATGGCGAGGTTGCCGTGGGGGACGTGATGATGGTGGAGGACCGCCCGGCGCCGCTGCCTTTCCAGGCGGCGGTGATCACCTTATCCGACCGGTGCGCCGCAGGGGAACGGGAGGATAAAAGCGGCCCCGCCCTTGTGGAACGGCTGCAGCAAAATGGGTATGAGATCATCGAAACGCTGCTGCTGCCCGATGACCGCCCGGCCCTGGAAAAAGAGCTGCGCCGCCTGTGCGACCAGCGGCAGCCCGATCTGATTTTGACCACCGGGGGCACCGGATTCTCCCCCCGGGACATTACCCCCGAGGCCACCCTGGCGGTGGCCCAGCGCCAGGCCCCCGGCATTGCCGAGGCCATCCGCGCGGCCAGCCTGCGCATTACCCCCCGGGCCATGCTGGGGCGGGGCGTTTCGGTGATCCGGGGCAAGACCCTCATCGTCAATCTGCCGGGCAGCCCCAAAGCCTGCCACGAAAGCATGGATGTGTTCCTGGACCAGATGCCCCACGCGCTGACGCTGCTGCGCGGGGCGACGATGGATTGCGCCCCGCAAACCTCAAAAGGGGGAACAGTCCCGCACGGCGGCGCCTGACGGGCCTATTCAACGGGTTGCGGTGCCCGCATCGGGCTGCGCCCCTTGGGCGGGGCTTGCCCTCTGCGACCGCGGCCCCTGCTCCGCCGCGCTGCATCTGCCGCAGGCAGCGCGCGGCTTCGCAGCCCTTTTGGACACCCCCTCGACAAAATTCGACGCCAAATCGCGCACTCGTCGTTTCTCTCCTCGCACACAATTTGCCGCCAAATTTCCCTGGTGGTGTCTGCACCGGTCGGCACATGTCCGCCGGTGCAGACGGTTTTGAACTTTTTCCCGTTCCTGCCAAAACGTGTAAATCCACGTTTTGAATAGATTTTGCGAAGAGCAAAAAAGGAGATCGCAGTATGAAAAAGTTTCTCTCTCTGCTGCCGGCGGGGCTGCTGTTGTGCAGTCTGGCCGCCTGCGGCACCCCGGCATCCTCGGCAGCGCCGCAGGCCACCGCCGCCCCTGCTTCAACCGAAACAGCGGGCGAACCGGTGGAACTGGTGGTCTTTGCGGCGGCGTCCATGACCGAGACCCTCACCGAGATCGCCGAGGACTACAAAGAAATCGCCCCCAACGTAACGCTGACTTTCAACTTTGATTCCTCCGGCACGCTGAAAACCCAGATTCAGGAGGGCGCCGCCTGCGATGTCTTTATCTCGGCGGGGCAAAAGCAGATGGACCAGCTGGACGCGGTGGCAGACCCCGCCGTGAACACCGAAGGTCTGGACTTTGTGGCCCAGGGCACCCGGCTGAACCTGCTGGAAAACAAGGTGACCCTGTGTGTGCCCGAAGGCAACCCCGCCGCCCTTACCGGTTTTGACGATCTGGCGGCAAAACTTTCCGCCGGGGATATTCTGCTGGCCATGGGCAACAGCGACGTGCCGGTGGGCCAGTATACCCAGAAGATCCTTGCCTACTACGGCCTGGACGAAGCCGCCCTGGCCGAAGCCGGGGTGCTGACCTACGGCACCAACGTGAAGGAAGTCACCACCCAGGTGACCGAGGCCAGCGTGGACTGCGGCATCGTGTACGGCACCGACGCGTTCAGCGCCGGGCTGACCCCCGTGGACACCGCCACCGCCGAAATGTGCGGCCAGGTCATCTACCCCGCCGCCGTGGTGAACACCTCTGCCCACCCGCAGGAAGCCCAGGCCTTCCTGGACTACCTTTCCACCGACGAAGCCATGGCCGTTTTTGAAGCGGTGGGCTTTGCCCCGGCTGCCTGACGCGGCCCGGAAAGCGAGCGTAGCCATGGATTGGTTCCCGTTATACAATTCTTTGCGCATTGCGGCCCTTAGCAGCGTGGTAGTGTTTTTTGCGGGCCTTGCCGCCGCCTACTACGCGGCCCGGCTGCCCCGGCTGGTAAAAGGCGCCCTGGACGCGGTGCTGACGCTGCCCATGGTGCTGCCCCCCACGGTGGTGGGCTACCTGTTGCTGCTGGTGTTCGGCAACAAGCGGCCCCTGGGCCAGCTGCTGGCAAACTTTGACATCCCCTTTGTGATGACCTGGTACGGGGGCGTGCTGGCTGCCGCCGTGGTGGCCTTTCCCCTGATGTACCGCACCGCCCGGGGTGCTTTTGAAAGTTTCGATGCCACTCTGGCCCAGGCCGGGCAGACCCTGGGGCTTTCCAACACCTTTATCTTCTGGCGCATCCGCATGCCCGCCTGCCGCCAGGGGATTCTGGCCGGGGTGGTGCTGGCCTTTGCCCGGGCCCTGGGCGAGTACGGCGCCACCAGCATGCTCATCGGGTATACCCCGGGGCGCACGGCCACCATCTCCACCACCGTGTACCAGCTGTGGCGCACCGGGGACGATGCCGGGGCCCTGTTCTGGGTGCTGGTGAACCTGGGCATTTCCGCCGCCGTGCTGCTGACCGTGAACTGGCTGGAACGCCCGGCGAAAGGAGGCCCCACCCCATGAGCCTGTTTGTGGATATTGAAAAAAAACTGGGCGGCTTCCGGCTGCGGGCCCTGCTGGATACCGACGCGCCCATCACCGGGCTGCTGGGGGCTTCCGGCTGCGGCAAAAGCCTGACCCTCAAGTGCATTGCGGGCATCCAGCGCCCCGACCGGGGGCGTATCCTGCTGGATGGACGGGTTCTCTTTGATTCCGAAGCGGGCATCGACCTGCCGCCCCAGCAGCGGCGGGTGGGGTACCTGTTCCAGCAATACGCCCTGTTCCCCACCATGACGGTATACGAAAACATCCGCTGCGGCGCCCGCGGCCGGGGTTCCCGTGCCGAGCAGGATACCATTGTGCGGCAGATGCTGGCCCAACTGCAACTGCAGGGGCTGGAATCCTTGCGCCCGGCCCAGCTTTCGGGCGGGCAGGCCCAGCGGGTGGCCCTGGCCCGGATGCTGGCCGCCGACCCCCGGCTTTTATTATTGGATGAACCCTTCTCGGCCCTGGACGCCCATTTGCGGGACCTGCTGCAGCCCCAGCTGCGGGACCTGCTGCGCACCGTGGGGCGGCAGGCGGTACTGGTGACCCACAGCCGTGACGAAGCCTACCGCCTGTGCAGCACCCTGTGCATTATGGACGAAGGGCGCACCCTGCGCACCGGCCCCACCAAGGAAGTTTTTGCGGACCCGCAGAGCATGGCGGCGGCGCGGCTGACCGGCTGCAAGAACCTGGCCGAAGCCCGCCGGGTGGACGACCACACCGTGGAGGTGCCCGCCTGGGGAGTGCGGCTGCAAACGGCCCGCCCGGTGCCGGACAATCTGCGGGCCGTGGGGCTGCGGGCCCACTACTTCAACCCCCGCACGGCGGTGAACCGCTTTGCGGTGCAGGACGCCGGTGCCATGGAGGAACCCTTTGAATGGTGCCTTTTGTTCCGCTACGCGGGGCAGGACCCCGGCAGCGCCCCTTTGTGGTGGCGGATGCCCAAGGACAAAAAACCGGCCCGGATGCCCGCCGAACTGGGCATCGCGCCGGAAAACGTACTGTTATTGACCCAATAAAAGGAGGGATCGCCCATGGATGCAGCCATTTTACAGGCCGCCCAAATAGCCCTGACCGCGGGGCGCCCGGTGTGGCTGGTCACGGTGGCAGCGGTCACCGGGTCCACCCCCCAGCGCCCCGGCGCCTGGATGGCGGTGGACGAAACCGGGCTGCTGGCCGGGACCATCGGCGGCGGCGCGCTGGAATACACCTGCATCCAATGGGTGACCCAGGGGCAGGCGGTGCCGGGGCTGCGGCATATTTCCCTGAACGCCCGGGAAGCCGGGGCAGTGGGGATGATCTGCGGCGGCAGCACCGATATCCTGTTTACGCCGCTGACCGACGCCGCCCCCTTGCGGGCTGCGGTGCAGGCCCTGGAAGCCCGGCAGGACGCGGTATTCTGCCTGCCCGCCGACGGCGGCGCTCCCTGGCTGATGCCCCGGGAAATGACCCGCACCGGCCCGGCCCTGGTGGAGGGCATCCCCGCCCGGATGGAGCTGCCCATTCTGGATACCCGGCGGGTCTTTGTCATTGGCGGCGGCCATGTGGCCCGGGAGGTCTCCCGGCTGCTGGGGCAGCTGGCCATCCGCCATTTTGTGGCCGACGACCGGGCGGAGTTTGCGGCGGCGGAGCGCTTTGCCGATGCGGAACAGGTGGTCCTGTGTGATTTTGCGGCCCTGGACGCCGCCTTTGCCGGGGCGCTGGCCCCCACGGCGACGGACGCCGTCTGCATCATGACCCGGGGCCATCAGGGGGACGCCGCCGCCGTGCGGTGGGCGCTGGACACCCCTGCCGGGTACATCGGGCTTATGGGCAGCCACCGCAAGCGGGAGACCCTGTTTGCAGACCTGGCCGCTGCCGGGTACGCGGACGCTCCCGCCCGCATCACCACCCCCATCGGCCTTGCCATCGGGGCGGTGACCCCCGCCGAGATCGCCGTGTCGGTATGCGCCCAGCTTATCGCCTGGCGCGCGGGCGGCGGTGACTGACTCCGCCCGCTGCCGCGTCAGCTATTTACAAGCGGCTCCGAATATGCTACCGTTGTGTCATACCTGCTGTCGAAAGGGGGCCTTTGTATGCGAAACGTTGTGCTGATGCTTCTGGCCGTGGTCTGTATCGGTCTTTCCGGCTGTTCCGCCGTCACCGGCGGGCAGCCCGCACAGAGCGCCGCGCCCTCCCCGGCGCCGGCCACCCCGGAACAAACCGCGGCGCAGACCCCGGCGCCCTGCTATACCATCCCGGTTGCGGGCGACCCGGACCTGCGCTACGACCTCTACCGGGACTGCCGCCCGGCGGAGGAGGTCTTTGCCGTCGAAAAATTCGACCTGCCGCCGACCCTGAACGGACAGCCCTGTATGCCTGTCTGCTTTCTTCCAGATGGCACCCTGTTGGTCTACCTGGAGGCAGAGACCGGCGATGGCACGTCCTGGTCCCGGGCCCCCGTGACCATGGGCAGCTACGCCCCCGACAGTGGCCAATACCGGGACCTGGTCTCGGCACCGGCAGGGTGCAGCCTTTTGCTGCAGACCTGCAATGAACGCTACCTGGTGTACCGGGAGACCGAGACCCCCGACGACGGGCAAGCTGCCGACACCGCCCGGCTGTGCGTCTACGACCTGCTTGCCGGGACCGCGCAGACGGTTTATACCTACCCGAAAGAATTCCTGGAGAGTTCGGCATCTTTCCAGAACAGCCCGGCACTGGCAGGCGATCAGCTCTACTTTGATACCCTGGAGACCATCGACGGTGTGCCGACGTTCCGGGTCTATTGCGCCGATCTGCAAACGCTGACCCTGACACCCTGCCGGGAGGACGCCCACACCCCCTTGTCCGACGGCGAAAACCTGTGGGCCCTTATCCCGCAGGGGGATTCCTATGCATTGACGGCGGACGGCGCACAGGCGATCCCGCTGCCGGGGGGGACCGCCGAGATCGCCATGGGAGATGCGGTCTTTTTCAAAGTGAACCGGGACGTACTGCCCGGGGACCAATTGGCGACCTGGGAGCTGCGGACCACACAGCAAGACCAGCCCCTTATGATTACGCAGCAGGTCTTCGACGACCTGCACCTGCAGGGAGCGTATCTGTCTTGGGCCACCTATGTGTACAGCCCAGTCTTCTTGTTCGACACCCGAGCGGACTGTTTCCTGCGTTTCGACAGTCTGCCGCAAGGCTGCCAATACCTGCGCTTTGCCAACGGCTGCGGTTTTTTGCAATTGTTGACCAAGGAAGGCACGCAGTATTACCGCCTGACCGAAAAGGCCTGACGCAGACACATGTTACGGGTCTGCCCGGCGATACCGAACCCCTGGTAAAGAAAAGAAAAAGAGAAGGCAAGGACGAAAGTCCTTGCCTTCTCTTTTGGCGGAGCATCAGAGATTTGAACTCTGGCGGCGCTGTTAACGCCCTATCGCATTTCGAGTTTTGTGTCCCCAATGCCGTCTGTGCTCCCCCA